>JAHFUL010000027.1:24612-28797 GCA_023265155.1 Acidobacteriota bacterium
CTAGTGGTGATGCTGAATCGCTTCGATCTCGGCGTGCTTCTTGTCGCGGCGCTCTTTCGCGCCGGCCTTGCGGCCGGCGTCGAGGTTCGATGCCCGCGTCGCCGCCGAGCTCACCGCGAACATCGACAAGAGCCGTTCCAGGTCGGTGCTCTCGCACGATGGACAAGTCGGCAAGCCCTCGCCACGTACCAGCTGCTCGAAACGGCTTCCGCATCCGCGGCACTCGAACTCGTAGAGGGGCATGGTGTCCTCCGCACTTCAGATTACCCGATTCTGGCAGATCTGTAGCGAAGCGCGGCCTCAACCCGACGAGTGGATCGGCGGACCTTCGCTACTTCAGGATTCGGGCCTTAGTCAGAATGGAGATGTCTAGTTCCGCGAAATTGTTCGAATAATACCCCCCCGCAGCGATGGGGACCGGTATCATATGGCTGGCTTTCGATCGTCGAGAACGGTTCCTCACGGAGATCTCCGATGGACATGAATGAACGACTCGTTGGCGGCGTGATCGTCCTCGATTTGAACGGTAAGCTCACCATCGAGGATGGAGTGCAGTTCTTGAAGGACAAGATCCAGAGCCTGGTCCAACAAGAACGGAAACAGCTGGTCCTCAACCTCGGTGGCGTGCCGTACATCGACAGCGGCGGTCTTGGAGTTCTCGTCGCCGGGTATGCGACCATCACCAAAGCGGGCGGCAGGCTGACCTTGATCAACGTGAACAAGAAGAACCACGACCTGCTGTCGATCACACGTCTCGTCACGATTTTCGAGACGTTCGATTCCGAGCCGGAAGCGCTTGCGAGCTATCCAGCAGCGACGGTCGGCCAGGGAGATATATGAATCTGGTAATCGGGTAATTGGTTAATCTGGTAATTGGATTGGGAATGTGGCAATCCAATTCTTCAATCCCTCAATCTCCCAATCCAATTACCCAATTACCAGATTACCCAATTACCAGATTCAGGTATCGATCTTCAGGTATCGCTCGGGAAGCCGCTGATGTAAGGCAGTCGGCCGGCCACAGCTTCAACCTCGTCGTACTTGTCGAGGAGCATCGCGGCCGGATTCCACTGGCCGCTCATGAACGCGTCCCGCAGCGCCGGCGGCAGATCAGCCTGAATCGAGAGTCCCCCGGCTGAGACCACGCCGGTGTCGACTCGCGCGGTCATCTGGGTTTCCGGCGCACGTTCGGCGAGCGTGAGCAGCGCCTCGATCGAGGCCCGATCCGCGGTGAAGCACGGAATGCCCAGGACCGCGGAGTTTCCCAGGAAAATCTCGGAGTAAGACTCCCCGACGATCGCGCGGATGCCCGAGCGGGCCAGCCCCTGCGGCGCGTGCTCGCGCGAGGAGCCGCATCCGAAATTCTTGTTGACGATGAGGATCGTGGCGCCCGTGTAGCGCGGGTTGTTGAACGCATGCGACGGATCCGCCGCGCGATCGTCCTCGAAGAGGTGCCTCTCGAGCCCTTCGAACGTGACCGCGCGCAGAAAGCGCGCCGGCATGATGCGATCGGTGTCGAGGTCGTCGCCGCGAAGTGGAAGCCCGCGGCCCGTGACTGAAGTTACGGCTGCCATGGTTTTCAAGACCTGAATCTGGCTTAGACCGGCGCTTCCTCGAGCATCTCCCGCACGTCCACGACCTCGCCGGCAACGGCGGCGGCGGCCACCATGGCCGGGCTCATCAAGAGCGTTCTCCCGGTGGGACTGCCTTGGCGGCCCTTGAAGTTCCGGTTGGACGACGAGGCGCAGACCTGCTGGCCTTCGAGCTTGTCGGTGTTCATGGCGAGGCACATCGAGCAGCCCGCGCCGCGCCATTCGAATCCGGCTTTCGTGAAGATTGCGTCCAGCCCTTTGGCTTCGGCGGCCTTGCGCACGGCCTGCGATCCAGGAACGACGAGCGCCTTGACATGAGGCGCGACGTGCCGGCCGCGCACAAGCCGGGCCGCTTCCTCGAGATCCGACAGCCGGCCGTTCGTGCACGAGCCGATGAACGCGACGTCGATCTTCCTGCCTTCGACCTTCTGGCCCCGCTCGAAGCCCATGAATGTGAGCGCTTCCTCGTCGGCCGCGGCCGCAATCCGCTCGCTGATGCCGACCGATTGCCCCGGGTTGATACCCCACGTGACGGTGGGCTCGATCGAGGCCGCGTCGAGCGACACACGATCGTCGTACTGAGCGTCCGGATCCGATGCGAGTTGTCGCCACCAGGCCACGGCGCGATCGAACGCCGCGCCGGACGGCGCGAAGCGTCGGCCGCGCAGGTAGGCGAAGGTGGTCTTGTCCGGGTTGACGTAGCCAGCGCGGGCGCCGCCCTCGATCGACATGTTGCAGATCGTCATCCGTTCGTCGATCGTCATCGCGTCCAGCGTCGATCCACCGTACTCGTAGGCATACCCCACACCGCCCTGGACGCCAAGCCGGCGGATGATTGTCAGAATGACGTCCTTGGCGTAGACGCCGGGGCGGAGGGCGCCGTTGATGTCGATGCGGCGGACCTTCAACGGATCGAGCGCCAGGCACTGCGAGGCGAGGACGTCGCGCACCTGAGAGGTGCCGATGCCGAACGCGATCGCTCCGAGCGCGCCGTGCGTCGACGTGTGGCTGTCGCCGCACGCAATGGTCATCCCGGGCTGCGTGAGTCCGAGCTCCGGGCCGATCACGTGCACGATCCCCTGGTTCTCGCTCTCGACCCCGCCGGGCGCCCAGAGCTGAATGCCAAACTGCCGGCAGTTCCGCTCGAGCGCGATCGTCATGTCCTCCGCCATCAGATCCAGGAACGGACGCGTCTGCGCGCTGGTCGGCACGATGTGATCGACCGTGGCGAACGTGCGCTCGGGATGGGCGACACCCCAGCCCTGCTGCCGCAGCATGTCGAAGGCCTGTGGGCTCGTCACTTCGTGAATCAGGTGCAGACCAACGAAGAGCTGCGTCTGCCCGCTCGACAGGGCGCGCACCGTGTGCGCGTTCCAGACCTTGTGAAAAAGCGTGTGCATTGGCGACCCCAAATAGAATACCGTTAAATTCTTCCCATGTGGGCCCCCGGCCTTCGTCTTCGCACGAGGCTTCCGCCCCCGCAGGAGCCTCGACGAGCTCGACGCCACCGCGGCGAGACCGAATCGGCCGGACCCGAAAGGCGGCAGTGAGCATCAGGCTTCCGATGGTGTTGTCGTGCGTGCTCATAGCGCCCGTGTTGAATTGCGACGAGGCGTACGCGCAGCGTCAATGGACTGGCCGCGTCCGCGGGGCATTCAACGCCCTGATCCAGACCGATTCAGCCGGCCTGTCGCAGTCGTTCACGCTCGTCAAGAATAGGGAGCCTGCGCCGATCGCCGCCGAGCTGTCCTCCGCGACCGTTCCGTTGTTCGACGGCGGTATCTTCGTGCGCATCGTCGAGAACCTCGGGGCCGGCGTGGCGTTCTCTTCGCTCACACGGACAGACGAGGCACAGATCACGGCACGAATTCCTCATCCGTTCTTCTTCAATCAGCCGCGGGCGATCAATGGCGTCAGCAGCGTCGAGCACAAGGAGCTCGCGACGCATCTCTCAGCCGTCTACGTGGTGGTGTCCGAACGATTCGACGTGGCGCTGCTGGCCGGCCTCTCGTTGTTTCAGGTGGACAAGGACTTCGTCGAGGACGTGGCGTACGACGAGAGCTACCCGTACGACACCGCGTCGTTCACGCGGTCCGGGATCAATCATGAGAGCGCCTCGAAGACCGGATTCCACGGGGGCGCGGACGTGACGTGGAAGCTCGGCCGGCAGTGGGGCATTGGCGGCCTGCTGCGGTACTCTAAGGCGAGCGTGCCGTTCGCCGACCGCTCGGTCGACGCGGGCGGCCTCCAGGCGGGCGGGGGGTTACGGGTGTACTTTTGAAAGACGGATCGTGAAATTAGGAAGTAAGAATTAGGAATTAGGAATGGCTGACCAAATTCCTAATTCTTAGTTCAGTGACTGGAGCTGTATGGCGCGATCTCGGCTACTTGTCGCGGGTTTGACGATCGGTTTCGCGGTGTTGAGCGTTTCGCTCGGCCGCGGCCAGGGACCGGCGCCTCGCCGGGTTGTCTTGCAGATGCAGTCGTCCGGGCCGGTCGACCGCGGGCTGACGCCCGACGATGTCCGCGCGCCTCGAACGAGCGGCGGCGCGGTTCGGGCGTTCGCCGGGAACACGGTCGACGCCGATCGGAC
>JAHFUL010000028.1:0-3517 GCA_023265155.1 Acidobacteriota bacterium
TAGATACGAGATGTTGTGGAGAATCGAGGAGATGGGAAACGCCGAGGGCCGATACTCGGTGATGAGGCGCCGCTCGACGACGAGCGGCGCCTCCCATCACCATCGACTTGCTGCCTAACCTTACTGCTGTTGCTGCTGCGTGGTCGTAGCCGCCTTGCGGGCGTCGACTTCAGCCTGAAAATCCGCGTCGCTCATGTAAGTGATGTTGATCCAGGCATGAGCCATCTCGTCCACGGTGCGATCGCCATAGCCCACCCACTGCGTCGGATCGGGGTTGGACTTCTTGGCGGTCGTATTGTCGTGCCACGCGGTGACGACGAGGATCGTGCCCTTCGGGAGCAGCGGCGCCACATCGTCGGCGTACACGTAGCTGTTGTGCCAGTTGAAGTTGAAGTCGTTCACGTAGCTCAGGACCTGCTTGCGACCGTCCGGCGTGATGGCCTCGAGCATCATGGCCTTGCCCCGCAGATGCATGTGCGGCTGCATGCTCTCGACGCGACCTGCCGACTGCATCGCACGGAAGCCCTGTGTGACCTTCACCTCGCCCGGTGCGATGTCGATCCCGCCCGCTCCCCAGAGGGCCAGCTGCTGCCGATACTTCGGTTCCTGACCTTTGGGATAGAGGTAGATGCCCAGTTCGACGACGCTCGTCACATCTTCCTTACCGTCGGAGTAGTGGATGTCCCAGGTGATCCGGGCCCCGGGCAGCAACAGCTTGCCCGAATTCGGACGCATGATCTCGCCCTGCTTGCCGACCGCCCATTCCATGAACGTGCCGCCAGCCCCGGGCTGCGCTGCCGCCGCACCGGTCGCCGCGTCAGGATCCCGAACGTTGGCCGGAGCCAGCGACTCGTCCTGTCGGAGGTTCGCGATGGCGTGATGCACAACCTTGCGGCCCTGAACGGTGGACGGGCGAATCTCGATCGCGCGCACCCAGCGAGGCTCGGTGAGGCCTAGCTCGACGCTCGGCTTCCACCACGCATCCTGCGCTCCGGCCTTCTGAAGGTACGGAGTCGACCGGATGATGAGATCTGGCTCCGTCTGACCGAACAGCGGGGCGAAGTTCCAAACCTGCTCGTTCGGCCACTTCACAGCCGCCGGCATGTCCTTCGGGTCGCCCTTCGGCGCGCCCGCATTGACCCAACGCACGACCGTGTCGATCTGATCGTCGGTCAACGAGCGATCGTTCTTGAACTTCTGGATGCCGATCGTCTTGTCGATGTGCCACGGCGGCATCTGACGGGAAGCCACGCGGGCCTTGATGGCGCTCGCGAATGGCCGCGTCTCTTCAAAGGTGACGAGCGACATCGGTGCAATCGAATCAGCTCGATGGCACGCCTCGCACTTCGCCTGGAAAATCGGCGCGACGTCTTTCGTGAACGTCGGGGTCGTCGTTGGTTCTGCGGCGATCGCCGCCAGCGGCGCTGCAAGCAACCCACCGAGAGCGATCGCTCCAAGTGTGATGCTCCGCCAGGTGCAGCTCTTCAGGTTCGACATTCACTAGCTCCTTTCGGGCACGTTAAAAACTATTGCTACGTACAGCTCGGACCGGGCTGACCGTACTGGCAGGGCTGTGATAGACCTGTCTCAGCTGCGAGGAGTCTACCACTAGTCCGCGTTGGGAAATACGACTAACTGCTCCCTATTGTTTATCGGCGAAATGGGCCGGATCCCCTAGCCGGCAGTGAAGCGCATATTGGGGGTCCGCAGTCCGAGGCGCACGAAGAAACAGGGGTCAGACCCCCTCTTGCGGCTCCAAAAGGGGTCAGACCCCTTGCCCGGCGGCATAATAGCGCACCATGCCGCCACTTGAGGGACTCAAAGTCGTCGATCTGACCAGGGTCCTCGCCGGGCCATTCTGCGCAATGCTGCTCGGTGATATGGGGGCAGACGTCATCAAGATCGAAGAGCCGGGCGCCGGTGACGACGCCCGGGCGTGGGCACCCTTTGTGGGCTCCTGGAGCTCCTATTTCCTCGGGGTCAACCGGAGCAAGCGGAGCCTTGCCCTTGACCTCAAGACCGCCCGGGGCGCCGACGCGCTGGCGCGGCTCCTGGCGGCCGCGGACGTCTTCATCGAAAACGTCAAGCCCGGCAGCCTCGACAAGCTCGGGTTCGGACGGGAGGCCGTGCACGCGCTCAACCGACGCCTCGTGCACTGCACGATCAGCGGCTACGGCCAGACCGGTCCTCGTCGTCACCTGACGGGCTACGACCCGATCGTGCAGGCCGAATCGGGATTCATGGACATCACCGGCATGGGGGACGGCCCACCGGTCAGAACGGGGGTCGCGATCACCGACTACATGGCCGGACTGTACGCGTTCGGCGGTATCCTCCTCGCGCTGCGCAGTCGCGATCGCACGGGCGTCGGCGAGCATGTGGACATCGCGCTTTTCGATGCCATTCTCTCGACGTTGTCGATGCCGGCCGGTATCCTGCAGGCAACGGGCCGGACGCCTCACAGGATGGGGAACGATCACTCCTCCATTGCGCCGTACGAAGCGCTCCGCGCACGCGACGGCATGGTCATGATCGCGGCGGCCAATCCGCGGCTTTGGAAGCAGTTATGTGGCGCAGTGGGCGCTCGTCACCTCGTCGACGATCCACGATTCCTGAGCAACACCGATCGCGTGAAGAACCGGCCGGCGCTGAAGGTGGAGCTCGAGCGCGTGTTTTCCTCGTACTCGGTTGACGAACTGATCGACGTGCTGCACCGGGCGTCGGTCCCCTGTGGGCGCGTGCGAGACGTGGCCGAAGCGCTGGCTGATCCGCAGGTGGAAGCGCGCCAGATGCTGCTCGACTTCCACGAACCCGACATGCAGGGGCTGCGCGTCCTCGGCAACCCGATCAAGCTCTCCGCCGACGGGGCTCGGCCGTGGCGAAGACCTCCGCGCCTCGGCGAGCACACGCGCGAGATCCTCGAGGAGCTGGGCTACACGCGGGAGGAAGTCGCCGCGTTCTCGATGTCGAGATAGCGGACGGCGTTTCCACAGGCCGCCAGAAACGTCTCGAAGTCATTGCGCATCAGCGTCAACGTGACGGTGTTGATATTCGGATGGAACGACACGCGCTCGGCTGACGCCAGCTCGCGATCCAGCAACACCCGGACACGCTTCTCGCGATCGTGAATCAACCCGAAGGGCGAAACCGATCCCGGCGCGACGCCGAGGTGCTGCATCAGTCGCTCGGGAGAGGCGAAGCTGAGTTTCCCGTCGCCAATCTGCCCGGCGACGGTACGAAGGTCGACACGCTTGGAGTGGACGACGATCAGGAGGTAGTGTCGATCGCCTTTCTGGTTGCGCAGGAACAGATTCTTCGAGTGCGTCGCCTGGATCCCGGACCAGTGGCGCTCCCCTTCTGCCGCCGTGGCGACCGGCGGATGTTCGTATCGCTCGCACGGGATGTCCAGTTCGTCGAGACGCGTGTGAACCTCACGTTCCTGTTCCGTCATGGTTCGGCAATTCATCTCTCAACTATCAACGCCCGACCCGAAGGTCGGGCCTACCATCGGCTCGCG
>JAHFUL010000028.1:3617-7289 GCA_023265155.1 Acidobacteriota bacterium
AGCTCGAGCGCTCAGTCCGTAGGCCCGAGCTTTAGCTCGGGCGCTCAGCTCGGGCGGCTCCGGCGCTCAGCTTGGGGCGAATTCATTCAGCAACACATGCCGCCGCCCGACGTGAAGGTCGGCGCATCCCCACGACGAAGAGAAACGCCAGCACGGCGGAACTGTACTGCAAAAGGTAGGGGATGGAAGGATGGAAGGGTGTGAGAATGTGAATCGTGCCCCGCAACGCCGAAGTCATCCGCCAGTGGACGATCCTGCGGGAGATTGAGCACGTGCGCGGCGCGGGCGTTACGATCGACGAACTGGCGGCGCTCTGCGGCGTCACCACGCGCACGATCCGCCGCGATCTGCAGGCGCTCGAAGAGGCCGGTTTCCCACTCTTCGACGACAAATCGCGCGACGACGGCAGGACGAGATGGCGCCTCAACGGCCAGGCGTTCAAGTCGCTCGTCGCGGGCCTGACGCTGTCCGAGCTCTCAGCGCTCTATTTCAGCCGCACGCTGCTCGAGTCGCTCGCCGGGACGCCGTTCCGGGAGGATCTCGAAAGCGCGTTCGACAAGCTGGCGGCCGGTCTCACGCCGCACATGCAGAAATTCCTCGATCAGCTCCCGCGGGTGCTGGCCGCCAAATCGGACCCCACGCGGGCCCGGCCGGACCGGGACATGCCCGCGCAGTCGCAGATCGTCGCGCGCGCGCTGGACGCCACCCTGCATCTCCGGCAGGCCACGCTCACCTATCACTCGCGGTCGAGCGACCGCACCAAGACGTACCGCATCCATCCCTATCGCCTGGCCTACGCGCAGGGCGGACTGTACCTCCTGGCCTACGTTCCGGAGTACGGCGAGGTGCGAACCTTCGCGCTCGAACGGATCGAGAGCCTCTCGCTCGTCGATGAGCACTTCACACCGATTGAGGAGCTCCCCGACGAGGCGTTCCCTCACTCGCTCGGCGTGCACTCGGGCCCTCCTCAGCGCGTGGAGCTCGAGTTCCGGCCCGCCGTAGCGGACTACATCCGCGCGCGTCTCTGGCATCCGTCGCAGACCCTGCGGAATCTGCCGGAAGGCGGCGTGCGCGTCGCCCTCGACGTCTGCCTCGATCACGCGCTGCGCAGCTGGATCCTGAGCTTCGGCCCCTTCGCGCACGTCGCATCGCCGGAAGCGCTGGCGCGGGAGATTGCCGAACAGTTCGAGCAGGCCGGCGCACAGTACCGGTGACGCGGTCCTTACGTGGTCCTTGTAACTTCTACGGTTTACCTTTTTACTTTTGTTAGGATTGAGACTTGAAACTCACACGCATGGCCAGCGGCGGCGCCGAACGTTCACACGGATCGAGACGGGGACGGCTTCAGACCGCCGCGCTTCCGGGCGGTATTGCCACCAAACCCAAGCCCAAGCTCACAGCCGGCGCGTGGGAGGAAGCGCGCGCCCTCATCTGGGCGCACCGCCGCCGGCTCGCGCTCGGCCTGGCGCTGATGGTCGTGAATCGCCTCGCCGGCCTCGTGTTGCCGCTGACGTCCAAGTACCTCATGGACGATGTCATCGTCAAAGGCAACTGGGACCTGCTCCCGAAGCTCGCCATGGCTGCGGGCGGAGCGACGGTCGTCGACGCGGCGACGTCGTTCGCGAACTCGCAGGTGCTGGGTGTCGCCGCGCAGCGCGCGATCACACAGATGCGCAAAGACGTCGAAGCGCACGTGATGCGGCTGCCCATCCGCTATTTCGATTCGACCAAGAGCGGCATCCTCATCTCGCGCATCATGAGCGATGCGGACGGAATCAGGAACCTCGTCGGGACCGGACTGGTGCAGTTGACCGGCTCCCTGCTCACGGCCGTGATGGCGCTCGGCATCCTGGTGTACCTGAACTGGAAGCTGACGGCGGTCACGATCGTCGTCCTCGCCACGTTCGGCATCGGGATGGGTTGGGCCTTCAAGCGGATGCGGCCGTTGTTCCGGGAACGGGGTCAGATCGGCGCGGAGGTCACCGGCCGGCTCGCCGAAACGCTCGGCGGCGTCCGCATCGTCAAGGCCTACACCGCAGAGAAGCGCGAGGAGCTGGTGTTCGCAAAGGGCGCCCACCGGCTGTTCCGGAACATCGCGAAGACCGTCACCGCGATGTCGAGCCTCGGTGCGTTCTCAGGGGTCGTGATTGGCGCGATTGGCATTGCCGTGATGCTGGTGGGCGGTTCGGCCATCCGCTCCGGGGAGATGACGATCGGGGACCTCTTCATGTACGTCTCGATGATTGCGCTCCTCAGCATGCCGGTGATCCAGCTCGCCAATATCGGGACGCAAATCACCGAAGCGTTTGCAGGCCTCGATCGCATTCGTGAGATTCGCCAGATGGCGACCGAAGACGACGAGGACGCCGGCCGCGCCGCCCTGCCGGCGGTGCGGGGCGACGTGGCCTTCGACCAGGTGAGCTTCGAGTACAACCCGGGCGTCCCGGTGCTGAAACAAGTCTCGTTCGAGGCGCCGGCCGGTTCAACCACCGCGCTCGTCGGGTCGAGCGGCTCGGGCAAGAGCACGCTCATCAGCCTCGTGCTCGCGTTCAACCGTCCGCTGTCGGGCCGGGTGCTCGTGGACGGGCGCGACCTCACGACGATGAAGCTGCGCGACTATCGCCATCACCTCGGCGTCGTGCTGCAGGACAACTTCCTGTTCGACGGGACGATCGCGGAGAACATCGCGTACGCGAAACCGCACGCGACCCGCGACGAGATCATCACGGTCAGCCGCATCGCGCACTGCGACGAGTTCATTCAGGCCTTCGAGAAGGGCTACGACACCATCGTCGGGGAGCGCGGGGTGCGTCTGTCTGGCGGCCAGCGACAGCGCGTCGCGATTGCGCGTGCGATCCTCGCCGATCCAACCGTTCTCATCCTCGACGAGGCGACCTCGAGCCTCGACAGCGAGAGCGAGGCGCTCATCCAGGACGGACTGAAAGCGCTCAGGCGCGGTCGGACGACGTTCGTGATTGCGCACCGGTTGTCGACCATCCGCAGTTCCGATCAGATTCTGGTGCTGGAGCACGGCGAGATCGTCGAACAGGGCACGCACGAGCAGCTGCTCGCGAAAGCCGGACGATACCGGCAGCTGTACGACAAGCAGTACCGGTTCGAGAAGGATCAGTTCATCAATCCGGGCGAAGACTTCACGCCCGAACCGGAGCTGGTTGCCCCGCGGCCGGTTCCGCGCTCCACGGCGTTGTGAGCCTTCCCCGCCGTGTCGCTCGCCTTCTGACCGATCCCGGCCATGAATGGCCCGCGATCGCCCGCGAGGAAACCGACCCGGGAACACTGTACCGGACCCACATTGCGATCCTCGCCGCCATTCCGGCGCTGTCGATTCTGACGGGGCTGGCCCTCTCGGGCGGGCGCTATCTCGGCGCCGCCGGCATCGCCACGGCGGTCACGGCCGCCATCGTGAGCTACGCGATGGCGCTGGCCCTCCCGTTCGCCACCTCCATCGCGCTCACCAGCTTCGCGCCAAAGTTCAAGTCGGACGGCAGTATGACGGACGCCTTGAAGCTGACAGCCTATGCACTGACGCCATTCTGGCTGTCAGGGGTGTTCTACGTGTTCGTCCGGTTGTCGCCCCTCGTCGTGGCCGGCGGACTCTACGCGGTCTATCTCTTCTTCATGGGCCTGTCGCCCGTGCTGGGCACGCCTCTC
>JAHFUL010000028.1:7389-11311 GCA_023265155.1 Acidobacteriota bacterium
GTTTACGAGTTGTAGTAGGGAAGGACGTTGTAGATCGAGAGCGCGATCGCCATCGCGCTCGCGACGAGGCAGACCAGGGCGACGATCATGTGGTCGCCGCGCTCGCGGGTGAGCGGGTTGAAGAAGGCAGAGGTCGCATAGCCGCCGAGGAAGCCGCCGGCGTGGGCGAAGTTGTCGATGCCGGGCATGATGAGACCAAAGACAAACAGAATGACCGCGTAGCGCTTCGCCTCGGCGTGAATCAGGCTGCTGCCGCTCTTGCGTCCGTAGTGCATGAGCGCGCCGAGCAGACCGAAGACCGACGCCGAGGCGCCGATGGTATAGTCGGCGCCCTGGAGAAACGGGATCGGCGGCAGATAGGCGCCAGCAAACGAGCTCAAGAGGAACCCACACGCGCCGGCCACCACGTAGATGATCACGGTGCGCGCCGGGCCCACAATCTCCGCGGTCGACGGCCCCAGATCGCGCACCCACATCATATTGAACACGATGTGCAGCAGATTGCCGTGGAGCCACGAGGCGCTCAACACCGTCCACCAGAAGCCGAACGCGAACACCGGACGTGCCCCGCTCTCGCCAAACAGGAGCAGCGCGAGATTGCTTGGCGCGAGAATGGACATGGCCCCGCCGACGATCGTCACATTCGGCCCCGACACGAGCAACGTCAGGACGTATAGCGTCCCCGAGGCGCCGATGACGAACGGGACGAATCCGAGGTCGGCGCCCAGCCGCCGCAGGATCGGCGCAAACCCGAACATCCCCGGCCTGAGACGCCCGCAGGTGTAGCACTTCTCGTCGCTCACGCCGACAAGCGATCCACACGACGGACAGACGACCGACCCGCTGGTTTGCCGGCGAAACACCGCGCTCATGATAGCAGGCCCGCCAGCGCTACTCTTTCACCGCTTTCGGCCGCATGTTGCTCGCCAGGATCCGCTTGCGCAGCCGGATGCTGGACGGCGTCACTTCCACGAGCTCATCGTCGTTGATGAACTCGATGGCCTGCTCGAGACCGTGCTTGCGGGGCGGGACGAGACGAATGGCTTCATCGGCGGACGACGCGCGCATATTGGTCTGTTTCTTTTCCTTCGTGACGTTGACGTCCATGTCGCTCGGCCGTGAATTCTCGCCGATGATCATCCCCTCGTACACGACCGTCCCTGGATCGATGAAGATTTCGCCGCGCTCCTGCAGGTTGAAGATCGCGTAGGAGGTCGCCACACCCACCCGGTCGGCGACCAGCGCGCCGTTCTGGCGGGAGGCGATGGCGCCGTGCCAGGGCTCCCAGCTCGAAAAAATGTGGTTCATGATGCCGGTGCCCTTCGTGTCGGTCATGAACTGCGCGCGGAACCCGATCAGTCCGCGCGCGGGAATCCGGAACTCGAGGCGCACGCGGCCGCTGCCGTTGTTCACCATCTTCGTCATCGTCCCCTTGCGCTCGCCGACCTGCGCGATGACGACGCCCTGATGGTCTTCCGGCACGTCGATGACCAGCTCCTCGACCGGCTCGACGATCGTCCCGTCGAGGTGCTTGGTGACGATGTCGGGCCGCGAGACCTGAATCTCGAACCCTTCGCGCCGCATCATCTCGATGAGGATCGACAGCTGCAGTTCGCCCCGGCCGACGACCTTCATCTGTTCAGGAGTATCGGTTGGCTCGACACGGATCGAGACGTTGCCGACGAGCTCGCGATCGAGGCGATCCTTCAGTTGCCGCGACGTGACGTACTGCCCCTCGCGCCCGGCCATCGGCGAGGTGCTCACGCCGAAAATCATCGACACGGTCGGCTCGTCGATCGCGATCGGAGGGATGGCGATCTGATGTTCCATGTCGGTGATCGTTTCACCGATCGTGATCTCCTCGATGCCGGCGAGACAGACGATGTCGCCGGCGGCGGCTTCCTGAATATCGATGCGCTTCAGACCGTCGAAGGCGAAGAGCTTGGTCACCTTGGTGTGCTGCACCTTCGTGTCCAGCTTGACGACCGCCACCGGATCGCCGATTTTGACCCGGCCGTTGAAGATCCGGCCGATCGCGATGCGTCCGAGGTAGTCGCTCGAGTCGAGGTTGGCGACGAGGAGTTGGAGCGGCGCGTCGGGGTTGCCGCGGGGGGGCGGGACGTGCTCCACGATCGCGTCGAACAGAGGCCCCAGATTCTCACCTGCGCCGTCCTGATCATACGAGGCGGTGCCGATTTTCGCGTTTGTGTACAGAACGGGGAAATCAAGCTGGTCTTCGCTGGCGTCGAGATCGATGAAGAGGTCGTACACTTCGTTCAGGACTTCCTGCGGACGCGCATCGGTCCGATCGATCTTGTTGATCACGACAATCGGGTCCAGCCGGCGTTCGAGCGCCTTGCGCAGCACGAATCGCGTCTGCGGCAGCGGGCCTTCCGAGGCGTCGACGAGCAGCATCACCCCGTCCACCATCGACAGGGTGCGCTCGACTTCTCCCCCGAAATCGGCGTGGCCCGGTGTGTCCACGATGTTGATGAGGATGTCCTTGTAGTGCACCGCGGTGTTCTTCGCGAGAATCGTGATGCCCCGCTCGCGCTCGATATCGGTGTTGTCCATCGCGCGCTCGGCCACCCGCTCGTTCGAGCGGAAGGTGCCGCTCTGGTGCAGCAGCGCGTCCACGAGCGTCGTCTTTCCGTGGTCGACGTGGGCGATAATCGCGACGTTCCGGCGGAGCGGATTCGCGATCTCGACGCGACCGTTGGGACTCTGACGCTTTTCCGTGAGCGAAGACATCTTCTCAGTATAGGCGGGATGCGTTCGCGTGGCGCGACCCTTTTAGGTCGCGTCGGTACGTCAGTGTAGCGCGACCGTTTCAGGGTCGCGTTCGTATGTCAGTGTAGCGCGACCGTTTCAGGGTCGCGTTCGTACGTCAGTAGCGCGACCCTTTCAGGGTCGCGGCGACCGTTTCAAGTCGCGATCAGGGCTTCAGCCCGGAAATGAGCGCGCGAGCCCGCTCGCTGTACTGCTCGTCGTCGAGGACCATCTCGGCATACTGGCGGGCTTGGGCGGAGCGGCCGAGGTTGAAGGACGCGACGGCGATATTGAACCGGGACTGGCTCATCATCCGATCGATCAGGGCGATCTTCTGCTGGCGGCTCGCGATGCGCCGCGCCTTGCGCTCGGCGTCGCCGGCTCTGGCCTCGATCGCGCCGATGTCGATCACGAGGCGGGACCGCAGACCGGCGAGGCAGCTGACGGCTGTCAGATAGGCGCCCGCCGATTCCGTCCAGCCCCTCAGTTCCGCCCGGACACCTCCGAGGAAGAAGTGCGAATCGCAGTCGTCGACATCGAGACGCGTTGCGGTTTCGAAGCGGCCGCGCGCGACCTCCAGCTCTTGACGCCTGTAAGCGATCACCCCCGCGAGCTTCGCGACCGGATTGGTGACTCCGAGCTCCTCGGCGGCAAGGATGTCGCTCCAGGCCGCGTCGTACTGTTCCAGCTGATTCTTGTTGTATGAGCGCCAGTAGTAGGCGTCGGCCGGAAGATCCTTCAAGAGCAGATCGGCGGCGGCGATGGCTTCAACACTGCGATCCAGATAGGTCAGCGCACGAACACGCCCCAACATGGCGTCCTCGAACGCCGGACGCAACGAGAGCACCCGGTCGTAGTACTCGAGCGCCGGCGCGAACTCCTCGGCGGTCATGAACAGACCACCGAGGGTCAGCACGGCCGACGGCCATTGTGGGTGCCACTCATACGCGCGCGCGAGCAACGCCTGCGCCTCGTCGAGCGCGCGCCGTCCCAGTTCACGATAGCCGAGCCAGTAGTCGATCTCGTGAAAACGCGCATCCGCGTCCAGGAGACGCTGGAGCACGTCGGCGTCCGTGTTCGCACAGGTGGCGACTTCGTAGAGCACGACTGGTGCGTCCTTGTGGATGGTCAACGGCCTGAGCAGCGCGTCGCG
>JAHFUL010000028.1:11411-21041 GCA_023265155.1 Acidobacteriota bacterium
GCCTGCCGCGGCTGCGGCCATCACTTCGAGTACCTCACCCGCGAGGGGCAGACTCCAGCTTGCCCCGCCTGTCACAGTGCGCAACTGGACAAACAGCTGTCGGTGTTCGCTGTCAGCGCGAGCAAGCCGGCCACATCGTTCTCCTCGCCGGCGGGCGCGTGCGGGACATGCGGGGACCCGCGCGGGCCAGGGTCGTGCTCGATCAATTGAAGAATGGCCGTAGCGCGACCGGCCGTAGCGCGACCCGACGTAACGCGACTGGACGTAACGCGACTGGACGTAACGCGACTGGACGTCCTCGTCCCGCTCATCTTTCAGGGCCCCGCACCAAAAAGGTCCGCCAAGTCACAGCCATCAAGGCGAGGCGGCCGTTTCGACCCCATACCGACTGAGCGGCAAGGATCGTTCCTAACGCGAAATGACGCGACCCTGAAAGCGTCGCGCTACAGGGGGGCCTGATCCTTAATGGACCCCCCGCGACCCCTGCAGCGTCGCGGGGTCAGCGCCGAGGCGGCGAATGGACGCTTCCCACATTCGCTCGGGGGGTGTGCCGAAGACCAGCGCGGAATCCACATCGCTCAACAGCCAGGCCGACTCCTGAAGCTCCGCTTCCAGCTGCCCCGGACCCCAGCTCGCATAGCCCACGATCAGCCGGGTGAGCGGCGGTGGATCGGGCTCCAGGAGACGCCGAAGGAGATCGGGCGCCGTGGAGAGATACAGCCCGTCGGTGATGCGCATGCCGGCCGCCGCGTCGGCGTCGGGATCGCCGTTGACGAGCATCCAGCTGCGATGCGGCTCAACGGGGCCGCCGATCCAGACCTGAAGCTCGCGCTCGGTGGCCACCGGCGGCTCGAGGTTGACCACCACGCGTCCGCTGGTCAGCAGGGGACGATTGACGATGAGGCCGAAGGCGCCTTCCTCGGTGTGCTTGCAGAGCAACACCACGGTTCTGCAGAAGTTGGGATCGACCAGCTGCGGCATCGAAACCAGGAGTGCAGGCGCGAGTGACCCCCACGTGCGATGGCTGTTCTCGATAGGCGAGCATTGACCAGGCACGTCAGCTCCGCTCACCGTTGTGAACCGCGATGGCGATATTGCGCTGGAGCCCGGCAGGCTTCGCGCGCCTCATCGAGCTTCCCGCCAGAGCCGCACGAAGATCGTCGGCCGCGGTATCACGGAGCTCGCTCAACGCGCGCGCATCCCACGCCGGTCGCGGCTGCCACGCGGCATCAGCGGACACCGGCGCCGATGCGTTCCAGGGACAGACTTCCTGACAGACATCACACCCGTACACGTGCGAGCCCAGGCCCGCCTGCAGCGGCTCGGGGATATCGCCGCGATGCTCGATGGTCAGGTAGGAAATGCAGCGTGTGGAATCGAGCACACCGGGCGCGGCGAACGCCTGCGTCGGGCAGGCTTCGAGGCACAAGGTGCAGGTTCCGCACTGCTCGAGCGCCGGCGCGTCAACCGCAAGCGCCAGGCTGCAGATGATTTCGCCGAGCACGATCCAGGATCCGAGCGCCGGACTGATCACGCAAGTATTCTTGCCTATCCACCCGAGCCCGGCGTACTGCGCGTACACCCGCTCCTGGACCGGACCGGTGTCCACGTAGGCACGCGCGTCGAACGGCTCAGGCGACTCTTCGCGCATCCAGGCGAGCAGCATGGCGAGGCGCGTGTCGATGACCTCGTGGTAATCGTCCCCCCAGGCATACCGCGCGATCTGCGCGCGGGACGGATCGGCGCACTCCGTCGAATACGGACGATCGGTGTTGTAGACCGTGGCGGTCGCGATGACCGTCCGCGCCGATGCCATGACGTTGCGGACGTCGGCGCGACGATCGCTGGAGCGTGCCAGGTAGTCCATCGAGCCGGCGTAGCCTCTGGCGATCCACTCGGAGAAAAACGCCAGCTCCGGGTGCGCGGCAGCCGGGGCAATGCCGCAGGCGTCAAACCCCAGCTCGCGCGCTTTCGACTTGATGGAGGCGGATACCAGCATACGATGTCGTGAGGCGCGACCCTAACTAACAGGGTCGCGCTGCTCCTCATTCAAAGGCCGCGCTACGCCGCACCCAAGCCCCCACGTATCAACCACGACGCCTCGAAGGACACGAAGAATCTTTGTTGGGCTGATGATTCCTCGTGAACTTCGTGGCCTTCGTGGTTAGTTCTTCCCGACAAGTTGACGCAGCACGTACGGGAGGATGCCGCCGTGCCGAAACGCGACGAGCTCCTCCGGCGTGTCGATCCGGGCGGTCGGCTGGAATTCGATCGCTGCGGTGTCGCCCACGGCGCGCACCGTGACCACCCCGGCCGGCTTCAATCCTTCGGCGATGCCCGTGATCACGAATTCCTCGCGGCCGGTCAGCCCGAGCGAGGCCGCGTTCGTACCGGCCTTGAATTCCAGCGGGAGAACGCCCATGTTGACCAGGTTGCTGCGATGGATCCGCTCGAAGCTCTCCGCGATGACCGCGCGGACCCCGAGCAGCGTCGTGCCCTTCGCCGCCCAGTCGCGCGATGAGCCCGAGCCATATTCCTTCCCCGCCATGACGACGAGCGGAACCCCCGCTTCTTTGTACTTCATCGCGGCGTCGTAGATCGGCATCACGTCGCCGCCCGGCTGACAGGTCGTCCACCCGCCTTCGGTTCCCGGCGCGAGCTGATTGCGCAAGCGGATGTTGGCGAACGTCCCGCGCATCATCACCTCGTGATTCCCCCGCCGCGCGCCGTAGGAATTGAAATCCGACGGCTGCACCCCGTGCTCCATCAAATACTTCCCGGCCGGGCTGTCCTTCTTGATCGAGCCCGCAGGCGAAATGTGATCGGTGGTGATGCTGTCGCCGAGCACGGCGAGCACACGGGCGCCCCTGATCTCCTGCAGCGCGAGGGGCTGGAGCGTGATGTTGTCGAAGAACGGCGGATTCCTGATGTAGGTCGAGTCGGGCTCCCAGGCAAAGCGATCGCCGGTCGGCACGCCAAGCGAGCGCCACCGCTCATCTCCGCTGAAGACATCCGCATACTGCTCGCGAAACATCTCCGCATTCACCGATCGCAGCATCGTCTCCTGGATTTCGCGCTCGGCCGGCCAGATGTCGCGCAGATAGACGGGCTTGCCGGCCTGATCCGTTCCGAGCGGCTCTGTCGTCACGTCGACCGTCATGCGCCCCGCGAGCGCATAGGCCACCACGAGCGGGGGCGAGGCGAGGTAGTTGGCGCGGACCTGCTGTTGAATGCGTCCCTCGAAATTCCGGTTGCCGCTCAGCACGGATGCGACGACCAGATGACGCGCGTCGATCTCCGCCGACACGTCGTCGGGCAGCGGGCCGCTGTTGCCGATGCAGGTCGTGCACCCGTAACCCACGAGATTGAAGCCGAGCTCGTCGAGATAGACATCGAGTCCCGACTGATGCAGATACTCGGTGACGACTTTTGATCCGGGCGCCAGGCTCGTCTTCACCCACGGCTTTCGCGACAGACCGCGTTCGACGGCCCTCTTCGCGACGAGCCCCGCCGCGATCATGACGCTTGGATTCGAGGTGTTCGTGCAGCTCGTAATGGCCGCGATCACCACCGATCCATGATCGAGCTGCCCGACCGCCGGCTCCGCCACCGCCACGCCGCTCGACGCGGGCGCGCCCCCCGCGGCCGACGCCGCTGACGTCGCCTTGTTGGCGGCGGTCTGCAGCGATCCGAGCGCCGCCTGAAAACCGCTCTTCGCGTGCTTGAGCGACACGCGATCCTGCGGCCGCCGCGGACCCGCCAGGCTCGGTTCAATGGTGCCAAGGTCGAGCTCGATGCATTCCGAGTACGACGGATCGGGGTCTCCAGGGTTTCTGAAAATCTGCTGCGCCTTCGCGTAGGCCTCGACGAGCTCGACGCGAGCCTCGTCGCGGCCGGTCAGGCGCAGGTAATCGAGCGTCATGGCATCGATCGGGAAAATCGCGATCGTCGCGCCGTACTCCGGACACATGTTGCCGAGCGTCGCGCGGTCGGCAATCGTCAGATCCTCGAGCCCGGGTCCGAAGAACTCCACGAACTTGCCGACGACGCCATGCTTGCGCAGTTTCTCCGTAATCGTCAGCACCAGATCGGTGGCGGTCGCCCCCTCGAGCATGGTGCCGGTCAGCCGGAATCCGAGCACGCCCGGAATCAGCATCGAGATCGGCTGGCCGAGCATGGCTGCCTCGGCCTCGATGCCGCCGACGCCCCAGCCGACCACGCCGAGTCCGTTGATCATCGTGGTGTGCGAGTCGGTCCCCACCAGCGTATCCGGATAGGCCAGGACGCCGTCCGGCGTCTCGTCGGAGCAGATCACGCGCGCGAGGTACTCCAGGTTGACCTGGTGGACGATGCCGGTGTCTGGAGGCACGACGCGGAAGTTGCGAAACGCGTCCTGGCCCCATCGCAGGAATGCGTAGCGCTCCTTGTTCCTCGAGAATTCGAGCTCGGCGTTGAGCTGAAACGCGTTGGCCTGCCCGAAGTAGTCCACCTGCACGGAGTGATCAATCACCAGTTCGACCGGCTGCAGGGGATTGACGCGGTTCGGATTGCCGCCAAGACGGGCGATCCCGTCGCGCATGGCGGCGAGGTCGACCACCGCCGGCACGCCGGTGAAGTCCTGCAGCAGCACCCGCGCCGGCGCGAACGAAATCTCCCGCTGCGCGGTGCTCTTCACGTCCCATCGCGCGAGCGCTTCGATGTCGGCCGGCTTCACGAACCGGCCGTCCTCATGACGAAGCAGATTTTCGAGCAGGATCTTCAGGGAGTACGGGAGCCTGGCGATTTCGGGGAAGTCAGCCGCCTGAAGCGCCGGGAGGCTGTAGAACTCGACCCTGCGGCCGCCGGCCTGCAGGCTCTGCCGGGTGCCAAAACTGTTTACGGTCGACATGCCATCCTCGAGTACGAATCCATCGTATCTCAAAATCTCACGAAGAGTGACCCGCCGAACACGGGCGCGAGGTGCACGCGCTCGTCAAACCCTGCGCCCTTGCTGCGAGCGACAAGCCGACCGTCGACACGCACGCCGGCAGCCTTCAGCCATGAGCCCTGTCGGATCTTCAGGACGCGTTTCATTCCCCCTCCAAGAAAGTAGGAGCGGCCGCTGACCACCAGTGTCTGCCCCTCGTGGAGCTCCCGCAGATAGCCGGCTCCAGCCGTGACGAATGGAACGTTGCGCTGCCCCGGCCGCCACGGCGTGAGCGCGGCGACCATCGCCGCCTCGATCTGAAACTGGCTGATGGTTTCGGTGATGCTGAGGGCCTCGGCACCTTCGACGTCCGAGCTCGCGTGGACCACGAGATCCGGCTCGCTGTAAGACAGCCCCGTTTCCACCTGGAGCCTGCCACCGAGACGGAGGGCGATTCGCCCGCCATACCCGGCGGCTGGCCGAAGCTCGCTGTCCGCCGCAAACAGGCGAAAAGGATTGCCGTCGCGATCCTCCTCGAGGGCATCGGGAACGGGAAACGCGATCGCCCCGGTCCATGACGTACCGACGCTCACCTCCACGCGGCCGTCCGCCGGTGTGGCCGACTGGGCGTGCAGCGCGAGGGGGAGCCACGCCCACACCGTCAAGATGACCGGGACCGGGCAGCAACCGCGCCTCACTTGGCGACAACCTTGATCTGGATGCTCCCACTGTCGCCGCCCCGCGGGACGACGACGAGGCGATTGAAGAAGGTCACGCGGAAATTCAGATCGGGCGGAATCTCCGGATCGAAGAAGCTCTCGATGTCCGCATCGTCGAGCGGCTCGGCGCGGATCACGTAGGCGCCAGGCGTCAGTCCCGCGATGGAAAACTGCCCCGACTCGGTCAGCGCGAAGTTGGCGACCAGCGCGCCCGTCGCGGGGTTGAACGCGACGACGTGCGCGCCGAACATCCCGGCCCCGTCTCTTGTCACTCGTCCCGAGAGGCTTCCCGACTTCGTGTTGAATCCGTTGTCCGGGTAGAGATCGGAAATGCCGGCAATGTCGTCGGCCTGCAGCGATCGATTCGCGGTGGTGCCCGCGCCAAACGCAATCGGGAACATGACGGCGTCGGTGGCGAGGACGCGGCGTCCCCGCTCGCTCGTCTCCGTCTCGCCGAGCGCGGAGTGTCCCAATCCACTCAGATGTCCGATCTCGTGCAGCGCGATCGTTTCGAGATCGTAACGGTTCGCCTGTCCCGACGCCGAGGTCGACCAGGCGAAGGACGCGTTGAAGAAGATGTCTGATTCGAGGAGGTCGCCCGTGGACGCGTCGATGAGAAAGCTGGTAGAAGCGAGGACGCGGTCGAGATCGGGTTCCTCGAGAAACCCGATCGTGGACCATCCGTCGTCCTGACCCGGCAAGCCGGCGGTGAAGCCGCCGAACTGATAGCTGATGGACGAGGTCGGCACTGCTTCCCACGTCGCGAACGCGCGGCCCAACGCGCCCTGAAGCTGGCCCGCGTCGACGCCGGGTACGCCAGCATTCGTCACGTAGTAGCGAACCGGTCTCTGGCCCTCGGCCCACTTCAACTCGATCGTGCGGCCATCCAACGGCACGCCCAGCTTCAGGTATGCGCTTGCCGGAATGACTTGAGCCGTCACGAGCAACGCCGCCAGCGCAATGGAGAGCGAAGGGCGCCGCACGGCATGTCTCATTGGGGGCTGACCGCGAGCACACGCACGCGGCGCTCGAATTCGCCAAGCGGCGTGGCGATCCTCTGCGGATCGCCACGCACCACTCTTACCGGTCTCGCCGGACTCGCTCCCGCCGGACTTTCGGCAGTGGGTAGCACCGGTGGCGGCGTGACCGTCCAGCCGTCAGGGCTCCGGGCCAGACGAAACACGCCCTGGCCGAGTCCCAGCACGAACGGCACGCTCGGACCGTGCGCGCCGAGAAACACGATGACGCGCTGACCTATCGCAAACTGCGGGGCGCCCACCGTGATGCTGCGAAATCGTCCGAGCTGGCCGCCAGGCACGCGAAACTGGACGGTGGGGCCGAGGTCGCCCTTCAGATACGTCTCGGCTTCGAGCGTCACCAGGGTTTCGATCCCCCGGCGACTCTCGGTCCACCGAGATTCGACCGAGACAATCCGGCCGCGCGGGATGGAGCGCGCATCGCGCGTCAGCACGCCAAGATCGGCTGGAAGTACGACCGTTGCTCTGGCCGTGGTCGTCAGCGCAGCGATCAGGATGAATGCGGGCAGTAGTTTCGTCATCGAATCCCCGCCACCTTCAACACCGCTTCCGCGGCCCGGCGGCTGGCTCCAGGTCCCCCGAGCCGGGCTCTGACCCGCTCGAGCCCCTCGCGGATGTGGGCGACACGCGCGGGATCGGTCAGCATCGAGACCGCCTCATCGGCAACGGCCTCCGGCGTCAGCGCGTGCTGGATGAGCTCGGGCACGATTCGTTCGCCTGCGATCAAATTGACCATGCCATAGGTGTCGATCTTCAGAAACTGACGGCCGAGCAGATAGTCCAGCGAGGACAGCCGATAGACGACGACCATCGGCGTGTCGTGAAGCGCCGCCTGCACGGTCGCCGTTCCCGAAGCCGTCAGCGCCACATCCGCGGAGGCGAGCACCGTGTCCGTTTGACCTTCGACCGTCACCACTGGCGACGAGACGGCGGCGAAGAGCCCGGCGTCGAGATGGCGAGCGCGCGCCACCACGAACTGCGCTCCGGCAACCTTCGCGCGAATCCGATCGCTCGCGGCCAGGAGGTCGGGAAGAATCCGGCGCACCTCGCCCGGCCGGCTGCCAGGCAGGATCGCGACCGTCGGCGCGGCGGGGTCCAGGCCCAGGCGGCGCAGAAACACGTCGCGAGAAGCGGAGGGCTTCACCAGATCGACGAGGGGGTGCCCGACGAACTCGACTGGAACGCCGCCCTTCTGGTAGATCGCTTCTTCGAACGGGAAAATCACGAGGACGCGAGTGGCGATGTCCCGAATGGTGTCGAGACGTCCAGGCCTCCACGCCCAGATCTGGGGACCGATGTAGTAGACAACGGGTACGCCCAGCTGCCTGATCCGCCGAGCGAGGCGGAAATTGAAGCCCCAGAAGTCGATGACGATGAGCGCAAGGGGCCGTTCGATCCGAGCCGATGAGACCAGCCGGCGAAGCGCTCTGAGCAGCTGCGGCATTTTGACCAGCGGCTCGATGAGCCCGGTCGCCGCCGAGCCGCGATAGTCCTCCAGAAGCGCACCGCCGGCGGCGGCGAACTCCGGCCCGCCCAGGCCCGCAATGGTCAAACTCGGGCACAACGTACGAAGCTCTCGCGTCAGCGCGCCCGCGTACACGTCGCCTGAGAGGTCGCCACATGACAGGAGCAGGCGTGGGCTCAAGAGCTCGGACGGGTGAAGAGCTTCGGGTCGAGCGCCGGATTGATCTTGATCTCGCTGACGCGCCGCTCGAGCATCGGCTGACCGCTGCTGCGCACCCGCGCGGTGAACGCGATCCGCACACCGTCCACGACCCGGTAGTCGTCGAACATCTCATCGATGAGCGGCTGACCGGGTCCACCGGCTACGTACGTCTGCCGGGCGATGAGACTCGTTTCGGGATCGACGTAGAGCACGATCGGCTCCAGCGTGAGTGCCGACAGCTCGAGCGCGTGATAGAGCTTCCCGGTCTCGTCCTTCGTGTCGGGCAGGACCCGGGGCTGGACGCTTCCGTCGTGCGCCGCAAGGAGCAGGATCACGGTGTCGCGCCTGAAGCCCGCCTCGAGCTCACGAATCATCTGCGGCGGCACGTCGCGGGTGGTATTCCCCTCCCGGATCCAACCGTGCGCCCCGTCGTATATCTGCACGATCGTCCCGCCAGGAATCTTCGTCTCCACCCGCACGCGATTCGGATACTGAAGATACGTCGTCACTTCGGCGCTCACGTTCCCGGACGGCGCTGGCATCTCAGATCGCGTGATGGCGGAGAGCGTCTTGACCGCGCGCAGCGCATCGACGCCGCCCTTGGCGGCGATGACCTTCTCGAGCAGCGCCCGCGAGCCGCTCGAGTCCTGCGAGCGAGCAGCCGGTGGAATTTGATCGGCCGCCCGGGCAGGCCTGAGGGCCTGCGCTGCGTCTGCCACGGCAGGTCTGACCGCCTCCGCCGAGGCTACGGCGGTCCGCCGAAGCTTAAGCGGAGGCGGAAGCTTCGCGCGAAGGCGGAAGTCCGGCGCTACGCGTGCTACGGCAGGACTGAAGTCCTGCGCTACGAGTGTCGCTCCGCCTACCACGGCAGGACTGACCGCCTCCGCCGAGGCTACGGCGGTCCGCCGAAGCTTAAGCGGAGGCGGAAGCTTCGCGCGAAGGCGGAAGTCCCGCGCTACGCGTGCTACGGCAGGACTGAAGTCCTGCGCTACGGGTGTCGCTCCGCCTGCCACGGCAGGTCCAACCGCCTCCGCCGAGGCTACGGCGGTCCGCCGAAGCTTAAGCGGAGGCGGAAGCTTCGCGCGAAGGCGGAAGTCCGGCTCTACGCGTGCTACGGCAGGACTGAAGTCCTGCGCTACGGGTGTCGCTCCGCCTGCCACGGCAGGACTGACCGCCTCCGCCGAGGCTACGGCGGTCCGCCGAAGCTTAAGCGGAGGCGGAAGCTTCGCGCGAAGGCGGAAGTCCGGCGCTACGCGTGCTACGGCAGGACTGAAGTCCTGCGCTACGGGTGTCGCTCCGCCT
>JAHFUL010000028.1:21141-28785 GCA_023265155.1 Acidobacteriota bacterium
GCGGAGGCGGAAGCTTCGCGCGAAGGCGGAAGTCCGGCGCTACGCGTGCTACGGCAGGACTGAAGTCCTGCGCTACGGGTGTCGCTCCGCCTACCACGGCAGGACTGACGTCCTGCGCTACGAGTACCCCGCCGACCCGACCGGGCCCCGCTGCCCAACCCGCCCCACCGGGCCCCGGCCCACTCGGCCCCAGGGCGCCAACCCGCGGGCGCGGCCGCTTGAAGTCGGCCGTCGTGAGATCGAGATTGTCCATCTCGATCACTTCGGCATTGCCCAAATCGAGGTTCCTCAGCTGGGACGCGAAGGCCGCCGCATTGCCCACGAGCACGATCGACAGGCGATCCGGCATGAGGTAGTAGCGGGCCACCCGCTCGATGTCGAGGGAGCTGACGGCGTTGACCCGATCGCGGAACGACTGCAGTTCCTCGATCGGGAGCCCATAGAACAGCACATTGAGCACCTGGGTCGCGATGGCGTCCGGCGTTTCGATCGTCAGCGGGAAGCTGCCGGTCAGGTACGCTTTGGCGTCGGACAGTTCGCGGTCGTTCACGCGCTGGCGCTGCAGACGCTGCACTTGCTCGACGATGAGCCGCAGCACTTCGCCGGTGGCCTCGGACCGCGTGCTGGTTTCCGCCACGAAGTCGCCGCCGTCCTTCATCGTGTGCATGTCGGCCTGCGCACCGTAGGTCAGCCCGCGCTCGGTTCGCAGGATCTGGTGCAGCCGGTTGGCGCCTTCGCCGCCGAGAATCCGGATCGCCAGATTCAGCGGCATGTAGTCGGAAATGTTGCGCCGCACGCCCAGATGCCCGACGCGCACCTCCGTCTGCACGGCGTCCGGCTTGTTGACGATGATGACGCGCCGCGTCGGAGTGGGCGGCGCGCTCAGCGTCGGCACCGGCACGTCGCGCCGCTCCCAGTCGCCGAGCACGCGACTGACGCCCTCGAACGCCTCATCGGCCGTGACGTCACCCACGACGGCGAGGATGGCGTTGTTCGCCACGAAGGTGCGGCGGTGATAGGCGACGAGATCGTCGCGCGTAATGGTCGCGAGCGTCTCGGGCGTACCGGTTTCCGGCAGCCCGTACGGGTGGAACCCGTAGACCAGCCGGTTGAACACGGCGTCGGCGACGAACCCCGGATCATCGAAGCTCACCTGCAATCCGGACAACATCTGCTGGCGCTGCCGCTCGATCTCCTCTTGCGCGAAGGCGGGGTGGCGCGCCATGTCGGACAGCATCTGCAGCCCCGTCTCAAAGCTGTCCTTCATCACCACCGCATTGATGAACGTGAGATCGACCCCCGCGCCGGCGTCCAACTCGCCGCCGATGAAGTCGATGGCGTCATTCACGTCGCGGGCGGACTTGGTCGTCGTACCCTGGTCGAGGAGCGACGCCGCGAGATACGCGAGTCCGAGCTTCCCTTTCGGATCGAGCGCGCTTCCGGCCCGCACGATCATGCGCATGCTCACCACCGGCTGCTCGTGGTGCAGCACGGCCACAACCTGCAGTCCGTTCGGGAGCGTACGTATTTCGTACGCCGGGAACTTCACGGCGCGCGCCGGCAGCGGACGCGGCGGAAATTCGGTTGGCCACTGCGCCTGCGCGCGGCCAGCGTGCGCCCCAACGAGGCACAGCAGCGACAGGAGCAACAGTCTCGACGGTCTCGACAGTCTCGACATTGTTGACATTGTTGACATTGTTGACAGGGCGCCGCCGCGGGCTCTCCGGATCATCGCAACCTCGACGCCCCGGCGTTGGGCTTCCCCGACGGCATCAGCGTCAGCACGAGCCGGTTCTCTGGTGTGAAGTAGGTGCGCGCGACGCGCTGCACGTCCTCGACCGTGAGGTTCTGAAAGATCTCGAACTCCCCGTCGGCCGTCGTGATGTCGTGATGGATCACCACCGCGTGGCCCAGCTGCAGCGCCTTCTGCTGATTCGATTCGCGGCCGAGAATGTAGTCGCGAGCGAACTGGTTTTTCGTCCGCTGCAGCTCGCGGTCGGTGATCGGCTCGCTCTTCAGACGATCGAGCTCCTTGATGAGCGCGTCGATGGCGTCCTGGGGGGCCCGCCCCGGCTGCACGATGGCGACGGCGTAGAACAGGTTCGGATCCTCGATGAGATTCGCGCCCCCGAACGCAGCCACTGCAAGCTGCTGCTTGTAGACCAGCTCCTGATAGATCCGCGAGCTCTGACCGTCGGAGAGCACCTTGGACGCGATGTGCAGCGGGTACGAATCGGGGTGGCCGTCGAAGGTCACGTGATACGCGACGATGACGGCCGGCAGCGGCCATGGCGTCTCCACCGTCACGCGACGCTCCCTGGTCTGTGGCGGCTCCTTCGGGATGTCGCGAGGGACGGGACGGTCGGCCTTCGGCACGCGGCCCAGATACTGCGTCACGAGCTCCTTCGCCTGCGCCGGATCGAAGTCGCCCACGAGCACCGCGGTCGCGTTCGCCGGCACGTAGTACGTCTGGTAGAAGTCCCGCACATCGTTGACCGACGCGGCGTCCAGATCCGCCATGCTGCCAATCGTCGGGTGCTTGTACGGGTGCGTCGTGAACGCCTGGTCGTAGAGAATCTCGCTGAGCCGGCCGTACGGCTGGTTCTCGATCCGCATCCGCCGTTCTTCCTTCACCACGTCGCGCTCGTTGACGAACCCGTTGCGATCGATCCGCAGCGTCGCCATCCGGTCGGCCTCGAGCCACAACGCCATCGGCAGATACTGGGCCGGCACCGTCTCCCAGAACACCGTCTCATCGTCTGTCGTGTAGGCGTTGCTTTGCCCGCCAATGCCCGAAATGAACGAGGTGTGCATCTCGGGCTCGACATTCTTCGAACCCTTGAACATCAGGTGCTCGAAGAGGTGGGCGAATCCGGTCCGCCCCGGCTTCTCGTTTTTCGAGCCGACGTGGTACCACATCTGGAGGTGCGCGATCGGCGCGGAATGATCCTCCGAGAGCACCACCGTGAGTCCGTTGGGGAGGGTGAAGAGCTCGTATTGGAACTTGGGTGGCCGGCTCGCGGCCGAACCGCTGAGACTCGACGCAATCACGACGGCGGCGGCGAACGAGGCGACCAAGCGGCTGGTCATATGTCGGGATTGTACTCGTCTTTATTTGGTCACGAGCCGGAACCCGGCGAACGCCCACTGCCTGGTCAGCCCGTCGAACGGGTCGGCATCGATGACCCGTTCCACGCCGAGGAACAACTCGAGTGCGCCACCCTGCCCGCTCAACCGGAGCCCGCCTTCCAGTCGGCCGCCTCTCTGACGTTTACGGTCGGAGGGGTCGATGAGGCCGATCAGCTGTCCGGAGGCGCGTCCAAACGCCCCGACAGCCGGATTCATGGCGCGCCGGATCGTAAGGTCCAGGTTGCTGGTCCACGAATAGTCAACGGCCGCGCGCGCGATGACCTTGCCGGCTTCTGCCCGCACATCGATCGTGACGCCGCTGACGGCAAATTGATGCAGGAGGCGCAGGTCGAGCTCGTTCCAGGCAATCGCCGGCCGCTTGGGCCGGTCCCCGACGTGCCGGGACACGTGGTGCAGGACGCCGACGAATTCCGCACGCCCCACCCGAAGCGACGAGGCGGCCTCCAGCGTGTAGTTGCCCTCATACGGATCAAAGGGGCGGAATTCACTGCCGAGAAGGGCCTGATAATCTGCGACGAACGTCATCCGGCCGCGGACGTAATCGACCAGATCGAAGTCCCCGCCCAAGTGCGTGTCCCACGTAAACCGGTCGTCATCCACCACGAGCCCCGCCGCCGACAGGTGGAAGTCGTACCGCGACATGAACTGCGGCGTGACGGGTGTCTCGGCGAGTGGCGGTTGCGCGGCGGCGGGAACGGCAATCAGGAAGCACAGGCACGCAGCCAGTGCGGCAGGCCGACCTAACGATCGGAAGCAATCCGGCATGCGGCGAGCTTCTCCTCAAGTTCGATGATGCGTTGCTCGAGCTCAGCCAGACGCCTTTTCAATGCCGGCAACTGGCGAAACACCGCAGCGGACTTCAACCAGTCGCGGTTGGCGATCGCCGGATAGCCGGAGACGAACGCTCCAGCCTCAATGGAATTCGGAATGCCGGTCTGCGCCGTGGCGACTACGCCCTTGCCGATCCGGATGTGGCCGGCGACGCCCACCTGGCCGGCGAGCACCACGTCCTCCTCGACCACCGTGCTGCCGGAAATGCCCACCTGCGCGGCGAACAGCGCCCGCCGGCCCACGCTCACGCCGTGCGCCACCTGCACCAGGTTGTCGATCTTCGCACCGGCGCAGATCCGCGTCTCACCCACCGCCGGCCGATCGATCGTCGTGTTGGCGCCGATCTCCACGTCGTCCTCGATGACGACATCGGCGTGCTGGGGAATCTTCAGGTGCGTCCCGTCCGCCTGCTTGGCGAAGCCGAAGCCGTCGCTGCCGATCACCGCGCCGTCCTGCAGCACGACCCGGTGCCCGATCTGCACGCGCTCACGGACCGACACGTGTGCGTGGAGGACACAATCGGCTCCAATCCGCGCGCCCGGCCCGATGACGACATTTGGATAGATGACCGTGCGCGCGCCGATCGACGCGCCCGATCCCACCGTCACCAGCGGACCGATGGACACGCCCTCGCCGATCGTGGCGTCGACGGCAATCGCGCTGGTCGGATCGATGCCGGGCGCCTGCGGCGCCGCCGGCATGAGCAGGCCCAGTGCCTCTGCGAACGCGAGATACGGCTGATCGCTCCGGAGAAGGGCCGCGGTGGTGCCCGCCGACGGCAACGTCTCTCCAACGATGACCGCGGAGGCGCGCGTGGAAGTCAGCAGCGATTGGTATTTGGCGTTCGCGATGAAGGTCAGGTCGCCCGGCTCGGCGCGATCGATGCCGGCCACGCGGACGATCTCGATGTCGCCGTCGGCGGCATGTTCCAGGCGGCAGTGCAGCCGCTCAGCGATCTCCCGCAGCTTCATGAGGTCTTGTCGGCTTTCGGCTTTCAGCTTTCGGCTTTCAGCTTTCGGCTTTCAGCTTTCGGCTTTCAGCTTTCGGCTCTCGGCTTTCAGCTCTCGGCTCTCAGCTCTCGGCTTTCAGCTCTTGGCTCTCAGCTAACTTGTCGGCTGAAACCTGACAGCTGACAGCTGATAGCTGAGAGCTGATGGCTGAGAGCTGATGGCTGAGAGCTGACAGCTGATCATCATACTCCGCTCAGGACGAGGGAACTGCCGCGCGATCGAAGAAGGCCGACAGCCGCGGCACGTTGAGCCGCGCCGCGATCGCCGCCACGCGCGACGCCCGGGCGGCGCGTGGAACATCGACGAGCGAGGCGAGCTCCGCCAGGCTTTGATTGGCTTCCAAGCGCCAGGCCACTCGCTCCAGACCATCGCGGGCGCCGCGCCATGACTGAAGATGACCGACGAGGCGGAAGAGAAAGTAGTACGCGATGAGATTCGGACCCGGCACCAGCGCGAGCACAGCCGAGCCGAGCAGCAGGATCACGTCGATGACGAGCCACCATCCATGATGACGGCGCGCCTGCGCGAGCGAGGCGTTCAGGGTCGCTCGCGCCGATGCAGTGCTGAGCAGGGAGGGGAACAGCACGGTCGCCGCGGAACGACCGCGTAACCCCCACAGTGTCCGTTGCTCGGCGATGGTTTCCGCGAGACGGCGAACAACGGCGTCGCGCCCGCGCGCCAGCCGGCCGGAGCCCTGGCCGCGACGCGCGGCGTCGACGATCTCATGCCAGCGGATGGCGGCCAGGTACGACCACCGCTGCAAAAAACCTGCGTGAAGAGAGGGAGGCGTTGACGGCTCCTCGGGTGGCTCCGCGTACAGTTCGAAGCGGCTCTTCCCAACCGGCACGAGGTAGACGGTCATCAATCCGATGAATAGATGGTACGTGATGTCCGGCCTCGTGTGGAGATCAAAACCGCGGCTTCCCTGCCTGCTCCCGTGCCCCGGTGATGCGCGCGGCGGTTGCAGCCGCTGCGGCCGAGAGACGCTCCTCCAGCATGGGCTGGATCGTCATGAAGCGGGCTGTGAGCGCACGAACAGGAGCGCCCGGCAGCATACGTTTCGCATCCGGATATAGTAGCAAGCGCTGCATCATGGATTGCGACCGGCTGCATGGATAACGTGACGCACTCGCTCTTCGCGCTGACGCTCGCGCGTACTCCGCTCGGGCGCGCGTCGCGCGGCGCGACGGCCGCGCTCGTGCTGGCGTCGAACGCACCGGACATCGACATCGTGTCCACCGCGACGGGTGCCACGAAGTACCTCGACTGGCACCGCGGGCCGACCCACGGCCCGCTGGGAGTCGTCGGCCTCGGTCTTCTGGCGGCTGGACTCGTCTGGGCCGTCCTTCGCCTGGCCGGGCGGCACGAACGCGGTCGTCGCTCCTCGTTCGCCGCGCTCGCGGGCGTCTCGATCCTGGGCGCGTTCCTGCACGTGGTGATGGATCTGCCGACGTCGTACGGCGCCCGCCTGCTCAGCCCGTTCGACTGGCACTGGTTCACAACGGACTGGATGCCGATCCTGGATATCTATCTGGTCGTCACCCTTGGTGCCGGTTTGTACTTCGGCCGCGGCTCGGACGCCGCACGGCGACGCAACGTCGTCATCGTCCTCCTGCTGATGATCGCAAACTACGGCGTGCGGGCGGCCGCACACCATCGGGCTGTGGCGCTGGCGCCGAGACTCTTCGGCCCGACCCTGCCGAAGCCATGTGAGGGGGCAACCCCCCAGCGCGCGGCCGTTGCGCGCTGGCCGCGCGACACATCGGCGATCCTGCCGCCACCGGGAGGTGTCCGCTGTCTGATCGAGATCGCGGCCATTCCGACATTCGCGTCTCCGTTTGCGTGGCGCGTGATCGCCCAGACGTCGAGCTCGTACGAGCTTCAGGACGTGAACGTGCTGAGCCGGCGATTTCTCGCGCCCGCGCCCGAACCGGAGGTCCTGTGGCGTCTGTCCTCCCGGTACCCGAATCAATGGACGCCCGCCGCGGTTACCGCAGCCTCGAGCCAGGTGGGTCAGGTCTTTCTGGGTTTTTCGCGGTTCCCCTCCGCCCGCTCGTTTGGCGAGCCGAGCGGTGCGGCGACGGTACAGTTCAGCGACGTGCGGTTCAGTGGTACCGGGCCCCTTCGACCAGGATCGGGCGGGGGTGTCGCCGGCGCCGCAGGGCGCGGCCGTGGGCGCGGGTCCCCTCCGGCGCCACCAAGTATCTTTACCGCCACGATCCGGCTCGATGCGCACGGCCGGGTGATCGACCAACGGCTTGGGCCGTAAGTGACCTGCTTCACTGTTGCCTTTCGTTCAGACCGTGCATACGGCGGGACAGGGAACGTCCCTGGGATCGACCTTCTAATACGGATCTCTCAGGCGTGCTCTGCGAGCTCTGCGTTCAAACGTCGTGTTTTTTCACAGGCTCCAAAGTCCCGCGCTACGAGTCCCTGCCCTACCTGCCTTGCCTACCTGCCTTGCCTGCCTACCCGTCCAACCTGCCCTGCCGGCCTTGCCTGCCTTGCCTGCCTACCCGTCCGACCTGCCCGGCCCGCCCTGCCTAGCCTCGCCCGCCCTTGTTGTCGCTGAACACCTCTGCCTCGAAACGCCACACATCCGCCCCGTGCTTCCAGGCGTCCCTTGGTAACCCGGCCTTGTGGCAGGTTTGGG
>JAHFUL010000029.1:0-14274 GCA_023265155.1 Acidobacteriota bacterium
GTTGCCGCCGCGGCGGTCGTTGCCTCGCTCTTGGCCGGCGTCGACGCGCAGTCGGGCCGCAAGGACAACTGGGTCTCGACGTGGGCGACCGCCCCCGTGGCGCGAACGACCACACCGCCCGCGGCGCCCGCAGCCAGCCCTCCCGTCGCCGCCACGCCTCCGGCTGGCGCAGCGGCGGCGGCCGCCCCGCCTGTCCCCGGCGGACGGGGACAGACGCCGCCCGGCGCAGCCGGGGCCGCAGGCCGGGGCGCGGGGGCGATCGTGGCGCCCAACAATCAGACCCTTCGGCAGATCGTTCACGTGAGTCTCGGCGGTGATCGCGTGCGCGTCGTCATCAACAACAGCTTCGGCACGCGACCGCTGGCCATCGGCGCCGCGCACATCGGGCTTCGCGGACAGAACGCGGCGATGGTGGCTGGCTCGGGACACCCGCTGACATTCAGCGGCGAGACCATGACGTCGATTCCTCCCGGTGCGACGATGATCAGCGACCCTGTGTCGCTGACGGTTCCGAATCTCGCCGATCTGGCGATCGACCTGTATCTGCCGGGCGAAACGGGGGCCTCGACGCTCACGAGGCACGGCGGCGCATACCAGACGAACTATCTCGCCGCCGGGAATCTGGCTGGCGCTCCCGATCTGCCGGATGCGACGGTCGTGCGGAACTGGTATTTCCTCTCGCGCGTCGAAGTGACCGCGCCGGAGCGCACGCCGGTGATCGTTGCGACGGGCGACTCGATTACCGATGGGACGGCCTCGACCGTCGACACGAACGGCCGCTGGCCCGACGCGCTGGCTCGGCGGCTGCTGGCGCAGCGCGGCAGACGAATCGCGGTCGTCAACGCCGGGATCGCGGCGAACCGCGTGCTCAGCGACGCCGCCGGAGACGGCGGGGTCAATATCCTCGCGCGTCTCGATCGGGACGTCCTCGTGCAAAGCGGCGCAACCCATATGATCCTGATGCTCGGCATCAACGACATCGGCCAGGCGCGCGCGAATCCGTCACCGAGCGCCGCCGATCTGATTGCCGGGCATCGCCAGGTGATCGAGCGCGCGCATGCGCTGGGTATCAAGATCTTCGGCGCCACACTGACGCCGTTCGAAGGAGCCGCCTATTTCTCGCCTGAGGGTGAAGCAAAGCGGGAGGCGGTCAACCAGTGGATTCGGACGAGCAAAGAGTATGACGGCGTCATCGACTTTGACGCCGCGCTCCGCGATCCGAAGCAACCGTCGAAGTTTCTCCAGCAGTACCAGTCCGGAGACCAGCTCCATCCGAACAACGCCGGTTACGAAGTGATGGCGAACGCGATCAACCTCGATTTGTTCAAGTAGATCTCTCGAGTCGTCCCGGTGCGTCGACGCTTGCACATCCGCGCTAAGGCTCTACGACAGAGGGCATCACCACGAGCGAGGTCGCACGGTCAACACCATTGAAGAACACCGTGACCTCCGTTACCGCCGTGTAATCCGTGGTAGCGCTTTCCAGGCGTCAGGCGTGGCCGAGAATCTCGGCCACCTTCTGCCGCAGCTCTCTCGACGTGAACGGCTTGGGCAGGAGCGGAATCGGGTTGCCCTTGAGTGTCAGGTTCTCAGGGGTAAAGCCAGACATGACGACGACCGGGAGGCCGGGGCGTTTGGCGACGAGCCTGTTCGCCAGCTCGATCCCGTTGATCCCCGGCATCTTCGCATCGGTCAGCAGCAGATCGATGTTCCCCTGATCGGCTTCCGCAATGGCGATGGCTTCCTCCCCCGACGCGGCATGGAGGACACGATAGCCCTCGTGACCGAGAGCCGTGACCACGAGGTTGCGCACGGCGGGCTCGTCTTCGACCACGAGGACGGTCGAGCGGGCGTTGGTGGACGATCGCGTCCCCGGCGGTGGCGTTGAAACATGCGTGGTGCCCGCAGCGGGGAAGTACAGCCGGAAGGTGGTCCCGCGCCCGAGCTCGCTTTCCACGAAGATGTGACCTCCGCTCTGCCGGACGGTGCCGTAGACCGTCGCGAGACCGAGGCCCGTGCCTTTTCCGACCTCCTTCGTGGTGAAGAACGGCTCGAAGACGTGGGCCTGCGTGTTGGCGTCCATGCCCTCACCGGTGTCGATCACGGACAGCTCCACGTATCGGCCGGCCGCCAGCGGCCGGTGGGCACGCGCAAATGTCTCATCGAGGTCGACGGCCGCCAGCGCCAGGGTGAGACGGCCGCCGTCGGGCATGGCATCGCGGGCGTTGACCGCCAGATTGATGATGGCCTGCTCGATCTGCCCCGGGTCGCCGTAGACGTCCGGGAGCGGTCCGCTCGCCGGCGTCTTCACCGCAATGTTTGCGCCGAGGAGGTGTTCGAGCAGGCGCCCGAGACCCACGACGACATCGCCGAGGGAAAACGCGCGCGGCTCGAGCAGCTGTTTCCGGCTGAACGCGAGCAGCTGGCGCGTCACGGACTCCGCGCGTTCCGCAGCGCGGCGGATCTCGTGCACGTCCGCCCGCGCTTGGTGGTCGTCGGCGATCGCGCCGAGCGCGAGCTCCGTATAGCCCGCTATCGCCGTGAGGGCGTTGTTCAGATCGTGCGCAATCCCTCCGGCCAGACGCCCGATCGCCTCCAGCTTCTGCGACTGGCGCAACTGCTGCTCGAGCAGCCGGCGGTCGGTGACGTCCTGCACGGTGCCGACGAGTCGCAGCGGTGTTCCGTGCGGGTCGCAGACGATGTCGGCTCGCTCGTGCACCCAGCGGAGCTCCCCATCCTGACGGATGACGCGGTGCTCGACATCAAGGGGCTGCTGACCGGCGAGCGCTGCGGCGCCGGCGCGCCGTATGAACTCGCGATCGTCGGGATGCACGAACGAAAGGAACTGCGCCGAGGTGCCGAGAAACGCGCCGCGCTCCACGCCGAAAATCCGATACGCCTCCTGAGACCACGTCAGCCGACCGGATCCGGCGAGCTCCGCGACCCAGCTGCCGATGTGCGCGACCTCCTGCGCCTTCTCGAGAACCGCCCGCTGCTCCTCGAGCGCCTGCTGAGTGGTCACACTCTCGGTGATGTCGCTGTAGCTGGCGACGCGCCCGACGACCCGTCCGTGCACCCGATGCGGTGCGACGAGTCGATGATAGAGGCGGCCGTCCTTGAATCTCAGGAGATCGACGACTTCACGGGACGGATCGATCCAGAGCTGACGCGAATTGGTGAGCAGGGCGTCGGGATCTTCCAGTTGCTCGGTGATCGCTGCGATGAGGACATCGACCCCGCCCGCCTCGAGCTGTTCAGCGGTCAGCCTGAACATCTGCAGAAACTTGAGGTTGTACCGGACAATCCGGCGATCGAGATTCACGACGAGAATCGCATCGTGCGTCGCTTCGAGCGTCGACTCGAGGAGTGCCAGGGTCTCTTCGAGGGTGGCCGTCCTCGGCCGTTCGGCAACGGGGGGTGTGGCGCGAAGGGAGTCGTCAGTCACAGTAAGGGCCTGATCGCAGACCTGACAGTATGACAGCTCGCTTCGTGAAAGGCTCCACGGTCTCGCTCTGGAAGTGGGGCAGCCAAGAGACTACGGGGCGGACCTTATAGGGTCCCGCCGGGGGGCAGCTAAGACCGCGCGGCGGGCGGGGCAGGCAGCCAAGCAGGTCAGCTGGGAAGCGTCACAGTCGTAGTGCAGGACTTTAGTCCTGCCGTGTCACAGTACTCGTAGCGAAGGACTTTCAGTCCTGCCGAAGTCCTTCTGTGCTCTCACGACGACGATCGACGCGCACCCGAGAGGACACCTAATCCTTGGCCATGTCGAACATCTCGACGTGTTTCGCTGGCAGATGCGAGCAATCAGCTGTGGCAAGGAATGTGAAGGGGCTGACCGACCTATGGAAAAACGCACGCGGCGGGAAATGTTCCGGGCGATCGGAGTAGCCATCGCGGCGGCGCCGATCGGGAGTGTCGTCGGCTGCGCCACGAACGGATCGAATCCAATCAATCCATCAGGGACATCCTCGGGCTGCGTCGTGACGGCCCAGGAGACCGCCGGGCCATACCCCGACAGAACTGGCATGATCAGCAATCAGGCGTTTTACCGTCAGGACATCCGGGAAGGGAGAACCGGGCTGCCGCTGACCCTTACCTTGACGGTTGTCAACACGCGCAGCGGCTGCGCGCCCATTGCCTCGGCCGCCGTCGAGATCTGGCAGTGCGACGCGGAGGGCCATTACTCCGAGTACTCGCAGCCGGGGTATAACGGCGTGGGCCAGACGTTTCTGCGCGGCCTTCAGATCACGAATGGCGCCGGCGAGGCGACCTTCACCACAATCTATCCTGGCTGGTACGGGGGGCGTGCAACGCACATCCACGCTGAGATATTCGTGAACGGTGTCAGCGTGAAGACGACGCAGGTGGCGTTTCCGGAGGATGTCACCCGTCTGGTCTACGCGAGTGGCGTGTATGCATCGAAGGGCCAGAACACCACCAGCAACGCCACCGACAACGTGTTCTCCGACGGCGCGTCGACTGAAATGGCGACGCTCACCGGCAATACGGGAGCCGGCTATACCGCGACGCTCACCATCGGGATCGCTCTGTAAGCCCGGCTCGTAGGCCCGAGCTTCAGATCGGGCGTGCCTCGCTCGCAGGCCCGAAGCTTCGGCTTGAAGGCCGGCGAAGCGACGCCCGACCTGAAGCCTGAATGTGGAGAAAACCTGGCACTTTGCGGTGAGCTAGCGCTAGCGGGGAGGCTGCGGAGCAGCGGGCGCTGTTTCCCGCTGGTAGGGTCGGTTCATCACGTACTTTTCAAACCATTCCAGCTCGGTGTTGTCCTTGTCGAACAGATTACGGAGCCCGAACCACTGATGGCCCTCGGTGTTCCCGATGATCAGTTTCGTCGGGACGCCATTGGACTCGAGCCCGCGGTACATCTCCAGCGCCTGCTCCTTGGGAATGCGGCCGTCGAGTCCGCCCGCAATGAACAGTGTCGGCGTTTTCACCTTCGCGACGTCCTTGATCGGGGACTGGTTCCAGAGCAGATCGGTCGGAGCGTCTTTCTGCCACGGCGTCCCGCCCATCCAGAACGTGCGGCGCGTCACGGCGTCGGTTTGCGCCATCAGCGAAATCCAGTTCGCGACACCCGCCGCGGAGGAGGCCGCCTTGAAACGATCGGTGAAGGTGATCAGCTTGTTGACGAGGTGGGCTCCCGCGCTCGTGCCCATGACGGCGAGCCGACCGGGATCCGCAATGCCGCGCGCCACCAGCGCATCGACGCCGGCCATGACGTCGAGGTGCATGTTGTTGAAGTAGTGGCCGATGATGTCGCGCACGAACGCGCTGCCGTACCCGTTGCTGCCGCGGTAATTGGGGCGAAACACCGCGTAACCTTTCGCGGTGAGCACTGGGACCTGGTTGAACATGAAGTTGGGCCCGAAGCCGTACTTGTCGGAGTCGGCCGGCCCACCATGCAGCTGAACGACGAGGGGAACCCGCGTCCCTTCGCGGTAGCCAAGCGGATAGAACAGCAATCCTTCGATCGTGACGCCGTCGGCGCCCTTCCACGTCACCTTCTCCTGTCTTGGGAGCGCGAAATCGGTGGCAAGCGAGTCGTACACGCCCGTCACCCGTGTGGGCGTGCCGCCGTCGACGGGAATTGTCCAGGCGTCGCCGAGCCGCGTCGGCTCGTCGAGGGGGAAGATCAGCCGATTGGCCGGCATTGCCAGGTTCAGGATCGGAGTCGGAATAGCGTGACGGCCATCGGTGAGCGCCTTGGCGGTGCGGGTCGCCACGTCGATGCGGTAGATCTCCTGGTGCACGCCGAGATTGACGACAGCCAGGATCGTCTTCCCGTCGGGCGACCACACCGCTGCGTCGATCGGATGGCCCAGTTTCGGGAGGAGCATCTGCGGCGTGCCGCCGCCGGCCGGCATCACGAACAGCGTCTGGCCGTAGTAGGGTTCGAGCTGTTCATTTGCGTCGGCGAGGAACCAGATCTGCGAATTGTCGGGCGACAGTTCGGCATCGAGCTCGTACAGCCCGTTCGCGGTCAATGCCCTCGCGTTTGCGCCGTTCACATCCATCACCCAGACTTCGCTCTTGTAATGGTCGATCGCGAGAGGCGTCGGCGTACGGAGCACGGCGAGCCGCCGGCCGTCGCGGGACAGACGGTACGCGAGCACCGACCAATCGCCGGTGGTCATTTTCTGCTCGGCACCAGTGGCAATCGTGACCTTCCAGAGGTGCTGCTGTTCGAAGTCGTTCTGGCCGAAGATCGTCACGCCGCCGCCGAGAGGCTCTCGTCGTGTGCCGGCGCGCTCATCGGCGGCGACGAAATAGATCGCCGATCCATCAGGCGCCCACGTCGGCGTCGTCGCCGGCGCCGGAGACGCCCCGACGCTCGTGGCGTGCCTGGTCAGCTGACGCGCGGCGCCGCCTTCAGCGGGAAGAAGATGGATCTGGCTGCCCGCCAGATAGAGGAGCGTCTTGCTGTCCGGCGACCAGCGGGCCGCGCTCTCCCCTGATCCGTTGGTCAGCTGAGCGACCGCTCCGCCTGAAACGGCCCGCGTCCAGATGTGCGAAACCTGACGCCCCGAGGCCCAGTCTGCGCGCAACAAGTTGTACGCGACGAACCGGCCGTCTGGGGAGAGCTGGGGATCGGTGATGCGCGGGAGCTCGACGATATCGAGGAGCGTCATCGGGCGGCCGGTCTGGGCGCGCCCGGGCATGCCCATCAGGAACCCGGCCGTGAGCAGAATCGCGGTCACGACGGTGCGCAGGCGGTGAGCAACGCGCATAGAGTCCATCATAGGGTTTTCGGCCGTAGAATGACTGAGGATTACCCCATGAGCGACAGGAAGTACCGCCAGCGCGGCTACCAGGACGATTCCGGCGATCGCCAGCGGCAGCCCAAGGGCCCACAAGGCGAAAAGCGTCCCCAGGAGCGCGCGCCGGGCCGGCAGCTGCAGGATCCCGCCGGACCCAAGACGCCCAACCTGATGGGCTCGCACGAGGTCTTCCGATGCGCCCGCTGCGGGAATCGGCTGTCCGTGCCCGTTGAAGCCGACAGCCGCTGCGCGCGTTGCGGGGTCGACATTCACAGCTGCATCAACTGCGCGTCGTTCGACACCGGCGCAAGGTGGGAGTGCACGCAGCCGGCGCTGACCGCTCGCGTCTCACCGAAGGACGAACGCAATCAGTGCAGCCTGTTCTCGCCCCGGACGACCGTAGAGCGCCAGACCGGCACGCCGCAGGGCCCGCCGAGCGCGAAGCAGGCGTTCGACGATCTGTTCAAGTAGGAACAGCAAGGAATTTACCATTTACAATTGGGACTTGGGAATTCGTCGACGGTGGGAAATCAAGAATTCGTCGACCGGAATTGAGTCTCGCGACCTTCTTTCAGGGCGATGGAACACTTCGAGATGAAGTCGCGTCTGCTTTCTGCCGCGCTCGCCTCTTCCAGGATCACGCACGCTTTTGAACGTTGGCTGGATGCAGCTCTCGCGGTCGCGATGAAGGAATTCGGAGATCGGCTCTAGAGCACGTGTTCCCATTCCGGCGCACGCTCGGCGGCGACGATTCCGCCTGGTCAAAGCGATGCCGAAGGGCAAGAATGGACGGCTTCCTTTCGAGCTAACCGATGGCCAACCCCTTCATCAATTGTAAATGTCGCTGCGCTGTCTCTATCTCTGAAACAGCACCCCCGGCGCCATTTTCCACTCGGGATCAATCGCGCGCTTGACGGCGCGCATCTCTTCGATTCCCGCTTCCCCGTACAGCTCGCGGAGCAGCTGCTGCTTGACCGGGTTGCGTCCCACGCCGTGTTCGGCGAGCGGCGCGCCACCGAGTCGAATCGCCTCGCGGCCGAATGCCAGAATCGCTGCCCTCCCGGATTCGACGTCGGCAAACGATCGCGGAATGACATTCGGATGCACATTGCCGTCTGAAATGTGGCCCCAGACGGCCGCGTCCAGCCCGCGGCGCCTGAACTCGTCGTCGTAGAACTCCAGCAGCTGTTCCATCTTGTCGAACGGGACGATCATGTCGGCCGCGGTCTTTTCGATTCGCGCATCGTGCTCCTTGGCCAGGCCGACGCGCCGGTTCACGGACGCGGGCACGCCCTCCCGCAGGGCCAGCAGCTGCAAGGCTCGCGCGCGATCGCCCGGCACCGCGATCTCCACATCGTCGAACACGTCGGCCTCGATCAGCATCCGGCAGAAGCGGACGAGCGGCGCGTCGGGAGCCCGCTCGGTTTCGGCGCCGCCGATCTGGTGAAACGCTGCTGCAGCGGTGGTGTCGGCCGGCAACTCCAGTGTCACCAGGAGCGCCATGACCGCGCTCGGTGGGATGCTCACACCGTTCACCCGGTCAAGTCCGTCCTCACGAATCACATCCAGACAGCGCCAGTCGAGGTGCTCGATCGCCGAGACATCGACGCCGCGCGGGTTGCGCGTGTGCCACGTTTCCCTCGATGTCTCGCGAAGCCGATGCACGAACTCCATGGCCTGCCGCCGACGCTGGAAGGGAATGAGCGCAAGACAGAACGCGGGTCGAACCGGCAGCACGCGCAGCGTCACAGCCGTCACGATGCCGAGGGTTCCTTCTGATCCGATGAACAGATCGACAAGGTCCATCTCGGGTGCGGCGAAGTACCCGGCGGACAGCTTCGGGACGTCGGGCATACGGTAGGTCGGAACAGGCACACGGATCCGGCATGCCGCGAGTTGCAGATCGAAGTGCCCATCTGAATGGGCGATCGTCTCGCCCCGTTCGATATCCAGCACATCCCCTGAGGGCAGGACGACCGTGACCGCCTGCACCCAGTCGCGTGTCGTCCCGTATTTGAACGTGGCGGCGCCGGCAGCGTTGGTCGCCACGGTCCCGCCGACGAACGCGCCGCCGAAAGTCGGCGCCGGCGGATAGTAGCGGCCCTGCGTCTCCAGGGCCTCGTCGAGCGCGGCCATGGTCACGCCTGCCTGGACGCGAACCGTTGGCGCGCCGACCGGGTCGATCGATTCGATCCGGTTCAGACGCGCCGTGCTGAGTAGTCGCTCTCCCATGGGAGTCGCCCCGCCGGTGAGCGAAGACTGCGCGCCGATGGGAAGGACGTAGTCCGACACGCGAAGGGCATCCGCGACCTCCCTCTCGGTCGCTGGCGCAATGAGCTCCGTCGCGTGTCCACCAGGGAAGTGGGCGGCGTCTTCGAGATGCGAAGCGAGAATGTCGGCGTCGCGCACGATTCTCACGGGCGCGCCGTCGCCCCAGGGCTGACGTGCGCGGATCAGGAACCGGGACATCCCGTAGCCATTATCGGCTACTGCCGCCGGCGACGCGATCAGGGAAGCGCCGCTCCGCTCGCGCACAGCTCGACGTTATCGCGCCGACAATGCCTTGATCAGCTTGTACTGGAACTCGAGACCCTCGAAGTACTGCTTCACGCCGACCCGTTCATCGCGCCCGTGCATCCGCACGTCGTCGATGTCGCTGAACGTGCCGTCGATCCCGAACGTCGGGATCCCCGCATTCCTCAGGAAGAGGCCGTCGGTGGCTCCCGTGCTCATCACCGGCACGACGACGACTCCGGGGAACATGGCGGCGGTGAGAGACTCGACGGCCGTCATCACTTCGGGGATCAGGGTGGCAGGCCGGCTCGGATTGGCCTCGTCGATGGCGGTGACCGCGATCTTTGCATCGGCCAGGACCTTCACGAGCTGCTGACGGGTCGCCTCGGGGGCGTCGCCCGGGAGCAGCCGGCAATTGACGACCGCAGCGGCCAGCTGCGGCAGCGCATTGTTTGCGTGCCCGCCCTCGAGCCGCGTCGCCACGCACGTGGTCCTCATCATCGCGTTGTAATACGGAGACGATGTCGCAAGTCTGGTTGCCGCCGCGATGTTCAGCGGAGTCCGCGCGACCGCGCGCATGTCGGCGGCGGTCTTCGCGTCGGTCTGGACCGTGGCCGACCGCTCGAAATAGGTCCGCGTGATGTCGGTGAGGCGAATGGGGAACTCGAACGTGCCCAAACGCGCGAGGCCGCCTGACAGATGCGAGATGGCGTTGTCCTTCACCGGCAGCGAGCTGTGCCCGCCGGTGTTTTTGACCTCGAGACGGAAGTCCTGATACACCTTCTCTGCCGCCTGTACTTCGTTCACGAGGTACTTGCCGTTCTTCAAGACGCCGCTGCCGCCTTCGTTTACGGCAAACGCCGCGTCGATCAAGTCGCGATGGGTCTTCACGAGCCAGTCAGCACCGTTGAAGTCACCGCCTTCCTCATCGGCCGTCAGCGCAAGTATCACGTCCCGGTCGGGTAGAAAGCCTTCTTCCTTCAACCGGATGAGGCTCGCGACAAACTGCGACGCCATGCCCTTGTCGTCGCTGGTGCCGCGCCCGTAGAAGAATCCGTCCTTCTCCTGGAACACGAACGGATCGAGGGACCAGTCCTCGCGCTTGGCCTCGACGACGTCGAGGTGGGCCAGGAGGAGCAGCGGGCGGCGACGCCCGGTGCCGCGGAAGCGCGCGACGAGATTGCCTTTCTTGGGAGCCGGTCCCACCACCTGGACGTCGGCGGCAGGGAAGCCGGCGGCTTTCAGCCTGGCGGCCATGGCTTCAGCGGCGACCGTCGTGTCGCCGGCGGAGGCGGTCGTGTTGATCTCGATGAGCTCTTTGAAGATCTCCCTCGCGCGCTCGTCGAACGGACGAGATTGCGAGACGACCATGCGCCCGCTCGCCATGAGCGCGACGAGCACGAGCGCGCGCGAGATGTGAGATCGCATTGTGATCGGATTATATGAGGTTCCAGGTTCAAGGTTCCGGGTTCAAGGTGGCCACCTTGGCTATACTCCTCCCGTGACGCGGACGTACATTCAAGTTCTCGTTCTCGAGGCAGCGATCGTCACGGCCCTCTGGTTCATCGGCCGCGCCTTCTCCTGAACCTTGAACCTTGAACCCTGAACCTTTCGTCTGATGCATTCCCTCGACTGGGTCGTCGTCGCCGCCTATATCGTCTGGATCGTCGTCGATGGCCTGCGTCGATCGAAGGGCACCGACAAAGTCGAAGGCTACTTCCTTGCGAACCGATCCCTGCCGTGGTGGGCGGTCGGTTTGTCGGTGATGGCGACGCAGATGAGCGCCGTCACGCTTGTCGGCACGACCGGCCAGGCATATGCCACGGGCCTGCGGTTCATTCAGTTCTACTTCGGCCTCCCGCTCGCGATGATCATCCTCTCGATGACCGTCGTGCCCTTCTTCCACCGCGCGAAGGTGTACACCGCGTACGAGTATCTCGAGCGGCGCTTCGACGTGCGGACGCGCTCGCTCGCGAGCTTTCTGTTTCTCATGGGCCGCGCCTTCTCGCTCGGCGTCACGCTCGCCGCGCCGGCCGTGGTGATCTCGGCCATTCTCGGGTGGCAGCTTCCGGTGACCGTGTTCGTCATCTGCGTGCCGATGATCCTTTACACGAGCATCGGCGGCGTCCAGGCGGTCGCCTGGACCGACGTGAAGCAGATGTTCATCATCGTTGCCGGCATGGCGGCCGCCGTCGTCATTCTCGTGATGGGCATTCCGCACGACGTGGGCTTCGGCCAGGCGATGCACCTGGCGGGCGCGACCGGCCGGCTGAAGGCGATCGATTTTCATTTCGACGTGCGCGAGCGCTACACGTTCTGGTCAGGCATGATCGGCGGCCTGTTCCTGATGCTGTCCTACTTCGGCTGCGATCAGAGCCAGGTTCAACGGTACCTGACCGCCAAGTCGATCGACGAGGCGCGGCACTCGCTGCTCATGAGCGCGTTCGTCAAAATTCCGCTGCAGCTGCTCATTCTCACGACCGGCGTGCTGGTGTTCGTGTTCTACCTGTTTCAGACGCCGCCGATGCTCTTCAACCGGACGTACGACGCACAGGTGAAGGCCGGCCCTCACGCGGCGGAATACGCCTCACTCGAGCGGGACTTCGACGCCGCCCTTGCGGCGCGCAAGGAGGCGGCGGAAGCGAACAATCGCGACGCTTTTCTTGCGACCGACAGCCAGGTGCGCGACATTCGAGGCCGCGCCGCCGCGATCGTCAAGGACACGACGGGCGACCAGCGGTACACCGACGTCAACTACGTGTTCCCGACTTTCATCACCACGCGGATGCCCATCGGCCTGGTCGGGCTGATGATCGCGGCGATCTTTGCGGCGGCGATGTCAGCCAGCGCGGGAGAGTTGAACGCGCTGGCGACGGCGACCATCATCGACTTCTATCGCCGGCACTTCGTGAAGGACGCCACCGACACGCACTATTTGAAGGTCTCGAAGCTCGCGACGATGTTCTGGGGGCTCTTCGCGTGCATCGTCGCCATGTACGCGGCCAACCAGGGCTCACTCATCGAGGTCGTGAATCGATACGGGTCGTTTTTCTACGGGTCGCTTCTTGGCGTGTTCATCCTTGCGATTCTCACCAAACGTGCGACCGCGGCGGGCGCCTTCTGGGGGCTGATTTCGGGGATGGTGGTGGTGTTCGTCGTCGCCCAGACCACCCCGATTGAGTTTCTCTGGCACAACCTCATCGGTGCCGTCGTCGTCGTTGTTGTCGGGATGACGATCAGCTTGGCGGTGCCGCCCAAAGCCAGCCTTCCGTAGCTTGAGCCTTCCGCCTTCTACTTTCTGACTTCTTCCTTCAGCCTTCAGCCTTCTGCTTTCTGCTTTTTGCCTTTGTCTCGCCCGACCTGAAACGCGGAAGACGATCCCGCTGTCGCCGATCGCGGGCATCGCGGCGGTCGGGGGCGGCGTGGTGCTCGTGGCGACCGGGAACCGATCGCGCGCGTCGCGACCTCGCGACGTCGCGACGTCTTTACCGGGGAGGCGGTCCGAAAATCTCGTCGATCGTGAGTATCCTGACGGCCCCCAGGCTCACCGCGCGAATCGGCGGCTCGATGCTCTTCAGATCGCCCACCACGACCACCGCCACACGGTCGGGCAGAATGTACTTTCGCGCCACGCGTTGCGCGTCGGCCGCAGTCACCCCCAGGATGTTCTGGACGTACTTTGAGAAGTGGTCGTCCGGCAGGTGGTAGACAACCAGATTCTCGAGATTGGTCGAGATGTCGCCGGTCGTTTCGAACCGCTCCGGGAAACCGAGCGCCACGTAATGTTTCGCGCGAGTGAGCTCGTCCTCCGGGATCACCTGGAGTATCCCATTCAGCTCGTTGAGGAATTCCTTCAGGGCGTCCGCCGTCTTGTCGGTCTGGACGCCAGCGGTGGCGTAGAACGGTCCTGCGGCGATACGCATGTCGAACACCGAGGCGGCGCCGTAGGTATAGCCATGGTTCTCGCGCAGGTTCATGTTGAGGCGCGATGTGAACGAGCCGCCGAGCACCGTGTTCATGACCTGAAGCGGAAAGTAATCGGGCGTCGATCGCGGCACGCCGACCCAACCGATCCGGATCTGCGACTGCGGCGCGCCCGGCTTGTCCACCAGAATAACTTCGCGCGGGCCCGACGCCCTCGGCTCAGGGAATGTGACGTGCGCCGGCGCGGCGCCCTGTGATTTCCACTTGCCGAACTGCGATTCCAGAACGGGCAGGACCTTGTCGGGCGTCACGTCTCCGACCACCAGCAACGTGGCGTTGTCGGGTCTGTACCTCGACGCATAGAAGGCTCGAAGGTCGTCGATCGTCAGCGCCTTGATCGTCTGGGCCGTCCCCATGATGGCGGTGCCGAACCGATGAGAGGTGCCGTAGACGACGCGGGAAAAGGTGAGACCCACAATCGCCGCGGGGTCGTTGCGCGCCTGGAGAATCGTCGTGAGCCGCTCCTGACGAAGCCGTTCGAGCTCGTCCTTCGGAAACGCGGGCCGGAGCGCCACGTCGGCCATGATCGGCAGCGCGTCGGTCAGTCGTCCGACCGGCACGTGCAACCGGACTGCCGTCGAATCGCTTCCACTGCTGGTTGCGAGGCTGGCACCCAGGAAGTCGATGGCGTCGGCGATGTCGAGCGCGGAACGGGCCCCTGCGCCGTTTTCGAGCATATCGGCGGTCATGCTGGCGACGCCGTACTTTCCCGCCGGGTCGTCGGCGCTGCCGCTCGAGACGACGAGATTCACCTGAACGACCGGGACCTCGTGCAGCTCCACGATCCACACGGGGAGGCCGTTGCTGAGCTGACGTTTCTGGATAGCGGGCAGCTTCAGCGTGGGCGCGGAGCCTGGCGTGGGCAGCTTGCTGCGGTCGGGTGCCTGCGCACCGAGCGTGACAACGCCGAGGAGGACGCCGGTGAGTAGGTATCGAATTCTCATAGCGGTCCTGGATTCGAATACACGACGACGACGACGTTGAACGCGGAGCTCGCGGA
>JAHFUL010000029.1:14374-22663 GCA_023265155.1 Acidobacteriota bacterium
TGGTGTTTCGTGTCTTCTATGGTTACCGTTGTTGATTGTTTGAAGCAGGTTCCGGAGCCACCGTGAGCTCCACGCGCCGGCCGGCCGGCAGGAACGCTTCGACGGCCGCGCGGATGTCCGACGGCGAGAGCGATCGATACCGCGCGAGGTCCTCGTTGAACCAGTCGGGATCGCCGGTCTTCAGGTAGTACGCATTCATCTGATCGGCTTTGCCGCCATGCTGCCCGCCGAGCCGCTCCAGGCCGTCGTAGAACGAGGCTTCGTACTCGTTGATCGCCCGCTGGACCTCGTGCGCCGATGGCGGCTCGCTCCGCAGCTTCCCCAGTTCCTCGTCGATCACCTTCTGGATCTCATCGATGGTGTGGCCGGGCCTCGGTGTCGCTTCGATCAGGAAGTACGACGAGAGGTTCCGCGAAAGCTGGTAGGCACTGACGTCCTGCGCGATCTGCATGTCGTACACGAGGCGCTTGTAGAGCCGGGAGCTCTTGCCGCCGCTGAGGACGTTGGCGGCCACGTCGAGCGCGGAATCGCCCGGCTCGAGGTGACGAGGCGTCAGCCATGCGAGGTAGAGACGAGGGAGCGGCACGCTGTCGGTGATCGTTCGCGTCTGGACGCCGGTCAGCGCGACGCCGGGAATCGTGATGGGTTCCGGTGGAGGGCCGGCTTTCACGTCGCTGAACCACTTCTCGACGAGCTTGCGAGTCGCGGCGGCATCGATGTCCCCCGCCACCACAAGGCTGGCATTCGAGGGCGCGTAGTACTTCTGGAAGAAGGCGACCACATCGTCGTAGCTTGCGGCCGTCAAGTCATCCATGTAGCCGATCACCGGCCAGTGGTAGGGATGGCCTGGCGGATAGAGCATCTCCTCCAGCGTGATCTCGGCAGAGCCGTACGGTGTGTTCTCGATACGCTCGCGGCGCTCGTTCTTCACCACGTCGCGCTGCGCATCCACCGTCTGCGGCGTCATCACCTCGAGCTGATAGCCCATGCGATCCGACTCGAGGAACAGCGCGAGCTCGAGCGCGTTGACAGGGACCATGATCCAGTAGTTGGTGACGTCGTTGCTCGTGGAAGCGTTGTTGGTGCCGCCGACCGCTTCCAGTGACTGGTCGAAGACGCCATACTTGGCGTTCTTCGACCCCATGAACATGAGGTGCTCGAAGAGGTGCGCGAACCCGGTGCGGCCGGGCCGCTCACGCGCGGATCCGACGTCGTACAGCAGGTTCACGTATGCCAGCGGCACGGTGTGATCTTCGTGAAGGATCACGTGCAGGCCATTGGGGAGCGTGAACTGCGTGTACGGAATCTGCAGCGGCGGCGCTGGCGTCTGCGCCAGCACAGCCGTTGGCAGCACCAGCGCAGCGAAAAGAGCGGCAAGACCTTTCATCGCCCGATTCTACTGCGGGGCGGACCTTATGAGGTCAGACGCGCAGGGCATGCCGGGCGGATTTGATGTGGGGCGGACCTTATTTTGATGCGGGGCGGACCCTATTAGGTCCGCCCCGCGGAGCCCCCGCATACAATACTTGCCCTATGGCAGAGGCAACTGCGCTCGTCGGAATCGTCATGGGCAGCCAGTCCGACTGGGACACGATGCGTCAGGCCAGCGAGATGCTCACCCGGTTTGGTATCCCGCACGAATCACGAGTGCTGTCGGCGCACCGCTCGCCGGTGCAGACGACGGAGTACGCGACGACGGCCATCAGCCGCGGACTCGAAGTGATCATCGCGGGCGCTGGCGGCGCCGCTCACCTTGCGGGAGTTGTCGCGGCGCACACGGTGATCCCTGTCGTTGGCGTGCCGATGCCGGGCGTCTTGAACGGGCTCGACTCGCTGCTCTCCACCGTGCAGATGCCCAAGGGCGTGCCGGTTGCGACGGTGGCCATCGGTCCGGCCGGAGCGGCCAATGCGGGACTGCTGGCCGTGGCGATCCTCGCTTCGTCGCGGCCTGACCTGCGCGCGAAGCTGCAGGCTTATCGGGCCGAGCTCGCCGACGAGATCGCACGAAACTCGGTGCTCTGAGCCGCCTTTTGCGTCTGCCTTTGCCTTCTTCCTTCTTCCTTCTGCCTTCCGACTTCTGCCTTTTGACTCAGACTTCTGACTCTGACTGAAGCGACGTTGTGCAGCCCGAGTAGAATCCAAGAACCGGAGGAGACATGACTGCGACAGATCCCGATGTCCAGCCGTTGGAAGATCCCGAGCGTCAGCTGGAGAAGACATTGATCGACGACTTCATCCGCTCACGCGGCCTCGAGCCGAGTGCAGTGGACGGCTTGCCGGAAGACGTGCGGACGCGTCTGCTGACGGAGGCCTCAATCTACGCGGCGGGAAAGCTGGCGGAGGTCGCGGCGCGCGCCCGCTTCGTTCGCGGGATGCACGAGGGCCGGACAGAGGACGGGACCGGTCGTCTCACCTAGGCTGTGGCGGCGGATGCATGACGGCTGCTCCTCCTGTTTTCGTCGCCCGCGGCCTGACCAGGGTCCATCAGATGGGCGAGGTGACCGTGGAGGCCCTTCGGGGCATCGACTTCGATCTGTTCGCGGCGAATTCGTCGTGCTGCTCGGACCCTCCGGATCGGGGAAGTCGACGTTGCTCGACGTGCGAACGCGCACCGAAGGGGAAGCGGTTGTCGAAACCGCGAGGGCCGCGCTCGGCCGGGCGCGGGCCGAGGAGCAGCGCGCGCGAGCATCGCTCGCGCAACCCGAAGGGGAACGGGTTGTCCTGCATCCGGGCGACTCGCTGGCCGACGGCGTTCGCGTCGAGCCGAGACCGGCAAACTGAGAGCTATAATCCGCCCCATGCCTAATCGCTGGCTTCCGGTCCTCGGCGGGATTCTGATGAACCTCGCGCTCGGTTCCTTGTACGCCTGGAGCACGTTCGTGCTGCCGCTCGAGAAAGAGTTCGGGTGGACGCGGTCCGAAACGTCCTGGGTGTACACCATCGCGGTCATCTGCTTCGCGCTGTCGTTCCTGTTCGCGGGGCGACTTCAGGATCTCAAGGGTCCGAAAATCTGCGCGTTGATTGGCGGCGTGCTCGTGAGCACCGGCTTTCTTCTCGCGAGCCTCACGACGTCGCTCGTCACGCTCTACATCTTCTTCGGCGTCATCGTCGGCGTCGGCAACGGGTTCGGATACTCGACGCCCATGCCGGTGGCGTCGAAGTGGTTCCCTGACAAACGCGGGCTCGTGGTCGGCCTGATGGTGGGAGGCTATGGAGGAGGATCGGCGATCTTTGGATCCCTTGCCGAGCGTTGGCTGATCCCCGATGTCGGCTGGCGAACGACTTTTCAAATCCTGGGCGCGGTCTTCTTCTTCATGACAATGGCCGGGACGCTCCTATTGAAGAATCCGCCCGCCGGCTATCGGCCGCCGAATTGGCAGCCGCCGTCGGGGGCTGCGGCCGCCCGCCTCGAGTACAGCACCGCCGAAATGCTCGCGACCCCGACGTTCTACGCGCTGTGGGTGGCCTACTGTCTGGGCACGACGGCGGGGCAGATGACGATCAGTCAGCTGTCGCCCTTCGCGCGGAGCGCGGGCATCGTCGCGCCGCTCGCGATCTTTTCGATCTCGGCGCTCGGGAATGCCAGCGGCCGCATCTTTTCGGGCTGGATGTCCGACACGCTCGGACGGCTCACGACACTGAAGACGATGGTGCTGCTCTCCGCGGTGGCCATGCCGGCGCTGTTCATCTGGCGTCAACAGGAAGTGTTGTTCTTCATCCTGCTCGCGTCGGTGTACTGGTGCTACGGCACGCAGCTCTCGGTGTTCGCCTCGACGACCGCGGACTTCTTCGGCACACGGAATCTGGGGATGAACTACGGCGTGTTGTTCACGGCGTGGGGTGTGGCCGGGATCATCGGCCCCGCCATCGCCGCGCGTGTGTTCGTGCGGTTCGGCACCTATCGCTACGCGTTTTTCGCGGCGGCGGGGCTGGCGGTTGTGGCGTTCGCGTCGCTGTCGCTGGCAAAGCCTCCAGCGCGCGAGGCCCGGTCGTAGTCGTTACGACGATCAACGCAGAGGCCGCAGAGAGCGCAGAGAAGACAACTCCTGGCTCTGCGTGCTCCGCGCTGTTCGACGTAAGGGGCTACACGAAAGGATTGCGGATCTCGAGGCCGCTGATGTGCCAGCCGTGGTAGGGGTTTTCCGAAAGGAGCACATCGGCGCGAGATTTCTTTGCAGCGATCAGGATCATCGCATCCCAGAACCCCACCTGGTGCCGATCGGCGTGATCGCAAGCGGCGATGATGTCGGCCGGATCGAGCACCGTGACCGGCCACACGCTGTAGACCTCGACGAGCTCGCGCGCGCTGCGCCGTGAAGCCGGCGTCTCGACTGCCTTCGTGAAGTGGACGTAAAGCTCCTGCAGCACCTGCGTGCTCAACAATCCATTCTTGTCCTGCCACAGCAGGCGGAGCACGTGTTCAGCTATCGCATGCTTCTCGCCGGCATCCCGGTCGTGCCCGTAAAGAAGGACGTTGGTGTCGACGAAGATCCTCTCAGCCACGAACGCGCTCCCGGACAACGCGCCCGCCCCCCAGGTGCCAGCCCGCGTCCAGCCACCTGAAAGCCCGCTTTCTCGCAGCCTCGTACGCGGCGTCCTCGCCGACCGCCTCCTCGAGCTTCTCGGCAAGCAGCGCGCTCAAGGACGTCCCTCGATGCGCGGCGGCAATCTTCGCTCGCTTGATGGCGTCAGTTGGAAGCTTGAGCGTGACATTCTGCTTATTCACTGCTGAATAGTAGCACGTAATTATGTGCAGCACGTGTAACGGTGCGCGTCGAGAAGGTCTGTGGTCAGTGGCGGAGCCGGGCTCCAGGGCTGAGGGACGCCTGATGCGAAGCGGAAGGCGATGCCGGATGCGCCGGGTCCCAACCGGGCCGGACCGATCCGAACAGGTGATTGCTCGCTCGGCGGTTTTGGGCCGAGCGTTTCGTGCGGGCAGGAGACTGTCACAATATGGCTGCCCCGTAGACGCCGTTGGTCCGGGAACCAGACGAGGAGAGAGACATGAAGAAGTTGGGCATTGCCGTTGGCGTGGCGCTGGTCGGACTTTCTCTGGGTGTGCTCGCGCAGAACCCTCGCGTGGACGGCAAGTGGGAAGTGAAGATGGAAATGAGCATGCCGGGAATGACCATGCCGGCGACCACGACGACCACGTGCATCACCAAGGAAGAGGCGGCCGATCCGCAGAAGCTCATGCCGCCGCCGGGACGTGGCGCGCCGTCGGACTGCAAAGTGTCGGACTACAAGATGGTCGGCAACAAGGTGACCTACAACGTGACCTGCACGAGTCCCCCCTCCACCATGGCGGCCGAGATGATTTACGGCGTCGACAAGTACGACGGAACAATGACAATCCAGACGGCTCGCGGTGGTCAGCCGACCATGACGATGAAGCACACGGGGAAGCGGCTCGGCGACTGCGTCAAGTAAGGGATTAGGGATTAGGGATTAGGGATTGGCCTCGTGATCTTCCTCGAGGGATCGATGGCGAGCCAGGCGAGAGCGCCCGAGGCGTACACAGTTGCGGTGATGTAGAAGGGGATCGTCCAGGATCCCCACCGCGTCACCGAATAACCGACGACGAGCGGCGCGATCATGCCGCCGATGTTGCCAACAGTGTTCATGAATCCGGTGACCACGCCGGCGTGAGCGGCCCCCACGTCCAGGCAGACGGCCCAGCACGCGGACAGCGCGAGGTCGACTGATCCCAGCGCGAACGCGAGCATCGTCGCTTTCACGACGGGATCGGCCGCTGTTGCCGATCCCAGTACGAGGCAGGCGCAGGTCAGGAACGCGGCGAAGCCCAGGCCGCAGCGCGCGATTCGCAGGCCCCTGGCTCGAGCCAGACGATCGGTCAGCCACCCCCCAATCACATTGGCGATCCCCGCAAGCAGAAACGGCAGCGACGCGAAGAGTCCACCGCTGATTGCCGAAAACCCGAGCACCTGCGTCAGGTACGTCGGCAGCCAGGTGAAATAAAAGTAGAGGCCGTATCCGTAGGCGAAGTACATCGCGCAGATCGCATAGAGATTGCGGCTCGCGAGGATCGCCCGCCAGGGCGTTTGGTGGACGCCGTTGCCGGACGCCACGACTGGCCGATCGGACGCGACGACGGGCTGACGTGACGCCACGACGCTGGGAAGCTCGATCCATGCAAGCTCCTCGGCGCTCACCGACGAATGCTCCGAGGGGCGATCGCGGAACCAGGCGGACCACGCAGCCGCCCAGACGAGCCCCAGCGCACCGAACACGACAAAGCTCGGGCGCCACCCGATGTTGTTGATCAAAAGGAGTGCGATCGGCGTCGACAGCATGCCGCCCACTCGCGAGCCAAGAAATAGCACGCCGTTGGCTTTGCCCCGCTCGCGGGCCGGAAACCAGCTCGAAAAAGCCCGAAGGAGATTCGGAAACGCGCCCGCCTCGCCCGCGCCGAAGAGAAAGCGGATGGTCAGCAGCGAGCGCATGCCCGCCGCCATGCCGGTCAGCATCGTGAAGCCGGACCACCACAAGACGATGCGCGTGAGCACTCGACGCGGGCCGCGCACATCCCCCAGCCAGCCTGACGGCACCTCGAAGAGCGAGTAGGCCAGCGTGAATGCGCTGAAGACGAGGCTCATCTGCTCGAGGCTCAGGTGCAGGTCCCTCATGATCGATGGAGCTGCCGCCGAGATGCAGATGCGATCGAGATAGGTGATGACGGCGAGCAGAAAGGCGAAGGCGAGGACGCGTCCGCGGACGAAGGTCGGTCGCGCCATGCGGCGTAACGTACTACAAGGACCGGACCGAGAGTTTCGCGACCGGGTTGATTTCTGATTGGGGCAACTGGAATAGTGGGCGGCATACTGGTGCTGCTGGTGCAAGATCCAAGGAAGGCCGTGCTATGAGCGCCCAAGCCACGATCGACGCGACACCACGCGCAGCCCGGGTCTTGCATCTAAGGGGCCCGAATATCGTCAGCCTCGCGGGAGCGCTCATCTTCGCCGGCACGTGGTACCTCACCTCCGCATTTTCCTGGCGCCAGGGCGCGCTGTTCCTCGTCGGTGCCGGCGCGGGCGTGGTGCTCTATCACGCCGCGTTCGGTTTCACGTCCGCTTGGCGCGCGGTGATCGCGACGGGGCGGGGCGAGGCACTTCGCGCGCAGATGCTGATGCTCGCGGCGACCTGTCTCGTATTCTTTCCGGTGCTCGCGCGCGGCGAGATTTTCGGGCAGGCCGTTCGGGGCTCGGTCGCCCCGCTGGGGCTGTCTGTCGTCGCCGGCGCGTTTCTCTTCGGCGTCGGTATGCAGCTCGGCGGAGGATGCGCCTCCGGAACGCTCTACTCGGCCGGCGGCGGCAGTGTGCGCATGCTTGTTACGCTGGCGGCTTTCATTACGGGCTCGGTGATCGGCGCGCGGCACATGCCGTTCTGGGACCAGGCGCCCGCGTTTGCGCCGATCTCGCTCGTCGCGCGATATGGCGCCGTCGTCGCGCTCGCGATCAGCCTTCTGCTGTTTGGACTGATCGTGGCGTTGTCGCTTGCGCTCGAACGGTGGCGGCTTGGGACCCGAATCGTAGACCCGAGCTTCAGCTCGGGCGGCGATAGCGATCGCGGCTCGGACGTCCAGCTAACGGCAGTCGCCAAGGCTATGGCGAGTCCGCCGGAGCTTCCGCGAGGGCGGCAGCCGGACACGACTTCTGGGGCTGAGGCGCCGGACACGACTTCTGGGGCTGCGGCGGAGGAGGGGCACTGGCTTCGCGGACCGTGGCCGCTCGCGGCCGGTGCCCTCGGACTGGCGGGTGTCAACATCGCGACGCTCGTGCTCGCCGGACGGCCGTGGGGTGTGACGTCCGCCTTTGCGCTCTGGGGCTCGAAGATGCTCGACGCGGCCGGCGCGAACGTGGCCGCGTGGCCGTACTGGCAAACCGCGACGCGCGCCGCCGAACTGCGCGCGAGCGTGTTGCACGATGTCACGTCCGTGATGGATTTCGGGATCATCCTGGGCGCGCTCGCCGCCTCCGGCCTGGCCGGACGCTTCGCCCCGACATGGCGCGTGCCGCCACGTTCGCTCCTGGCCGCGCTCTGCGGCGGACTGATGCTTGGCTACGGCGCGCGCATCGCGTACGGCTGCAACATCGGCGCGTACTTCAGCGGTATTGCCTCCTCCAGTCTGCACGGCTGGCTCTGGTTCGCCGCGGCGTTGGTCGGCAACATCGCGGGAACCAGGCTGCGTCCGTGGTTTGGCCTGCGGGTCTGACATGAGTGGCGCGTACTCGTAGCGGAGACCCTCAGGTCTGCCGTGTAAGCAGGACT
>JAHFUL010000029.1:22763-28382 GCA_023265155.1 Acidobacteriota bacterium
TAAGCAGGACTGAAGTCCTGCGCTACGAGTACGACGAACGCTACGAGTACGACGAACGACTACTTCTTCAGGATCTCCTGGGTGTTGACTTCGAACTGGCGGAAGCGTCCGTAAGTGGCTTTGGCTGCGATTTTCCCCGCATTGCCTTTCACCTTGTACTGCTCGTCCATCTCGACGGGGACATCGATCTGAAAACGGTCGTCGTTGCGGAAGGCTGCCGTGATCTCCGTGGTCTGCAGGTTATCCTCGAGCAGGAGCTCCGTTTTGACGATGCGGCCGCTGACGCCGTCGATCCAGAAGCGGCCGCGCGCGGGGAGATCCTTGTTTGCCGTCCCCCGGACGAGTGTCGGGCGCGCGTTCTCCTTGTAGTCGACGATCCAGACGTTCTCGCCGGCGCTTCGGTCGAGCTTGTCGACCGAGTACGAAAACCGACCCTGGTTCGCGGGCTGAAGAAAAGCCAATGCGAAGAGGGGCTGATTGACCGTGCGCTGCAGGTTGCCGATGTTGTAGCGGGCGCTCTCGGCTGAAATGGCGGCGGCCTGGTCCAACGCCTCCGGCAACGGCTGGAAGAGGAGCTTCGCCAGTCGATCGTCGCGATCGCGGACGGGCGTGCCATTGACCTCGAACACGTCCCGGTACGCCTGCCACTCGCTCGAGTCGCCGATTCGCGCCAGGTGGAAATCGGCCGTCGACTCGCGCCGCATCAAGGCAATGCCGGTGTTGGTCTTCCAGTCCTGGACGTAGTGCTCTTCAGCCACCACGTTCGAAAACCGGTCGACAAAGGTCCTCACGTACCGGGAGGCGAGGGCCAGGAGCGTCTTGCTGGACGGATTCTCCCCCGCGAGGACAGGCGTCGAGAGCACGGCGGCCGCGAGAAGGCAGGCCACCAGACGGCAGCACATAGCAGCGACTATACCTCCAGAGCGCCGCTGCCGGCGGGTCAGACGGGGGTCTGACCCCGGCCGTTTACGTGCGGTTTCAGCAGCGTCACGATGAGGCGATGTATGGGCGTGTCAACCCCCACTTCTTCCCCGATGCGGACGACGGCGCCGCTCAGCCAGGGCAGCTCGAGCCGGCGGCCGCGCTCGAGATCCTCCAGCATGGACGACTTCGTGCCCGCCGGCATCTCGCGCATTCCCGCAACGATCTCGTCGAAGACCTTGGCCGCCAGTGGAATCTGCCTGCCGCGGGCGACGGCAATCGACTCGCGGAGTCCCGCCTGCAGCATCGCGAAGAGATCAGGATCAGCCACGACCGGGCCGAGCGGGCAACGCGTCACGGCGGTCATGCCGCTGAAGACCGAAAGCCGCGCGAATTTCGTCCAGACCTCGACCATGATCCGATCACTGAGGGTCGCATCGATGCCGGCTGTTGTGGCCGCGTCTCGCAGCTCGGCGAGCACGGGCCCTTGCGCGGGTTCGAGCGCGCCGAAGATGAGCCGGTTCATCGCCGTGTGACGGATGACTCCGGGCTCCAAGATGACCGCGGACACATACGTCGTGCCGCCGGCCACGTGCGCCCGTCCCACGGCTCGCGCGAGCACGTTCACGCTGTCGACGCCGTTCTGGAACGGCACCACGATGGTGTTCGGACCGACGAGCGCCGGCAGCAATTGAATCGCTGAATCGGTGTCGTACAGCTTCACGGTGAAGAACACGATGTCGACTGGTCCGACCGATGATGGATTGTCGGTGGCGCTGACGCGTGCCAGCTGAAGGTTGCCGAGCGGGCTTTCAATCCGCAGGCCTCGTTCGCCGAGCGCCGCCAGATGCGCGCCGCGGGCGATGAAGGTGACGTCAACTCCGGCCGCCGCGAGCCGTCCACCGAAATAGCCACCCACCCCGCCGCTGCCGAGAACTGCGATTCGCATCCGGTCTGCTCCGACCCCACGAGGAGCGGGATGTTATCACGTACGATCAACGCGGAGGCCGCAGAGCACGCAGAGATTTTGGCTTTGGCTCTGCGATCTCTGCGATCTCTGCGCGTGACGTCGTGGCTTCTCGTAATCCTGAGCTCGGGCACGAAGCGTACAATTTGATCGACTGCACGCGGCGCCCAACTGAAGCCCCGGATTTGTCGCCCAATTTGAGGCCGTGTCGAGGACAGGTAGAATGCCCGCCGATGGCAAGAGCCAAGACACCCGCTGAATCGACCAGATACGGACGGTCACCCTGGGTCGATGCGTTCCCGAAATCCCGCGCGCCGTCGTACCCGCGGCACCGCGAACCGCTTCAGACCGACGTGGTCATCGTGGGCGGCGGCCTGACTGGATGCACCACCGCGTACGCATTCGCGGCAGCCGGCGTGAAGGTCGCGCTCGTCGAAGCGGACGAGATCGGGCGGGGCAGCAGCGGGTCGTCCACGGGGTGGATTGCCGACGATCCGGGCGTCGGTTTCCTCGAGATCGAGAAGGCACTCGGCCGGCGGGCGGCGCGTCATACGTGGCGATCGTGGCACCGTGCGGCGCTCGACTTCGGGTCGCTGCTGCGCCGGCTCAACGTGAAGTGCGCGCTCGAACCGCGCGGCAGCCTGCTCCTCGCGTCCACTCCGGAGCAGATGGTCGCCCTCGGGCGCGAGCAGAAGACCCGGCGCGACGCCGGAGTCGACACGGTATCGATCAACCCGCGCGCGATCACCGCCGACGTGGCGATGGCTGCGGCCGGCGCCCTCCGGAGCCGCGATGGATTCACGCTCGATCCCTATCGAGCCACCACCGGCCTGGCCGCGGAAGCGGCCAAGCGGGGCGTCCGGCTCTTCGAGCACTCCCCGGCGCGCCGAATCACGTTCGGCCGCAGGTCGGTCGATGTCTTCACGGCGGGGGGCAGCATCAGCGCCGATCGCGTCATCCTCGCGACCGGCATGCCGACGCCGCTGTTCAAGGCGCTGGCGCGGCACTTCTGGTTCAGGAGCGCCTTTCTCGCACTGACGGTCCCGGTTCCCGCGAAGATTCGCCGTCAGCTCGGCGGCCGCCGCACGGTCGTACGCGACTCGGCCACGCCCGCCCACATCATTCGCTGGGTCGATGACGCGCGGCTGCTGGTGTGCGGCGCCGACAGCGAAACGCCCCCGCCGCACGTGCGGGAGAGAGCCATCGTCCAGCGCACCGGGCAGGTCATGTACGAGCTGTCGACGATATATCCCGATATCTCGGGCATCCGGCCGTCGCACGGCTGGGACAGCGCCTACGCTCGAACGGCCGACGGCCTTCCGTATATTGGACCCCACAGGAACTATCCGCGCCACCTGTTCGCGTTCGGCGATTCGAGCCCGAGCGTGACGGGTGCGTATCTGGCCAGCCGTCTACTCCTCCGTCATTTCCTGGAGGAACACGACCCCGCCGACGAAGCGTTCGGGTTCAACCGGTACGGCCATGTCCGTTGATCTGCTCGTCGTCGGTCCGCATCCCGATGATCTCGAAATCGGGCTCGGCGGTACGATTGCCCGCCACACGGCGGAAGGACTGAGCGTCGGCCTGTGCGATCTGACTGCGGGTGAAATGGGCACCAACGGCACCATCGAGGAGCGGCTGCAAGAGGCGGAGGCGGCGCGGGAAGTGCTGGGCGCGCGCTGGCGCGAGAACCTCCGCCTGCCCGATCGGGGCATCGGCAAAGACCCGGCGCACCTGGACCAGGTGGTCGCGTTCATTCGTCGGCATCGGCCGTCCACGATCGCAGTGCCCTACTGGTCGGATCGCCACCCGGACCACATCGCGACAAGCGGGCTCGTCACCGAGGCGACGTTCAACGCCGGGTTGCGGCGCTACCCGGGTGAAGGCGATCCGTTCAAGGTGGATTGGATCTGCTACTACTTTCTCAACGACAGTGCCGCCCCCTCGTTCGTCGTCGACGTGTCCGACTATTACGATCGGAAGCGCGAGGCACTCGACTGTCACGCGAGCCAGTTCCAACTGGGTAAATGGACCGCCGACACGCGCCTGAATTCGCCGCTGTTCCGCCAGCGGATTGAAAGCCGCGACGCGCAGTTGGGCGCGCTGGCCGGCGTTCGATGGGCGGAAGGGATTGTGGTGCGTGAGCCGGTCGTGCGAGCGAGTCTCCTGAAGTGAGACGAAAAAGGACGTGGAGCTGAATCGATGAACATCGGGATCGTGTGTTATGCCTCGATTGGCGGGAGTGGCATCATCGCGACGGAGCTCGGGAAGCGGCTCGTGTCCCGCGGGCACTGCGTGCACGTGCTGAGCAGTGAAATGCCGGCGCGCCTGGGCGACTATCAGCCGGGCCTGTCGTTCCATCGCGTGGAGACCCCGAGCTACCCGCTCTTCCGTGAGCCGCAGTATTTGTTGTCGCTCGCCAACAAGATCGTCCAGGTCGCCCGGGAGGAGCGCCTGGACATCATTCACGCCCATTACGCGATTCCTCACGCGACGGCGGCGTACCTGGCGCAGCAGATCCTGGCCTCCGCACGCGGGGCATGCGTGCCTCGCATCATCACGACCCTTCACGGCACCGACATCACGCTGATTGGCAGCGATCGGTCTTTTTCGGAGATCGTCGCGTTCTCCATCGACGAGTCCGACGGCGTCACGGCGGTGTCCGAGAGCCTCAAGGCGGACACCTTTCGTGAGCTGGGTGTGGCGCGCGACATCCGCGTCATCCCGAATTTTCTCGATTGTTCAGAGTATCGCCGGCGCGACGTGTCGCACCTCCGCGCGCGAATCGCGCCGAGCGGCGAGAGGATCGTGGTGCACGTGTCGAATTTCCGCCCCGTGAAGCGGATCGCCGCGGTGATCGAAGTGTTCGCGCGGTTGAGGCGCCACGTGCCGGCGAAGCTGCTGATGGTGGGTGATGGCCCCGAGATGGCAGAAGCGACGCGTCTGGCTCGCACCCTTGCCCTCGCAGACGACATCGACTTTCTCGGCGAACAGGATCATGTCGTGCCGCTGCTCTCGCTCGCCGACGCGTTCGTGCTCCCGTCTGCCCAGGAGAGCTTCGGGCTGGCGGCGCTCGAGGCCATGGCCTGCGAAGTGCCGGTGGTCGCCTCTCATGTGGGGGGACTGCCTGAAGTGATTGAGGATGGCGTCACCGGCTTCCTGCATCCGCCCGGCGACCTGGACGCAATGGCGCAATCAACCTTGCGGCTTCTTACCGACGAGGCGTTGCGCCAGCGGATGGGTGAAGCGGCCAGGGCGTCGGCCAAGCGCCAGTTCTGCGATGACAAAATTGTCCCGGTCTACGAGGGATATTACGAGGAAGTGCTCGAGGCCCCGCCCCGCGCCCCTGCTCGCCCGCCCCGGTGAGGTGTCGATCCTGGACGCCCGGGCCTTGGATCCTGCTTTCCGAAGTAGTTCCGCCGTGAAGTCTGAAGATACATAATGGGTCGTTCTCATATGGCTAAGTACCTTCGTCTTCTCGCCGCCGTCGCCTCACTGACTGCGGTCGTGAGCATCACGCCCGAGCTGAGGCTCGGGCCTGCGAGCGGAGTGCGCGCACAGATGCGCGTCACGCCCGTCGACGATCAACAGGGGCACGTCGCGCTCGGCCTTGCCCTGAGACACCTCGCCAACACCGGCACCTTCATGATGGCCACCGCGCATCCCGACGACGAGAACAACGGGCTGCTCGTGATGTTGAATCGCGGCCTGGGCTATCGCACGGCCCTTGC
>JAHFUL010000030.1:0-16566 GCA_023265155.1 Acidobacteriota bacterium
CCCGCCCACTCGAAGCGGACGCGGCCGGACGCATCGTGGCGGACGCACCGGACTGGTTGCCTCGCAGTCGGAATTTCAGGGCTGTCTCTTGACGATCGCAGGCATGCACGGCTGGCGGGCCGTCGGGAGCTCGACATGAAGGACGCACCGTCGCCCGCCCGGCAGCGCCGGAATCGACTGGCGAGGCCGATGGACCTAAACGAAGGGAGCATCGAATGAACGGCACGCAGACCGGGACATGCCCGGCATCCGCGGAACGCGTTGGCACCTGGGGCCGCGTAGAAGGCATCCGACCTCGACTTCTGCGATCGGTTGCACTCGGCGCGTGCCTGCTGGTCGCAGGCTTTCCCACGACGGGCTGGGCCCAGGGGACCACGCCAAGCAACCAGTCGCAGGAGCCACTGAAGAAGCTCAGTATTGAAGACCTGGCGAAGGTCGAGGTGGTCTATGGCGCGTCCAAGCACGAGCAGAGGCTCGCCGAGGCTCCGTCCTCCGTCACGATCGTCACCAGGGAGGACATCAAGCAGTACGGCTACCGAACGCTGGTCGATCTGTTGAAAGGCGTGCGCGGATTTTACGTGGCTTCTGACGGCGCGTATCCCTTCGCCGGGTTGCGCGGGATCAACCGGCCTGGTGATTTTGGCGGACGCGTGCTCGTGACGGTGGACGGCCATCGACTCAATGATCCGCTTTATGACTCGACGTTCCTTGGGACCGAATTCGCGCTGGACGTGGAGCTGATCGAGCGGGTGGAGGTCATCCGCGGGCCGGGCTCCTCGCTGTTCGGCAACAACGCGTTCTTCGCGGTGATCAATGTCGTCACGAGGCGGGCCACCGACGTGGCCGGTGGTGAAGTGTCCGGGGCGACAGCGAGCTACAACGCGTACAGCGGCCGGTTCACCTACGGCCAGCGCCTCGCCAACGGCGTTGGCGTCGTCTTCTCCGGATCCGCCATGGCTGGCGAAGGGCGGACCCGGGTCCAGTATCCCGAGTTCAGCGCGATCAACAACGGTGTTGCAGAGAACCTCGAAGGCCTCAACAACGAAACGATATTCTCTTCGGTCACCCGGGGGGGAATCGCGATCCAGGGCGCGCTCGTGAATCGTCATACGGGTGTGAGCAGCGCGCCGTATCGCACGGTGTTCAACGACCCGCGATTCAAATACGTCGACGAGCGGGGCTATCTGACGTTCGACTTCACGCGCGAGCTCAACGCCGATATGTCTTGGCGGGTCGGCCTGTCCTACGATCACTACCGTTTCGAGGGTAGCTACCCGTACAACTACTCGGCACCGGAGCCGGGCACCGTGACGATCAACCGGGATCGCGCGCGTTCGGAATCCGTCGGCGGCGAGTTTCAGTTCAACCAGATGCTCAGAAAGAGGCATCGGCTGACGATCGGATCGGAGCTCAGAACGGACCTGCGCCTTGATTTCAGCAATGCGGACGACAACCCCGCCTTCACGTACCTGAATGCAGATCGCTCGGCCACGATGGTCGCCGCCTTTGCGCAGGACGAATATGCCGTGCGTCCGAACCTGCTCGTCAACGCCGGCGTCCGCTACGACCACTTCGACACGTTTGGCGGGACGACGAATCCACGCGCGGGAGTCATCTACACGCCAGCGCCAGGAACGACGGCGAAACTGCTGTACGGACAGGCGTTTCGCGCCCCCAACGCCTACGAGTCCCGCTACCAAGGCGATACGGTGGCAGGCTACAAGACCAACCCCGACCTTCGGCCCGAACACGTCTACTCAACCGAGCTCGTCTATGAGCAGGAGTTGTCCAGAGACCTCCGGCTCGCGTCGTCGTTCTTCTTCAGCGATATCCGAGGTCTGATTGGCATCCGGATGGATCAGGCCGACGGATCCATCAATTTTGACAATCTGACGAGGGCGGAAAGTAGGGGATTCGAGACCGAACTGCAGGCGCAGTGGGCGAACGGATATCGCGGCCGGCTCGGTTACACCAACGCCAGGACGGTTGACGAAGGAACGGGCCTTGTGCTGAGCAACTCTCCGCGACATATGGTCAAGGGTGACCTCGCCGTGCCGTTCTGGCAGGAGAGGCTCGTCGCTGGCCTCGAAGTGCAGGGGATGAGCAGCCGAAAGACTGTCGAGGAGAACGGCATCGGCGGGTTCTGGCTCGCCAACCTCACGATCGTCGCCCGGAATATCGGCAGGCATCTCGACGTGTCAGCCAGCGTTTACAACCTGTTCGATCGAAAGTACGGTGACCCGCTGTCCAGTGACTACCGCCAGGAGGTTCTTCCTCAGCCGGGCCGTACATTCCGCGTGAAGGTGACGCATACATTCTGACGACCGGTCGCGCATTCGTGGAGACCACATTGTGGGAGCGACCCCGGACGGCCTCACAGGCTTCGTGCGCGGGCTGACAGGCTCGAGCCCTCGCGTCTGGATGGGCTCGCTCATCTTGGCGGTGCTCACCCTCGGCGCCGGGCGCGTCGCCGGCGCGGAGCAGTCGTCTGCGGCGGAGTACGAGGTCAAGGCCGCGTACGTGTTCAACTTCGCGAACTTCGTGACATGGCCCGCCTCGGCCTTTGCCTCGCCCACGGCGCCAATTGTGATTGGCATTACGGGGGACAGCCCGATCGAGGGACCGCTGCTCAGCGCGATTGAGGGGGAGGCGATCGACGGCCGGTCCCTGGTGGTCCGGCGCGTCGCGCGTCCAGACGAAATGAAAGAGTGTCACATCATCTTTGTAGGAGCCAACGAATCGAGACAGCCGGTACGAGCGCTGACGGAGTTGCGATACGCGCCGCTGCTCACGGTTGGTGAAGCCCAGGACTTCCTCTCGTCGGGCGGCATGATCCGCTTCGTCGTGGCGAGCAATAACAAGGTCGGGTTCGACGTCAACCTGGACGCTACCTCGAAGGCGGGCCTGAAGCCCAATGCTCGTCTGCTGAAGGTCGCTCGACGGGTGTTCGGAAACATCACTGAGACGGGCCGCTAGGATGCGACGCTTCCGCGATCGGCCCATCCGGCAAAAGCTGACCGTGGCGCTCTTGAGTACGAGCGTTGCGGTGCTTTTGCTGGCGGCAATCACGTTCAGCGCGTACGAGTATGTCAATTTTCGCGACGACGTGGTCCGCACGCTGGGAACGCAGGGGGACGTCACGGCGGAAAGCAGCACGGCGCTCTTGACCTTTGGCGACGAGCAGGCGGGCAACGAGACGTTGAGCGTGCTGAGGTCCGACCCGCACATCCTGGCGGCCGCTCTCTATCGGGCGGATGGACGCCTCTTCGCCGCCTACCGGCGAACCGATCGACTCGCGCTGCAACTCCCATCGATCCCCCCTCGTGAGGGATATTTCTTTGCGCCCGACTACTTGGAAGTGTCCCGCCCCATTCTGGTAGGGCGCAGGAGTGTGGGGACCCTGTATTTGAGGTCCGATCTGGAGCTGATGCGCGCACGTCTCGTCCGCTACCTGGCGATCACGGCGTCCGTGTCCGTGGCCGCGCTGCTCGTGGCACTCTGGTTGTCGGCGCGCTTCCAGCGCATCATCACGCAGCCCATTCTGGAGCTCGCGGCGGCAGCTGAGAAGGTCGCGCTCGAGAAGAGCTATGCCACACGCGTCGAGAGCCCGGGCCGCGACGAGCTCGGCACGCTCGTCACGGCGTTCAATGACATGCTGGCCCAGGTTCAACAGAGGGATGCCGCGCTGCTCGCGGAGAACGTCGAGCGTCGTCAGGCGGAGGCGGAAGTCAGACAGCTGAACACTCGGCTCGAGGAGCGCGTTCTCGAACGGACCGCCCAGCTCAACGTGTCAAACGTGGATCTGAGGGCCGCGAAGGAGAGGGCGGAGTCGGCGAATCGTGCGAAGAGCATCTTTCTCGCCAACATGAGCCACGAGCTGCGGACGCCGCTGAACGCCATCATCGGGTACAGCGAGCTCCTCGCCGAGCTGGCCGAAGAGCAGGGCAAAGCCGATTTCGTGTCGGACCTCGAGAAAATCCGGTTCTCCGGCAGACACCTCCTCAGTCTCATCCGCAACGTCCTCGACCTGGCCAAGATTGAAGCCGATCGGTTCGAAGTCACGCCCGAACCGGTGGACGTCAAGGCGCTCGTCGATGAGCTCGTCGCCACGGGCGCGGTGCTCGCGAGCGCAGGGAACAACCGGTTCCGGGCCGACGCCGAGGCCGGGATCGGCACGCTCGTAACCGACGGCAAGTTCCTGCGACAGATTCTGCTGAACCTGATCTCGAACGCGTGCAAGTTCACGAAGGACGGGGACGTCCGCGTCTCGGTCATGTACGAACCCGCGGCGCCGGGGCCATCCGGCATCTGCTTCGCCGTCGCGGACACAGGGATCGGGATTCCCGAGACCGAGTTGTCGCGCGTGTTTGAGGAGTTCCACCAGGTGGACGGGTCGACCACGAAGCGGGTGGGTGGGACCGGACTCGGGCTCGCGATCGCGCGCCGACTCTCGGAGCTCCTCGGGGGCACGCTCGACGTGGAGAGCACCGCAGGGTCGGGGTCCACTTTTTACTTGAGGCTGCCCGCGACGCCAGTTCGCGAGCTGAAGACGGCATGAACATCTGGCGCTCGCGCCAGCTCGTGCGCGACGCGCCGTCGATGTCCACCGAAGGGATATCGGCAATGTCGCCGTGCTGATCGAGCAAGCAGAAGTGGCCGTCAACCAGAACGCCGAGGCCTTCCAGGCCCGCAGTTGCGCGGTGGCGATGGGCGTGAAGAGCCGCGAGCAGCCGTTCCTGATTCCGATCGACGTCGGGAACGGCCTTGCTGCCAGAGCCGACGGTCACCGCCTCAAGCGGATTTCCAGCGGCGCGGATAAGTTCTCCTGCGGTGATATGCGCCGCCGGCAGGACCTGCGCAAGACGCCGACTGAACGTCGTCTTTCCAGCGCCATGAATGCCGCCAACGAAAACGATGCGCTCGTTCATGGAGATATTCCGGACCGTCTCAATATCGGCCGGGCAACCCCCTTCCCGATATAGCCGGCCCCATTAATTGACCTGCACTGTCCGTCTGTTCCTAAAGCAGATTGTGCAGCGGCATCCACAACCGGTGACGCCCTTGTCGATGCAGAAATGGCTCAAGGGTGGCTCCAGCTTCACACCCGTTATGAGCCGCCACACTCTCAGGACATGACATAATGAAGTTGTGTCAGTTGGGCTTTGGCGCCCGATCGCTGCTCTCGCCCTGGTGCCGTGGCTTGTTTGTGCCTCGGCGATGCCGCGGGAGCACCTGCACGAGGCCGACGCCGATCACCCACATTCGCTCACTCACCGTCACGTCGAACCGCACCAATTTGAATCGCACGATCCTGACGGCGCCGAAGTCAGTCATAACGAGGAACGCGTCGTCTGGCTGAGCGACGATACCGTCTTTCAGAGCACGTACCACTTCAACGTTTCCTGGGCGGTTGTCGGACGGACGTTTGAAACCCCTCGCGATACCGTTTCCTGGTTCGCGACCGTTTCCTACGATAGCTTCCCGCCGCATGGACCGCCCCGACCGTCGCGGTCCCCTCGCGCCCCGCCTCTTACCTCCCTCTGATCTGATCTGACGGGCTGGCCCGTCGTCTGTCTCGTTCTTTGTTCCAATCGAGGTCCTATGCGTACTGTGGTGCTCTGCGCCACGTTGGCGGCCCTCATCCTGCCGTCCAACGCTGGCGCTCAATCGTTGCCGCTGACCGAAGCCGAGGCGCTGGCTCGGCTCTCGCCTGAAAGCCCGCGGGTCCGCGCCATCCGCGCCGGCATCGACGTGGCCCGCGCAGATGTCCTGGCCGCCGGACGTTGGCCGAACCCCCGCGTCACGTTTGATCGTGAGGCCGTCGCAGGCGTCACCGAGAACATGACCATGGTCAGCCAGGCGCTTCCGATTACCGGGCGTCGCGGATTCGAGGTGCAGGCGGCGTCGGCTCTGGTTGACGCCACGTCGAGCCGCGCAGACGAAGGCGTGCGACGCGCACGGGCAGATCTACGGCTTGCCTTTGCGCAGCTCGTGTCCGCACAAATTCGCGAGCGGGAGTTCACGGCATCACGCGATCGTCTGCGCGGATTGGCTGATGTCCTCGCCAAGAGGGAAGCCGCGGGAGATGCCGCCGGATTTGATCGCCTTCGCGCTGAGCGTGAGGTGATCGACATCGATGCCGACCGTGCCGCCGCCGCCACCGAACGTGCCCGCGCGCAGGCGGCGGTGACGGGCTTCTTTGCCGATTCCGTCGATCCCTCGAGGGTTGTCGCCGTTGAAGTATCTGCGATGCCACCTGCTCTGCCCCCAGTCGAGGCGTTGGTCGAGCAGGGGGAGTCCATTCGTGGGGAGTTGCTCGCCTTACGGAAGGAAATCGAGGCCGCCAATTTATCTCGGAGCGCCGCCGATCGGCGCCGGGTGCCGGAACCGGAAGTCGTGGCAGGAACGAAGTCGTCGACAGCAAATGGGGGTGACATCGGCAGCGTCATCACCGTGCACGTCTCGTTGCCACTCTTCGATCGCAATCGTCCTGAACGAGCGTTGGCGGAAGCCCGGGCGAGGCAGGCCGACGCTCGCGTCGAAACATTCCGCGTCATGCTCCGAACGGAAGTCGCGGCCCTTCGCGCTGCTGTCATGGAACGACGCGAGACCGCCGACCGGTATCGAACTGCTGCTGTAGGCGGTGCCGGTCAGATCGAGCGTATTGCACAAGTCAGCTATGACGCCGGGGAGCGCGGCATCTTAGAGCTCCTCGATGCATATCGCACCGGCGCCTCGGCACGCATCCGCCAGGCGGCCCTCGACGCAGCGGTGCGGCAAGCCGAAATCGAACTCGAATTCGTCAGCGGGTGGGAGATTCCTCGATGACCAGATCCACAGCGCTCGTGTTGGCGACCATATTGTCGACGGGAATTAGTACGGCCTGTCGCCGCGCTGCTGAGACGCCAAAAGCTGATGCGCCTTCACTCAACGTCACGAACTGGACCGAGAAGACGGAACTCTATATGGAGTACCCGCCTCTCGTTGCGGGACGCACGGGCCTTTTTGCCGTGCACCTCACCATGCTCGCCGACTTCAAGGCGCTCAACGCCGGGACACCGTCGATCGAGCTCACACCCGAGGGCGGTGGAACGCCGACCGTCCTTCGCGGCTCGCCTCCATCGAGACCAGGCGCATTCCGCGTCGAAGGCACGCCGCCCGCTGCCGGCCGCTATCGATGGGCGCTGCTGGTCGACGCGCCGGGTCTCAGTGATCGGCACGACTTGGGAAGCGTGACGGTCTTCCCCGATGAAGCGAGCGGCAGGGCCGAGGCGGACAAACAGCCGGCCGACGATCCGGCGGCGATTGCCTATTTGAAGGAACAGCAATGGGCGAACGAGTTCGCCACGGCGCAGGTGCGCGAGAGCGAGTTACGCACGTCGATCAGGGTGCCGGCGGCGATCGAACCGCTTTCCGGCGGTGAGGCGGTCGTGGCCGCGCCGGCTGCCGGCCGGTTTACCGCTACCTCACTGGTGGCCATTGGGACCACGGTTCGGGCCGGCCAAGCCCTCGGGAGTCTTGAGCCACGCCTCTCCGGTGGAGACGACCGAGCGACGTTGGCGGGGGAGGTTGCGCAGGCGCAGCTGGCGATCGAAGGCGCGCGGGTGGAACAAGCACGGGCTGAGGGATTGCTTGCCGAGCGTGCCGTCCCTGCGAAGCGCGTCGAGGACGCGCGGCGGGCCGTGGCGGTCGTCGAAGCGCGGTTGCGGGCCGCACAAGCGCGGCTAGCTCAACGCGATGAGACGTTACGCAGTGGGGGCGGCGCGGCCTCTGGCAATGCCTTTGCGGTCCACGCGCCGATCGCCGGCCGCGTCTCAGAGGTGTACGCCACACTCGGCGCCTCGTACGACGAAGGCGCTCCGCTGTTTAGAATCGTCCGCACCGACCGCGTCGAGTTACGCGTCCAGGTTCCAGCCGCCGATGCCGCCACAGTGCGCGGCATCACGGATGTCGCGATCGAGATTCCCGGCCGCCCCGACCCTCTTCCTCTCCGGTCGGAGCACCAGCATGACGCAGGCGTGATCGACGCAAAGACGGGCGCGCTGCCGGTGCAGTTCGAGGTCCAGAATCCTGGCGGGCAGTTGCTCGTGGGTCAGACCGGCACCGCGGTGCTCTACAAACGCGACCGCGTGCGCGTGCCGACCGTTCCGAAAGCGGCGGTCCTGCTCGAAGCGGGCCGGCCCTACGTGTGGGTCCAGATCGGCGGCGAGCGATTCGCGCGCCGCTACGTCGAGATCGCCACGCGCGATGGCGAGTCAATCGGGCTGAAGAGCGGCACCACACCTGGCGACCGCGTCGTCATCCGCGGCGCGTATGACGTCCAGCTCGCATCGGCGGCTAAAGGTCTGCCAGCTGAAGGCCACGTGCACTGAAGCAACGCGTCCGGTGAATCCGGACGCTATGGGTCAATGATGAAACGACTGATTCAATGGTCGATCGAGCATCACTGGATGGTGATGGCGTTTTCGGTGCTGCTGCTCCTCGGCGGCCTCTGGACCGCGCGCGACATGCCCGTCGATGTGTTCCCGGATCTCACAGCGCCGACAGTGACGATCCTGACGGAAGGCCACGGGATGGCGCCGGAGGAAATGGAATCGCTCGTCACCTTCCCGCTCGAAAGCGCCATCAACGGCGCCTCCGGCGTGCGGCGCGTACGCTCGGCCACCGCCCTCGGCATCGCCGTCGTCTGGGTGGAATTCGACTGGGGTACCGACATTTTCCTGGCCCGCCAAGTCGTCGCCGAAAAACTCGCGCTCGTCGGCGGTGCATTGCCGCCTCAGGTCGAACGGCCAGTTCTCGCACCGGTCTCGTCCATCATGGGTGAGATTCTCTTCTTCGCAATCTCGTCGGACGCGCAAGATCCGCTCGCCCTTCGAACGGTCGCCGACACCGTCGTCCGGCGACGTCTGCTGGCGGTGCCCGGTGTCTCGCAGGTGACGCCGATCGGCGGCGCCGAGCGCCAGTACCAGGTCATCGCGCATCCGGAACAGCTGCGCGCGAACAACGTCTCGCTGACAGAGCTGCTCGACGCCGTCCGCGGCGCCAGTCAGAACACGTCGGCCGGCGTATATACGGAGGGTCCGCAGGAATACGTGCTGCAGGCGGTCGGACGTGTGAGAAATCCCGACGAGATTGGTGAAGGCGTCGTTGCCCTTCGTGGCCGCCGGTCGGTCCTCATTCGCGACCTGGCGGATGTCCGTGAAGGCGCCGCCTTCAAGCGGGGCGAAGGATCCCGCAACGGCAAGCCGGCAGTGATCGTCGGGGTACAGAAGCAGCCGGGTGCGAACACGATCGAGTTGACCGCCCGTCTCGATCGGGAGCTCGATCGGCTTCAACTGGAGCTGCCGATGGGTATGACGATCGACCGCAAGATCTTCCGGCAGGCTGATTTCATCGAGGTCGCCGTCGACAACGTCGTCAAGGCCCTGCGCGATGGCGGCATCCTGGTCATCTTCATCGTGCTGCTCTTTTTGGCGAATCTGCGAGCCGCCGCGATCACCCTGACAGCGATGCCCCTGTCGCTCGCCGCCGCGATTCTCGTGCTTCGGGCCTTTGGCGCCACCATCAACACGATGACGCTTGGCGGCATGGCGATTGCCATCGGCGCCCTGGTGGACGATGCGATCATCGATGTGGAAAACGTGGTGCGCCGACTGCGCGAGAACCGCGCGAAACCGGCAGATCAACAGCGGCCGACCACTGAAGTGGTCCGCGAGGCCACGCTGGAAATTCGAACATCGATCGTGTTCGCCACGGTCATCATCGTACTGGTCTTCCTCCCCATCTTCGGCCTGGCTGGTGTCGAAGGGCGGCTGCTGACACCGCTGGCGTTCGCGTACATCGTGTCGCTGCTCGCTTCACTCGTCGTGGCGATCATCGTGACGCCGGCGCTCTCGTACGCGTTTCTGCCTCATGCGCGATCGATCGAACAGGGTCACGATGGATGGCTGTCGCGGACGCTCAAGAGGCATTTCGCGCGGGTCCTGCCGCGAGCGCTCGATCATCCCGTCGTGGTGATGGTCACCGCCGCCGCGCTTTTAGTAGTCGCGGTGTTCGCGTTGACGCGCGCGGGCACCGGGTTTCTGCCCGAGTTCCATGAAGGCAGTCTCACCGTCCAGGCCAACACGCTCCCGGGCACGTCGCTGGCGAAGTCGGACGAGATCGGCCGCCGCGTCGAGCAGATCATGTTGGCCGAACCGGAGGTGGTGGCCACCGCACGACGAACCGGGCGCGCCGAGCTCGACGAGCACGTTCAAGGCGTCGAAGCGGCGGAGATCGACGTCGGCCTCCGTGACACCGGTCGCCCGCGGGCGGAGCTGCTCGCCGCGCTTCGTCGTGGTTTTTCGACGCTACCGGGCACCAATGTCACGATCGGGCAGCCGATTTCGCACCGGATCGACCATATGTTGTCCGGCACGCGAGCCAACATCGCCGTCAAGGTGTTCGGGGACGATCTGAGCACCCTTCGGCGTCTTGGCGAGCGTGTCCGCGATGCGGTCAGCCGCGTACCGGGCGTCGTCGATTTGTCGCTCGAACAGCAGATGGACGTCCCGTTCGTGCGATTCGTCCTCAATCGCACGGCCATCGCACGCTACGGGCTGCACGCGAATGACGTCGGCGATGCGATCGAGACCAGTTTTGCAGGCGCGACCGTCGGCCGCATCTTCGATCGCGGGACAGCGTTCGATCTGATTGTGAAGTTCGATCCGTCCACCAGCGGCGATTTCGAGCGCATCTCCGATCTTCCGATCGACACACCGACGTCGGGCCAGGTGCCTATCCGGCTGCTCGCAGACGTCCGGAGAGAGGAGGGAGCCAACATGATTCTCCGAGAGAACGTCCAGCGCCGGATCGTCATCTCGTCAAATGTCGCCGGCCGCGACCTGGGGAGCGTCATCGATGACATCCGGTCGAATATCGCGCAGTCGGTGCCGATGCCCGCGGGATACCGGGTCGAGTACGGCGGCCAGTTCGAGAGCCAGCAGAGCGCGTCACGACGCCTCGGCGTGCTCTTTGTCGGCGTCATCGCCGGGCTGTTCATGCTGCTGGTGCTCGCATTCGGCCGCGCTCGAGACGCCATCATCGTCATGGTGAATCTGCCCTTGGCCTTGATCGGTGGCGTCGGCGGTGTCTTTCTGTCGGGAAGCGTACTGAGCGTGGCCTCGCTGATCGGGTTCATCACGCTGTTCGGCGTCGCCACCCGCAACGGCATCATGCTCGTATCGCACATTCAGCATCTGAGGAACGAGGAGGGCGTGACCGATTTCCGCGAGGCCGTCGGGCGCGGCGCACATGAGCGGCTGGTGCCGATCCTGATGACGGCGATGGCCGCCGGCCTGGCACTCATCCCGCTGGCCCTCGGTGGCGGCAAGACCGGTAGCGAAATTCAGACGCCGATGGCCATCGTGATCCTGTGCGGGTTGACGACCTCCACCTTGCTAAACATGATCGTCGTTCCCACCCTGTACTTCAGATACGGCAGACCGTCGCTCGAAGGGAGGGGCGTATAGACCAGCTACGCCAAGGACCGATCTTGGGAGGAAGACTTCGCCACGGCACCGGTCACCGTTCATTGTCCGGGTTCGGCAAGTATCGTGACTGTGCCAGTGAAGCGATCGTGCGTGCTGGCGAAAAGGCGCTCGTGTACGTTCAACGAACGCCGGAACGATTCGAATTGCCCTAGCGATGACAACGAAGACAGTCGCTCGAACGATCCTGGCGGTCGTGATTGCAACGCTGCTGGGCGGGGCGTCGCTCATCATCGCAAGAAGCGGTGCCAGCGCCAGCGTTGAAGTGCCGGCGGGATTCGTCCACTAGAAAAAGCCGGGAGCGCCAGAAGGGGAGGCGCTGGAACACGCCACACTCACGGGCGCCCTCGACTCTCCAAGAACGGCCGCTGGCCACGGCGTAGACGGATAGAAAAATGGCAGCGACTAACAGCATCAGGTCCGAGGCGTCGCCGGCCTCGTTGAGATCCGACTCGCCCGGCAGGGACGCGCGAGTTCCTCTCCGCTCTGTTCGAATCGTGACCACCAACATCGCAGTCTTCGTCGTCGCTGCCGTGCTTGAGATCGCGGGCTGTTTCGCGTTCTGGCTCTGGCTTCGTCGCGGCATGTCGTTCCCGATCGCAGGACTGGGCCTCGCGAGTCTCGTCGGGTTTGCGTTCGCGCTAACCCGTGTCGATTCTGTCTTTCCCCATCCGTGTGACCGACGTGCTGGACCTGCTCGCCGCCGACGTGTCTGCCTGTTTGCGCTTTGCGAGCCGTCGTCTTGATCATCCCATTGTCGCCGCGTGACAATCTGGCATCGTTTCGCCTTCCACGAACGTCGTTCCCGCACCCGGAGACAGGATGCTAACGGTGGGCGGCACGCCGTTGAGGTCTTCCTAGAGGAGCACGCTGGCGGAGCCCGCACGCACATGCGGGCCGGATCGCATTAACGGAGCCTCCGACGGCCCATCTGTGCCACACTACTCAAGGAGGAACCCGACACCTTGGCTCCAATGAATCCCGACATCAATCGGCAGTTCCGGGCCCTGTTCGATGTTCACGACGAGGCTTTCCGCGCTCTGCGAGCCGCGAACACCGAAATGGGAACCGCGAACGCCGCAATGGGTCATGCGATTCAAGCTCATGACGAAGCGATCCAAGCCGCGCTGGCGGCCAATCGCGCCGCCTTGGATCTGCTCGAACAGCTCTCCGGCAACTGAACAACGCTCATGGTCGAAGAGATCGACACCGTCGTCTTGACCCTCGCCGTTCCAGAGGAAGGCCTGGAGTGTGGAGACGCCGGGACCGTCGTCCACGCGTACCAGGACGGACAGGCGTTGGAGGTCGAGTTCATGACACTCGACGGAAAGACGGCGGCCGTAGATGCCAAGGCCTTTCCCGAGGAGATCCGCCGATCCCGTGAAGGAGAAACCGACACGGCCCCGGTTGCTGGCTGACGAGAACGCCTCGCATCGGCTTGTGTCAGCCTGCCGGCGATCAACGTCAACCGCTCGACCCGCAGAACCCGCCGAATCCACAGAGAATCATTGCCTTTCTGCGTTCTCTGGTGCCTGGACGGCAATTGTGCCCCGTGGCGATTGTGCGCACGGGCAGATCGGGAAATAATTAGGGCCGCATGGCTGACACCTTAACGATCACCGACAACCGGACCGGCACGAGTTACGAGCTTCCGATTCAGGACGGCACCATCCGCGCCATGGATCTGCGGAAGATCAAAACCGGCGCGGACGACTTCGGCCTGATGACGTACGACCCAGCATTCATGAATACCGCGAATTGCCGGAGCGCCATCACGTACATCGACGGCGACAACGGGATCCTGCTCTATCGGGGCTACCCGATCGAACAGCTGGCCGAACAGAGCGACTACCTCGAAACGGCGTACCTGCTGCTGTTCGGCGAGCTCCCAACCGCCGCGCAGCGCCAGGCATGGGTACGCGACATCACCGTGCACACGATGCTCCACGAGAACGTGAAAACCTTCATCCAGGGCTTCCAGTACGACGCGCACCCGATGGGCATTTTCCTCAGCACCGTGGGCGCGCTTTCGACCTTCAATCGCGACGCGAAGCAGATCTTCGAGAAAAGATCCCGACTGCTTCAGATGAATCGGCTGATCGCCAAAGTGCCGACGATTGCGGCGTACGCGTATCGCCACAACATCGGACGTCCGTACAACCAGCCGGACAACGACCTGAGCTTCACGGGCAACTTCCTGAACATGCTGTTCAAGATGACCGAGCTGAAGTATCAGCCCAACCCCGTCCTGTCGCGCGCGCTCGACGTCCTGTTCATCCTGCACGCCGATCACGAGCAGAACTGCAGCACGGCTGTGATGCGAAGCATCGGCAGCTCGCAGGTCGACCCCTACTCGGCCATGGCCGGCGCGGCCGCCGCGCTCTATGGCCCGCTGCACGGCGGCGCCAACGAAGCCGTGGTGCGGATGCTGGCCGAGATCGGCTCGGTCTCGAAGGTGCCCGAGTTCATCAAGAAGGTGAAGTCCGGTGAGGGACACAGCCGGCTGATGGGCTTCGGGCATCGGGTGTACAAGTCCTACGATCCGCGCGCCAAAGTCATCAAGAAGATTGCGGACCTGGTGTTTTCGGTCACTGGCAAGAATCCGCTGCTGGAGATCGCGCTCGAGCTCGAACGCATCGCCCTGGAAGACGATTACTTCGTGAGCCGGAAGCTGTATCCCAACGTCGATTTCTATTCAGGCATCATCTACCAGGCGATGGGATTCCCGACGGAGATGTTTCCGGTGATGTTCGCGATTCCGCGCACGACAGGCTGGCTGGCGCAGTGGGAAGAAATGCTGGTCGACCAGGAGCAGAAGATCGCCAGACCACGCCAGATCTACACCGGTCAGCAGACGCGCGACTACGTTCCGCAGGAGGCGAGAGGATGAGCGAGATTACCACATGCTGAAAACCCTCCTAGCCCTGGCACTCGCGTTTCAGGTGCCTGCGGGCGTCAAGTTCGATTCCAACCGCGCGTGGGATCACCTACGGAGCCTCGTGGCACTCGGGCCGCGGCCGGCGGGCACGGCGGCCATCGAGCAGTCCCGCAAGTACATCAAAGACCGGCTGGCTGCGGCAGGGGTCGGCGTCGTGGAACAGGCGTGGGACGACCAGACGCCGCTCGGCCCTGTCCACATGGTCAATCTGATCGCCACGATTCCGGGCACGTCGAAAAATCGTCTGGTGATCGCGAGTCACTACGATACGAAGCGGTTTCGCGAGTTCCGGTTCGTCGGAGCCAGCGATGGCGGATCCAGCACCGCGTTTCTGATCGAGCTCGCCCGGGTCCTCAAGGCGCGCCAGAACGCGCTGACCATCGAGCTCCTGTTTCTCGACGGCGAGGAAGCGGTCGTGGAATGGACGGGGAACGACCACACCTACGGCAGCCGCCACTACGTCGATGTCGCGAAGAGGAACGGCACCCTCAGCTCGTTGAAAGCGCTGGTCCTGATCGACATGATTGGCGACCGGGATCTGACGATCAAGCGCGATTCGAACTCCACGACCTGGTTGACCGACATCATCTGGGATGCCGCGCGGCAACAGAAGCAAACGTCTGCCTTCCAGCCGCTCACGACGCAGATCGAAGACGACCACATGCCGTTCATCGAGGCGCGCGTCCCGGCCGTCGACATCATCGATCTCGAGTACGACGCATGGCACACGGCCGGCGACACGCTCGACGCCGTCAGCGCACGCAGCTTACAGACCGTCGGCGAGGTGCTCCTCGCAGCGCTGCCGCAGATCGAAGCGAGACTGAAGTAGGCCCGAGCTTCAGGTCGGGCGATCGTCATCGGTTCATGGCGGGACCCGTCCGCGAGCAGCCTCACCGGGTGCTCGGCGAAAGGCTCTGATCACGGAAGACGCCTCCGCGCCCGGCGGGGCGCCCCGCTCGCGGCCACCCGCATGACCCATTCTGCAGGACCCTGTCACTCTCGAAGCGGCTGCGCTCCTCCCGCGCTCCCGCCGGGGACCGCCGTCAGGAGCAGGATGAGCGCCTTGTCGCCATTGACACGTGACGTGCCGACGATAACCGTTTCACCCGCGTCCATTGAGAAGGAGGTCGCCACAACTGGACGCCCAAGGATCGCCCGAAGCTTCAACTGCTCAGTCAGGGTCTCTACGTCGGCCTTTGGAATCAGGCCGCGATTGTTGAGCTCGGTCGCCCTTCTCAACTTATTCAACAGATCACCCTGTTGTGGCGGCTGCCCCCCTTCGGTCTCCTCGAGCCTGACCCTCATCTGAAGGAGACCCTCTTGCCTCCCCCGAGCGCCCGGCAGTCGCACGGCGTTCAGCACCAGCGTGTACGGATGATCGTCGACGCCTCTCAGAGGGCTCGTGGATTGACCGTCGCCAAGAATCCACGCGGCATCGAGCAGACGATAGCTCTTGTAAGGCAGAAACTCCTTCATGTCCTCGAGCGCTTTCCTGGCTGCCTCGGGCACGTTGTTGTTGGCGGTGCTGCTCGGTCCCTGCAAATCGCCAAGCACGAGCACGACGCTGAACCCACGAGTCGCGGACTGGCTCCCAGCCGGTTGACGCTTCGCTTGCTCCGCGGCCTGCCTCATCTTCACGGCAGCTTCGCGCAACCTCTCCATGGCCTTCCGCTCCTCGATCTGCCGCTGATCCTGGGCTGAAGCCGTTCCAGCGCAGAGCGCTCCCAACCACATCGCCAGACTGACCTGAACAACCCGTCCGCGCTTGATCGTCATTGACTGCCTCACAGCGTGAAATCGGAATTGAAGACCCAGATGATGCGCGTCCCGCCCGGCGTGGCGAACTGGAGCTGTCGACGAGCGGGCTCAGGCAACGCGACCTCGGGGACCTGCGTTGCAGCGCGGCCGTCACGGTGGACTGTCTGCCGCGGCGGAGGCAGCCAGCGTCCCAACGCGACGCTGGCGGTCAGCGTCAGCGCGATGGTGGCGGCCACCAGGATCGGCTGCGGCCACCACGAGGCCGGCTGCCTGGCAACGTCGGCGGCCATGACCGCACGACGCATCTCCCGGATGTCCGCGGCAGAAAGAGAAGGCTCGCCC
>JAHFUL010000030.1:16666-19197 GCA_023265155.1 Acidobacteriota bacterium
CCTACGACCATGTCACTCTCCAGCGCCCGACCCGAAGGTCGGGCCTACGACCCGCGAATCCGTTTCGCCAGCTCGCGTCGCCCGCGCGAGAGATGCCAGCGCACCGTCACGGCCGAGACACCGAGCAGCTCGGCAATCTCGGGAATGGTCGCGCCTTCGAGCTCATACATCACAATCGCCGCGCGGCGTCGGGGCCGAAGCGATTGAAGCGCGCGCCAGACTGTCGTGCGCGCGATCAGCGCGGCCTCGGGATCAGGCGACCAGGCAACCGAAACCGCGAACGCGCTCGCTCGACCCCAGCGGCTCCGCCGCCGCCACTCGTCGCGGCAGAGGTTGACGAGGACCCGAACCAGCCACGCCTCTTCGGCACCCTCACCCTCCGGCACTGACGCGATCGATCGCGCGGCCCGAAGGAACGTCTCCTGAACCAGATCCTTCGCCTCGTCCGTGCTGCCTGACAGGCGGCGCGCCAGCTTGTAGAGGCGACAGTGGTGCGCGTCAAAGAGTGCGGCGACCCGCCCCTCGCCGGCTTGCGCCACCGCCCCCCTGGCCATGGCAATCGCGATCGCCTCAGCGGTCACACCTGTACAAACGCCGGACGCGTGCATGTTGTTGGTCGCCTTATCGTAGGCCCGAGCAGTAGGCCCAAACCGTAGGCAAACCGTAGGCCCGAGCCGTAGGCCCAAACCGTAGGCCCGAGCTTGAGCTCGGGCGGCAGTAGGCCCAAACCGTAGGCCCGAGCTTGAGCTCGGGCGCCAGTAGGCCCAAACCGTAGGCCCGAGCTTGAGCTCGGGCGCCAGTAGGCCCAAACCGTAGGCCCGAGCTTGAGCTCGGGCGCCAGCGCCACGCGTCAGGCGCCACCCGTCGCGCCCGACCTGAAGGCTTGCGACGACCGACCTGAAGGTCGGGCCTACGAGCCCCAACCTCCTGTCCCTAACCGGCCATCAAGCGCACGATCGTTCAGTCGTACGCGACGAGCGACAACCTCGACAGACTCTCCGACATCGCGCGAAACGAAAAGGACCTGCAACTCCGGCGAACCGCCATCCGGAGCCTCGGCTCGATGAACCGCACGAGGTCCGGCGATGCGCTTCGATCCGCGTATCAGGCGGATTCGAGGGGTGAGGTTCGCAGGGACATCGTGAGTGCCCTCGCCTCGCAGCAGAACGCGCCCGTGCTGGTGGAGCTGGCCAAGGCGGAGAAGAATGCCGAGATGAAGAGAGAAATCGTGTCGAGGCTCTCGAACATGCGGACCTCCAAGGAGGCGACCGACTATCTCATCGAGCTCCTAAGGGCGGCTCACGTTCCATCGACGAGTCTCTGGATTTGCGCGTGCGACAGGATGCGGTTCGCGCCCTTCGCCGCCGCGAAAATGCGGTCGACGATCTCGTCGGTCGCCGCGAGCCCGCGCCGCTCCAACCAGAACACGACATTGGATCGGCCCGACAGCGGGCCGACCTCGATCTCCTGCTCGCGCCCGACGAGGCTCGCGGGAACGGCGGCATACACCGCGTCCATCAGCGCGCGATCCTGCTTTCGATGCGCCTTCACGACCGCCGCGGCGTGAACGCCGGTGGCCGTGCGGAACGCGTCAGCGCCGACGACCGGATAGTTCGCCGGAATCGGCACGTCGCACGCCAGAGAGACTGCCTGACAGTACGCGGGAAGGCCCGTCAGATCGCGATCGAGGCGCTGCATCATCACAAGATTGACGAGCAGCAGATCCATCGGGGTGTTGCCGCTTCGTTCGCCGATTCCGAGCGCCGCGCCGTGAAGTCGCGTGGCCCCCGCGTCGAGCGCGGCCAGGCTCGACGCGATGCTGAAACCGCGATCGTTGTGTCCGTGCCAGTCGACGCCGGCATCCGAACCGAGCTCAGCGATCAGCCCTCTGGCGTACCCGACGACCGCGCCCGCGCCGCTGGGCGTCGCGTGGCCCACGGTGTCGGCCACGCACAGCCGTGACGCGCCCGAACGAATCGCCGTTGTCCACAGCGCGCGGAGGGATGCTGGATCGGCGCGCGTCGTGTCCTCGGTGACGTACATCACCGTCAACCCTTCGCGCACGGCAAACCCGACCGCCTCTTCGGTGAGCCTCTGGAGATGATCGATCGTCCACCCTTCCGTGTACTGCCGGATTGGGCTCGATCCGATGAACGCACAGCATTCGATCGGTACGCCGGTCCGCTGCGAGATCTCGACGATGGGCGTGATATCGCCGACCGTCGTGCGGGCGGCGCAGTTCGCGCCGAGGCGCAGCCGGAGATCGCGGATCGCGCAGGCCAGTTGCGCGGCATCGGCCGCCACGTGCGGTCCGGCGCCCGGCAGCCCGATGTTCGCGGTGTCGATGCCGAGCCCGTCCATTTTCTGCAGGATGTCGATTTTCTGGTCGATCGTCGGCATCCGCACCGACGGCGACTGCAATCCGTCGCGCAGCGTCTCATCGTCCAGCATGACCGCTGCCATGCCTTCGCTCCGGCTGTTCTGCGGATCAGCGTCGTGCCGATTCCAGTCGTAAATCAGCGGGTGGAGGG
>JAHFUL010000030.1:19297-27661 GCA_023265155.1 Acidobacteriota bacterium
CGCGCGCCGCGCGGAAGGGTCATGGCGGAATTATCGCAGGAAACACGACAACGACGTGTCCGGCGCCCCTCGTAGGCCCGAGCTTCAGCAACCCTGCGTAGGCCCGAGCTTCAGCTCGGGCGTCGTTGGAGCAGGATTCAGGGGCCGAGCGCGCCCGGGCACGCCCGAGCTGAAGCTCGGGCCTACGCAGGGTCCGAGTTTACGGAAACATCGCCGGATCCTGCAGCACCCCTTTTATTTGATCGATCACCCAGGCTGTTTCAGACTCGGTAATGACGTACGGGGGCATGAAGTACAGCACGTTTCCGAGCGGCCGCAGGAGCAGCCCACGTGCCAGGAAAGCAGCGGTGAGACGCGGGCCCATCTGATCGAGATATCCACCCGCCGACTTGGTCGTCCGATCCGTCACCAGCTCGATGATCCCCACGCCTCCAATGATACGTACGTCGCCCACCATCGGCAGCGACCGGAGGGCGTCGAGACCATCGCGCAGCCAGCGTTCCAGCGAGCGGACGCTTCCGAGCCTGTTGGTCTCGTGAAACAGGTCGAGGCTGGCCACCGCAACCGCGCACGCCAGCGGATTCGCGGTGAACGAGTGGCCGTGAAAGAACGTCCGCGTTCGATCCTCGCTCAGAAAGGCGTCGTACACCGCCTCGGTGGTGAGGGTGGCTCCGAGGGGCATGTAACCCGCGGTCAGCGCTTTCGACAGGCACATGATGTCCGGGGCCACCTCCGCGTGTTCGCAGGCAAACATCCGGCCGGTCCGCCCAAAGCCCGTGAGGACCTCGTCGGCAATCAGCAGAGTGTCGAAGCGATCACACAAACGGCGCGTGCCCGCCAGAAATTCCTCGGGCCAGACGATCATTCCTCCGGCTCCCTGAAGCATCGGCTCCACCACCACGGCAGCCACCGAGTCGCCATGGCGCTCCAGCTGCGATGCGAGCGTCGACGGGTCTGATGGGCTTGCCGCCCCCAGGCACTCGATCTGACAGCTCGCTCTCTCGAGGCCGACCGGGCAGCGGTAACAGTAGGGCGCGTTCGCGCGGACCACATTGAACAGCATCGGCGTGAACGGTCGGGTGAAGACCGAATCCTCGCTCGCGGACATCGCGCCGACCGTGTCGCCGTGATACGCGTGGTGCAGCGCGATGAAACGGCGGCGTGAGGGCTGGCCCCGATTCACCCAATACTGCAGCGCGAGCTTGAGCGCGACCTCGACCGCTGTCGATCCGTTGTCCGAATAAAACACGCGCGTGAGGCCGGCCGGAGCGACGCCAAGCAAACGCTCGGCCAGATCGATCGCCGGCGCGTGCGTGCAGTTGGCGAAGACCACATGCTCGAGCACGCGCGCCTGGGCGGCCAGCGCCTCATTCAGCCGCGGGTGCGAATGGCCGTGAATGTTGACCCACCACGAAGACGTGCCGTCGAGCAGCCGGCGGCCTTCCTCCGTGTAGAGATACACACCTTCACCCCTTACGATCGGAATCGGATCCGGCCGCGTGAGCATCTGCGTGTACGGATGCCAGAGGTGGGCGCGGTCGCGGGACACCAGGTTCACCGGGTTCACAAGGTTCACGGGTTCACCGGGTTCACCGGGTTCACCGGGTTCACGGGGTTCACCGGGTTCACAAGGTTCACGGGGTTCACCGGGTTCACGGGGTTCTCTGAGCCCTACAGAGGTAATTCGTTCTTGCGATCCAGATTGGCGACGGCCCAGGCGCTCAGCCCTTCGGGCGTCAATGGATCGATCGGCGGCAATTCTCCCACGACGGGCACCCGCCCGTAGGTTTCAATCGCGTCTCGATTCTCTGCGTCCGGCTGCCCGACCATGAGGACGCCTGCCACGATCAATGACCTGGCGCGCAAGGCCTCGAGCGTCAGCAGCGTGTGGTTGATGGTGCCAAGTCCGGTGCGCGAGACAATCAGCACCGGCAGCCCAAGAGCCACCATGGCGTCGACCATCAACGCGGAATCAGTCACCGGCACCAGTGCGCCGCCGGCCCCTTCGACAATCCAGCGGCTCGCGCCAGCCTGCTGCCTCACCGAATCGATCAACCCCCTGAGATCGATCGGTTGGCCGCTCAGGCGTGCCGCCAGATGCGGCGAGAGAGGACGCCGGAGCCGCACGCCCGTGTCCAGAATCTCGTCGGGCCCGCAGACCCCCAGCCGTCGCACATCGCTCGTGTCATCGTCCTGCTCGATCCCGGTTTGGATGGGCTTCCAGTAGCGAAGAGGGGGGGGCCGGAAGCGATGCATGAGGGCGGCGCACGCGACGGTCTTGCCGACGCCGGTGTCCGTACCCGTTACGAAGAGGCCGCGCAGAGGCCGATCTCCTTGAGCGCCGCTGCAAGGGCCGCGACAAACCGATCGAGTACCTCTTCGGACAGCCCGGCGTTGACCGAGACTCGAAGGCGCGCTGTTCCGTCGGGCACGCTGGGCGGCCGGATCGCGCGTACGTCGAAGCCCCCTCTCTGAAGCGCGCGTGCCACGGCGACCGCGCGCGCGTTGTCACCGACGGCGACCGGCACGATCTGTGACATCCCATCGGCCACGTCGACCCCGGCAGCCGGCAGGCGCGCGCGGAGAAACGCGGACCGCGCGAGCAGTCGCTCGCGCCGTTCGGGCTCTTCTTCCACGACAGTCAGGCTCGCCTCCAGCGCATCGGCGAGAGCAGGCGGCGGCGCCGTCGAGAACACGAACGGCCGCGCACGCTGCACGAGATACTCAATGGCCCACGCCGGTCCGGCGACGAACGCCCCGCTGACGCCCAGCGCCTTGCCCGCCGTGTTGATCGACACGCACACGTCGTCCGCCACGCCGGCTGCCTCGATCAACCCGCTTCCACGCGCGCCATAGATCCCCACCGCGTGCGCCTCGTCCACCACGAGCGCCGCTCCGGCGGCCCGTGCGATGGCCACGTACTCAACGAGCGGCGCGACGTCACCATCCATGCTGAACAACGACTCGACGACGATGAAGCGTAGACCGTTGGTGGTGGTGCCGTTCAAGAGACGCTGAAGGGTGGCTGGGTCGTTATGTGGAAAGACGACCGTCCTGGCGCGCGACAGGCGCGTGCCGTCGATGAGGCTCGCGTGATTGCGTTCGTCCGAGAAGATGACGTCGCCTTCCTCGGCCAGCGTGGTGAGCACCGCCACGTTCGCGAGGTACCCGGCGCCAAAGTACAGCGATCGTTCCGTCTGCTTGAACCGCGCGAACCGCCGCTCAACGGCAGCGAAGCACTCGCGTTCACCGCGCAGGAGGCGTGAGCCGGTGCTTCCGCAGCCTTCGCGGGCGGCGCCTTCGATGAGCCGCGCCAGCAGGAGAGGGTGTCGGGAGAGATTCAGATAGTCGTTCGACGAGAGATCGATGCCGGCCGGCGCGTTGAGCGACCGCAGCAGACCTTGAGCCTGCAGGCCGGCCAGCCGAGCGCGGACGCGCGATTCGAGCCGGCTATCCTCCGGCATTGGCAGGATTGTCGCTCGACCCGAAGGTCAAGTCCGCGGCCGGTGAGACACTCAGCCGCATGCCGAGCCGGTCCAGCAGCCGTTCGTCATGCGCCGTGCCGGGATTGGGGGTCGTCAGCAGTCGATCCCCGAGGAACACCGAGTTGGCGCCCGCGAGGAAGCAGAGCGCCTGCGCCTCGTCGGTCAGCGACAGCCGTCCGGCGCTGAGGCGGACGAACGAGATCGGCATCAGAATGCGGGCGGTCGCGATGGTCCGCACCAGCTCCAGGGGATCCGCGGGCGGCACGTCCGCGAGGGGCGTCCCCGCCACTCGCACGAGGAGATTGATCGGCACGCTTTCGGGGTGCGGGTCGAGCGACGACAGCTGACCGAGGAGACGGTAACGGACAGGACGATCCTCGCCCATCCCGATGATGCCCCCGCAGCAGACGGTCACACCGGCGCGCCTGACCCGTGCCAGCGTCTCGAGCCGATCGTCGTAGGTGCGGGTCGTGATGATGTGGCCGTAGAACTCCGGCGAGGTGTCGAGATTGTGGTTGTACGCCGTCAGCCCGGCGGCCGCGAGCGCATCGGCCTGTTTCTGATTCAGCATGCCAAGCGTGCAGCAGGCCTCCATGTCGAGACCGCGGACGACGCGCACCATGTCCAGGACGCGGTCGAAGTCCGGGCCGTCGGGGACATCCCGCCAGGCGGCGCCCATGCAGAAGCGTGTGGCGCCCTGCGCCCGCGCGCGCGTCGCCGCCTCGGTCAGCTCGTCGAGGCCGACCAGGTCCGTCCGCGTGACGCTCGTCTTGTAGCGCGCCGACTGGGGGCAGTAGGCGCAGTCCTCAGGACAGCCGCCCGTCTTGATGCTGAGCAGCATGCATCCCTGCACCTCGTCGGCGCGGTGATGCGCGCGGTGGACGGTCTGCGCGCGGAACACGAGGTCCGGCAGCGACGCCGTATAAATCGACTCGATCTCGCCGACGCTCCAATCGTGGCGCGTCTTCACTCGTAGGCCCGGACTTTCAGCTCCGGCGCCTGGAATTGCTCGCGGGCGAGACTCTTCAGGCCGGGTCGCATCTGTCGCCATGACACGCGAGTGTAACAAGAAGAACGCGAGCAGCACCAGCAGCGCGAGGACGATCGCCGCAATCACGGCGAGCCGGACGCCCCGCCGTCCGGTTGCCGCGGGGGCCTTGAATTTTGCGTCGGTCGTCGCCGTCCCGCAGCGATAGCAGATGAGCGCCTTGTCGGCGATGTCAGTGCCGCACTTGCGACATTTCATGGTTGAGCGCCGTGGACATCATGGGCACGTCGACACTGTCGACATCGTCGACATCGTCTACAGGGGCCTTCTCAGGCTCGCGATGGTTGAATGAGCGGACGCACGGCAGCCATGATAATCAAGACGAGTCCGAACGTACACACGATCGTCGCGCCGGTCGGCAGGTCCAGCAGCAGCGACAGATACACGCCGAGCGCCGACACGACCGTCCCCATCCCCCATCCGATGGCGAGGCGCGTGCTGAGTCTGTCCGCGTAAAGCATGGCAGCCACCGACGGCACGATCAGATAACAGAACACGAGCAGGACGCCCGCAATCGAGACCGATCGCGTCACGACGAAACCAAACGATGCATAGAAGAGGAAGTCCCAAAACCGGAGCGACACGCCCTCACGTTCGATCCCCTCGTGGTTCAACGAGATCGCGAGAAACCGTTTCCGGAAGATGACGTGGAAGGCGCCGATCACCACGTAAAGGAGCGCCGTCTGCCACACTTCGGTCCACGATACGGCGAGAATGTTCCCCACCAGCATGTCCTTGAGGTGCTCGCTTTCGTGCGTCGATTTGCTCATGGCGAGAATCGTCGCCGCCGACGCGACCGCGTACGAGATCCCGATGATGGCTTCCTGCGGGATGCGCGCGCGGCGGCTGCGAATCGTGGCGAAGATCGCGGCGCCCAGGAACGTGAACGCCAGGCTCGTCCAGTACACCGCGTTCCCGTGCGGATCGTCGCCGGACCAGGGCATCAAGAGCGCGATCGTCGCACCGAAGGCGGCGATTTGCGCCAGCGAGAGATCGACGAAGATCACTCCGCGTTCGACAACGTGGATTCCGAGATAGGCGTGGATGCCGGCAATGACGAGGCTCGCGACGAAACAGGGCGCCAGGAACACGAGCATGCTCATGTCCATGGTCACTTCGCTCCACTCGCCTGGATGGCGGCCACCACGGTCGCGATGTCGTAGTCGAAGAGCGCGAAGTAGGTGGTCGCCTCTTTCACCCCGCCGACCGACGGGGCCAGCACGACGACCTTGGCGCCGGTGTCACGCGCGATGGCGTTGGGCGTCTTCAGGTCGAAATACGGCTCGACCATGATGATCTTGACGCTCTGCCGTTTCATCTCCTGGATCAGCTCGAGGGTGTGGCTTGGCGAGGGCGGAATGCCGGGCCGAGGCTCCACGTAACCCATGACGTCGAGCCCGAATCGATCCGTGAAGTTCGGAAAGGACCGATGATACGTCACGACCTTGAGACCCTTGTACGGTGCCAACGCCGCAACCCACCGCTTCTCTGCTTCCGTCAGCCGGTTCGAGAAGTCCGCCAGACGCTGGTCGAAGTACGCTTTGTCGCCGGGTCTCAGCTGCGAAAGCGTCTCCACGATCGCGCGGGCGATCCCCTTGCCGTTCTCGGGGTCGAGCCAGTAGTGCGGGTTGCCGAGCGGATGGACATCCCCCATCGCACGCGTGACCTGGCCCTGAGGGATCTCGAGAATCTTGACCTGTCCGGACGCATCGAGATACCCCGCGGCTCCGGGCTGGATTTTCGCGTTGCGGCTCTGCTGAATCAGCCGCGGCAGCCACCCGATCTCCAGCTCGCGTCCCACGACCACGAGCAGGTCGGCCCGCTGCAGCTTCAGGATGAAGCTCGGCTTGGGTTCGACGAAATGTGGATCCTGATAGCCCTTCGCGATCGAGTCGATCGAGATACGGTCGCCACCGACTTCCTGCGCGATGGACGCCAAGTCTTCCGTCGTGGCGATCACGTTCAACTTGCCTTGCGCGCGCGCCGGAGCACTGCTGACCGCGCACAGGGCAAAGAGAACAGGTGCAATGTGCTTGATGTTCATGACGGCCTCCTTAAAACGCATGCGCGCCGTGCGCGCCGATTGAGAACTGGAACTGGAACAGGAGCTCGTTCGCCGTCACGCCTTCCGCGTACGCGGTGCGCCTGAACTGACCGCGAATCTGGCCGAACTCGCTCGGCCAGTACGTGAACACGAGCGACTGGCCCGTGTCGTGTGCCGACGGATCGTCCGCGCGCTCCGAGGCGTCGTAGCGCGCACCGGTGAACCAGCGGCGGCCCAGCTGATAGTCGCCGGATAGATAGAACCCTGTCGCGCGCTGGCGTCCCTCGGGCTGTCCGCGCCGGCTCACCACACCTTCAAACCGGCCGGCGAACGAGTGATAGATCGACCGTTGAAGCGGGCGCCACCGGACCGTCGCATCGACACCGAACAACTCGGTCGTGGAACGCCCGGGATCCGGAGGGACGAAAATCTCCGCGTTGTGGCCACGGGCATACGAAGCGCCGAGATCGACGTTGGTCGACTCCGTGATGTCCTGGTAGCCGCGCAGGTGGCCGACGAAGCTCACGTCGCTGCGCTGGCTCGCGTGGAACAGATCGCCCGAGTCGCCTCGGAACACCTCCCCGGTCGCCTCGAGAAAGATCCACGGATTGGAGATCAGCCGGGCGATCGAAATACCGGCGTCTCCGATGCCTTCCTCGCCGCCGACGAGATTGCCCGTCACGAGCGGGCGATCAGTCCACGGCAGCACGTGGTTGTGCTGTGTGTTGATTCGGCCGAACGCCGCTCGCATCTTGCCGACCTTCATGAGCAGGCCACCTGGCAGCGTGGGGAAGGTGACGAACCCTTCTTCGAGGTCGACCCCTGCCTCCCCGAACGAGATGAAGAAATCAGCGCGGGCATACGGATCGACGATCGCCTGCAGCGTTAGCTCCGACTCGTGCATCTCGAGGCCCGGCTGGGGGTTGACCCTGTTCTTTCCGGCGGCACCCAGGAAATCGCCGATGACCGCAACGTCGGGATTGAACACCTTGGATGCCGCGGACGCTCCGCCGTAGACGGGCAGCGAGCCGGTCGGGCCGCCGAGGCCTTCGGCACCCGGCGGCACCTGCGCCGCGGGAGCCGCGGCTGCCGGAGCGGCCGGCGCCCCCGCACCGCCCACCGCCGAGAGCCTCGCCTCGAGCGCCGCGATCCGTGCCTCGAACTCAGCCCGCAGTTGAGAGATTTCCTGCCGCAACGCCTGCGCGGCCGCCGGGTCCGTGGCGGGCGCCTGCTGCGCCCGCGCACGGCCCGGCGCGACGAAGAGCCCGCACAGCGCAATCGCCGACACACACCAAACGCGTGACGATCTCATGGTTCCTCCTCATGTCCAGCCCGAGCGGATGGACAATCCTTCGGCGAAGGCAACGCGTGCGGGAGCCAGCCTCCACTGGCTCGAAGTCCGCCTGATGGCGGACGCCACATGCGATGGACGACTCAGACGAAGGTTGGAGGAGAGCGCCCGGGAGAGTGAACGGCGAGAACGGTTCCCTTCTCAACGCACAGGGCCTGAACGGCCTGTCCGGCGTCGGCCAGCGACGAGGCGCTCGGAACCACGAGCGGGTGGGGATCCGAGCTCAGCTGGCTCGAGGCGCAGGCGGTGCAATGGAGCGGCGTCTTGAGATGGCAGAGAATGTCGTGATGCTCGAAAGGGGTCGTGACCAGGAACAGCAGGTGAAGAATGACGCCGTAGAAAACCGGACGTTTCCACCGCGTCCCCTGGAGCGTGCAGGACATGTGGTTCGATGATACGCCCAATCGGGCCAAACAGCGCACAGTAACGTCCCGTG
>JAHFUL010000031.1:0-16741 GCA_023265155.1 Acidobacteriota bacterium
AGCGGGCGCGCCAGCCGGACGAGGCGCTGGTGGCAACGCCGACGCCGCTCCTGGTGGCGCGGGCGGAGCCGGTGCGGCAGGTGGCGGTCGCGGCGGCGCTCCAGCCGCTCCGCGGATCGATCACGCCTGCATCTCGATCGACAACTTCAACCCTGAGGCCGTGACCAAGGCGCTCAACGCCTACGGGATCAGAAATGGCCCGCGCTCCGAGGGCGCGTTGGTCACCTATATCTCTCTGCGGCAGGCGGATCGCGGCGGTGCGCCGGTCACCGGTACGCCCGAGCTGTACTTTACCGATCCCGACGGCCTTGCGATTCAGCTGCAGGACCCGAAGTACTGCGGCGGCGGCGGCTATCTCGGGGATGTCTGCCAAGGCTAGGGATTGGGGATTAGGGATTCGGGATTAGGGATTAGGGATTAGTTGAGGGACTGGGGAGCAGGGGTTGGTCGGGTGCAGGACTTTAAGTCCTGCCGAGAGCGCGGCGATTTTTCAGTGACGCGCTCCGTCAGTTCCGAGTGTCACCAGAGGGGCTCACCCGCATGTCTGACGCCGCGGACGCTTCTTCCACCTTACCTTCCGTTCTCCGCGCGCTTCCTCACGCGATTCGCGCTCGTTCCCTGAGGCACGCAGGTTGCGCGGCGGCGCGTATGCCCGACAAACTCTTACCGACAATCCCCGATCATCACTCACCCGGACAGACGCGTCGCGAGTTCTGCCTCCATGCGTGCCAGACGGTATCGATCCTGACGTTGGGGGCCGTGGCCTCCGGCTGCGGCGGTCCGATGGCCGCCAGCTCCAACGCTCCCGATCTCCCAGTGGTGAATGCAAGCCTCGCCAACGGCGCGCTCGTCCTTTCCATCAACGCGGCCTCGCCCCTCGCAAGCGTCGGCGGCGCCGCCCTGGTGCAGACCTCGTCGGCGAACTTTCTTCTCGCCCGCACGGGCCAAGACACCTTCTCGGCGCTCACCGCCGTCTGCACGCACGAAAGTTGCAAGGTCACCGGATTCTCGAATCAGCGGTTTGTGTGCCCGTGTCACGGATCGGAATTCAACACATCGGGCGGCGTGACACGCGGCCCGGCGTCTTCGCCGCTGCGCTCGTTTCCTACCCAGTTCGCCAACAACGTGCTGACGGTAACAGTCTGAGGCCGTCGATTGCCGCCGTGCTCTACACGGCAGACCTATAAAGGTCTGCACGACGAGTACGCTCACCGCAACGGTCGCACCGGTCGCACCCCCGCCGATGAGATGGACGTAAAAAGATCATAGCGTGGCTCTTCGCGTAACATAGGGGATTCAGGAGGGCAGTGGGATGAGAGTCGCGAGCGTAAGAAATCTGATCGTCGCCCTGGTCGCCGCAGTGTCGGTGTTCGCTGGAAGCTCGATCGTGCGGGCCCAGGCGAAGCTGGACATCAACGGCACGTGGATCTTCAACGTGGAGACCGACGCGGGCACCGGGACGCCGACCGTCACGCTGAAAGTGGACGGTGAGAAAGTCACCGGCCACTATTCCTCGATGACCCTTGGCGAGGCCGATCTCACCGGCACGCTGAAGGGGTCGGCGCTGGAGTTCACGTTTGTCGCCGCCGACATCGGCCCGGTCATTTACAGCGGCACCGTCGAGAGCAGCAACGCGATCAAAGGCACGCTCGACATCGCGGGCGGCGCCGCCACCGGCACCTTCACCGCGAAGCACAAGGAGTAATTGTCTTCCCGCACCTCGCTCTCGATCGGAAGCCTCGTCCTCATCGCGACGATGCTGACGGGGCCAACGAGGCCGATGGCGCAGGGGACGCCGACCTTCGCCGTCCAGCCGCTGGCTTCACCCGCTGCCGCGAGCAGTGGGGAACCTCGGCTGACGATTGAAGGCGATCGCACGTTCCTGAGCTGGATCGAAACCTCGGAAACGAAGGACAGCCTCAAGTTCGCCGAGCGCACCTCGTCCGGGTGGTCAACCCCTCTTCCCATCGTCTCGGGCACGAACCTGATGGTCAATGCGGCCGATGTGCCGTCGGTCCATCTCCTGGCCAACGGTACGCTGGTCGCGCAGTGGCTGCAGGAACACGGGGCTGATCCGGAAGCGTACGACCTGCAGCTGTCCCGCTCGGCCGATGGCGGACGCACCTGGACGCCACCCTCGAGTCCACATCACGACGGGACCGCGTCGCAGCACGGCTTCGCCTCGCTCTTCCCGGTGCCGGGTGGAGGCTTCGGTGTGATCTGGCTGGACGGACGCTCGGGCGGAGATATGGCGCTGCGAGCGACTTCATACGGTCCTGACGGGAAGCAGCTCCCGGAAACCGAGATCGATGCGCGTGTCTGCGAGTGCTGCCAGACCGCCGTAGCCGTCACGGCGGAAGGCCCCCTCGCCGTCTTCAGGGATCGCAGCGCCGTCGAGATCCGCGATGTGTACGCGTCGCGTCTCGTCGCTGGACGCTGGAGTGTGCCCGCGCTGGTTCACCGGGACGGCTGGAAGATCACGGGATGTCCCGTGAATGGACCAGCCGTCAGCGCCTCCGGGCGCGACGTCGCCGTGGCCTGGTTTGCGGCGCCGGCAACCCCCGGCCATGCTTTCGTGTCGTTCTCGCAGGACGCCGGCCGCACGTTCGGGGCACCCGTTCGTCTGGACGATAAGGCCGCCGTCGGACGCGTGCAGGTGGCCCTGTTGCCGGGTGGAGTGGCCGCTGTCGTGTCCTGGATCGATTTCACCGATGGGCGCTCGCAGTTCCGGGTGCGCCGCGTCGAGAGGAGCGGCGCCCGTGGTCCGGCTGCGACGATCGCGGAGGGCATCGGCACGCAGTACCCGCGCATGGTGACGCGCCGCGACGAGCTCGTGTTTGCCTGGGCGGAGAACACGCGGGGCACGACGAGGGTCCGTACTGCCCGTGCGCCGATCCCGATTGCGCCGGCGAACGCGAAGTAGCGCTCGCAGTCTCCGGGAACGGACTCGTGACGAATATCGTCAGCTGCCTTCCTGACGGACACCGCGCTCATGACGGGGGGCTTCGCCCTCACGGGGTATCATTGGTCGGCTACGTCATCTCCCGAACATGAACGGTACGGGCATGCCCTCGGATCCCGTCTCAGAAATTTCACAGACGGAAGGCCGGCCGTCTGCGGCCAGAATTGTGTGGGGGACTCTCGCTGCCTCGGTTACGCGGAGAGCTGTTGATCAGCAAGAGGCGCGAAGGGTCACGGCATGCGTGACCAGCACCACAGCGATGAAAACGACATGACGCGACTCACATGGAGGCGACGATGACGTGTGGAAAGACGTGGAGAGGCCTGTGCGCAACCCTGCTGGTCCTGTGCGGAATGAGCCTTGATTCACGGCCAGCAGCTGCGCAGGGTCCCCAGCCGCCGCCCCTCACCGGAGCTTTGGCAGGTTCGATTGTGGCGAAGGACAGCGGCCTCGCGGTAGCGAACGCGTCCGTGAGCATCGAGGGCACGCCCATTACCGTCTTGGCGAACGATGGCGGGCGGTTTCGCATCGATCGGGTGGCGGTCGGTCGGGTCACCCTCGTGTTCCGGGCGCCCGGATTCCTCGAGCAGCGTGAACCGGGGATCGACGTTCGCGCGAGAGAAGTCTCGCTCGTGGGCGTCGAGATGGTGCCCACGCCGACGTTCCTGGACCGCGTGCAGGTGTCCGCGACAAAGAAACCTCTCAGCATCGGAGAGATTGCCGCGCAGGCCACGGTCGTGGATCGCGCCGAGATCGAACGCAAAGGTGATCAGACGCTCACGCAGGCCATAGCGGACACGCCCGGTGCCGTCGTCAGCACGCAGCTCGGGTTGTTCGAGTCGGTGATGCTGCGCGGCCTTCCGCGCGGCGATCCGGAGTTCACGAACACTCTTCTGCTCATCGACGGCGTGCCGCAGACGCTCTCGAACAACGGCGCTCGAGTCAATGCGCTCACGATCAATGACACGAGCAGCATCGAGATCGTCCGCGGCCCGAATTCGGCGCTCTACGGCCGAACGGCCATTGGCGGCTCGGTCAACATGCGCACGGCCGACCCGACGCCGGATCATCAGTACGGGATCGACATCACGGCGGGCGAGTTCGGGGCGGCCAAGGGAGTTCTCCGGGCTTCGGGACCAATCCTCGACTGGGGCGGCTACTACGTCTCCCTGGCGCAGGAGCGAGACGGCGGTTACTTCGAGAACAAGACCACCGACGATTTCGCCGTCGGCAACAAGGCGCTCTTCGTGAAGTTGGCGTTCACGCTCGACCCCAAATCGTTTCTCAGCATCAGCATCAACCGCGTCGTTGCGGACAGCAGCACGCCGACCAACGAGCCGATCATCGGCGGGCAGCTGCTCCACAACATCCAGCCGGCATTCGACCGTCTCACGAACTTCAACCTTCCGGGCCGGAACTACCAGCAGAGCGAGGGACGCCTGACGCTGAACTACATGCGTCAGTTCAAACCGACGCTGAAGATGGTGGGTGTGGCCGGCTTCCGGCCCGTGAAACACCATTTCGTGCAGGATGGCGATTTCATCGCCGGCCCGTTCGACCTCGCGGCCCACACGGCAACCCAGTTCCCGTTCACGCAGAGGACCGACGAGGACATCTTTTACGAGGAGCTTCGATTCGAGCTGAACCCGAAGCTTCGCAACATGAAGGATTCCCTGATCCTCGGCGCCAGCCATGAGGGGGATAAGGGCTCCCAGACCTTCACGGACATCTCGGTCGGCGCGGCCTTCGACGGCTGGCCGATCGATTACCTGAACCCCGTGTTTCCGGCCGAGACCACCTGGATCAAGACGACGAGCACCCGGACGTATCATTTCAACACCTCGGCTCTCTTCGCGCAGTACACGGTCGACGCGACGCCGCGCAGCGTGCTGACGGCCGCCGGACGCTTCGATCGGCTGAAGATGGACAACACCCGCAGCAGCGTGACGACCAGGAACACGTTCAACGCGTTCAGCCCGAAGTTGAGCGCCACCCACAGGATCCTCGGCGAGCAGAACACGGAAGGGTCGCGCATGAACGTCTATGCCGCCTACTCACACGCGTTTGTCCCGCCTCGCCGTCCAAGCTCCCTCGCCCCGGCGGATGCCAACCTCAATCTGAAGCCCGAGAGCATCAACAACTACGAGGGCGGCTTGAAGGCAAGCGTGCTCGGCGGCCGTGTAGCTCTCGAAGCTACCTACTTCTTCATGACCGAGAACGGTGTCGTCCTGACCACGCGCGAAGGGGCGCTCTTCCGTCCCACGAACTCCGGTGAGCAGCGGTACAAGGGTGTCGAAGCCGGTGTGCAGGTATCGGTCTCGCCCAGACTGTCGGTTTACGGCAACGCCTCGTTCTACCGCAACCGCTTCGGCGACTTCGTGGTGCAGTCCGAGGCCGGGCCGCAAGGCGACGAAGTGCTCACCGGCAATCGCCTGCCGATCTCGCCTGACTACGTCGTGAACTTCGGAGCCAGCTGCAACCCGACGCCGACGATCGACGTCAGCGTCGACGTGAAGCGGATGAGCGACGTGCAGGCGGACCGGGCGAACACGTTCCTTGTCGATCCGTTCACGCTCGTCGACGCGGCGCTGTCGTGGCACCGGGGGCGCCTCCGCATCACGTTCTCGGGCCACAACCTGTTGAACGAGGAGTACTACTCGAACAGCGACGGCGAGACCGCCGATCCGGGCCGCCCGAGGCAGGTGCTGGTCACGACGTCAGTCCGCTTCAAGTAGCGTGCGGGTCGCCTGGCGGCGGGTCGTCGTAGCTGGCCCCGACCCCGGAGGACGGTAGACGGTCGATCGAAATCGACAGGCCGCGTCGCTGCAGGCACGACGACTGAAGTCCGATCTGCGCTACGAGTACGACAAACGATCAACGCGGAGATCGCAGCGCGGCGGACCGTAGATGCGCACTCGTACTGCGGACCTTCCAGCCTCCGCTCGCAACCCGGATCCGCGAGCTACGGCTAGGCTCGCCGAAGCGTCGCGAAGGCGGCAGGTCTGCCTCGTACGAGCAGGACTAGACTCCTGCGCGACGAGTACAAAGCGGCATCATCGCGCGGGATCGACCGGTCGGCCGCGCCCGTAGTTGGAGCGATAGTGTTGATGGCACGTCGTGCAGGACACATAGACCTGCTCGTTGAGCTCGGCGAGCGCGGCCACGTCTTTGTTCTTCGCCGCCCTGAAAGCCGCAGCGCCGGCATCGCGCATCAACTTCGCGTCCTCGAGCCAGCGACCCTGATCCCGCGCCCGCCCGGGCATCATCAGGAGGTTGCCCACCTCGGCCAGCATCAGCGCCTTGCCCTGCAGCTCGTTCCACTCGACATCATTCGTCGGCGTGCGCGTCTCGATGTAGAGAATGGCGTCGGACGTCGGGTAGACGATCTCCACCATGAGCTCGCTCATCGTCCCGATGATGCGCGGCGCGATCGTCCCCGCCTCTTGACGCGCCGAAGTCGTTAACGACGGCGGTGGCCCCGCCGGAGTCGCGGAGGAAGGCGGTTGCCCTGCCGTAGCCGGCGGGGGCTGTTGACTCGCCGGACTCGCCGATGAGGGCGCTTGACCCGCCGGAGCCGCAAGCAAGCGCGACTGACGCGCCGAAGTCGCAGACGTGGCGGCTTGACGCCCCGAAGCCGAAGGCGAAGGCAATCCGGCCACCGTCAGGAACGCGCCCGTCAGAAGAAACCACGCCAGCGTCCGCATCACCGTGTCCTCCCACCGAGTAAAGCAGGACTGTGAAGTCCTTCTCCGCCACGAGTACTCCTAAAGAAGGCGTTGTGCGAGTCTACCGCGTTTTTCAACGTTGGTGTAGTACCTGAAGGGCCGTTCGCGGGTCCTTGGTCGTGCTGCGTCTCGCCCTGTCTCGCGCATTCACACCGAAGAGAGAACTGCTTACCGGGTTCGTCATCATGAGCGTGAGTGGCGCGGCGCTTTTTTACGCAGTTCCACTGAGGGCCGACGAAGCGCGCGTAGGACCCATCTGGGCAAGCTGACCGCGATCGCCTTGCTGAGGCTATGCAGTGGTGCCGGAGCGGGTAGGCCGCTGGATAGGCTTCTCTTGACGCTGACAATTCAGAGCACTCGTAGTGCGGACCTTCAGGTCTGCCGTGGAAGCAGGACTGACCGCCTTCGCCAAGGCTACGGCGGTCCGCCGATTCGCCTTCGCCAAGAAGGCTACGACGAATCCGCCGAAGCGTTGCGGAGGCGGAAGCGCTTCGCGCGAAGGCGGAAGTCCCGCGCTACGAGTACGCTTTCAGAGCACTCTGAAATCTGCACCCTGAGCGTTCCGGGATTGCAGATTCGAGTGCAGAGCGCAGACTCAATCGCAGATCGTGCCAAATCTGCAATCAATCTGAAATCTGCAAACTGCCCTCTGCAATTGCAGTGCTTCTATCGTCCTGACGGCGGATCGGTCGGGTCGCGGCCGTCGGTCGGAGCACCGGTGCCCGACGATCCCATGAACAGCTTCCGGCCATCCGGGAAGGTCACGTCGCGTCCGTTGGCGCGGTTCGATCGATCCTTGCTCTGGTAGCCATCGACCACGATGTCGGTGCCCACCTTGAGCGAGTCTCTCGTGATGCCGCGGCGCAGCAGCGTGTTCGGCGTGCCGCCTTCGATCATCCACTCCGTGCCGTCGGGCAGGGCCAGGTGAATCCAGGCGTGTGGGTTGACCCACTCCACCTTCGTGACCTTGCCCTTGAGCAGCACGGGACGGTTCGGGTCGAATTCAGCGCCGAACGCATGATGCGCCAGCACCGTGACGGCGTTGGTCGTCAGCAATGTCAGAATCGCCGCCGAGAGCGCAGGAACGATGAACGAGAGTTTTGTGCGCATATCTGATCCTCTTTACCTCTGCTTTGCAGCCTCTACGGCTTCTTTTTCCAACAGCCGCTCTCCCCTGAGGATGTCCCCAAGGGCATAGTTCCCTTCGTGGCACGCGTATTCGTAGAGATGATCGTCCGGAGCGGACAGACGCCAAGTGTACTCGCCTGTCCACGGCGTCGCCCAGACCGTTCGGTCTTCGACCGTGAAGCGGTACAACAACGTCTTGTCATCGAGCCGGCTGAAACGCTCCGTGACCTTGAGATTCGTCGAGGCTCCTCTGAACCGCGTCTTCTCGTTGAAGTTCGTCGTCTCGACGACCAGCGTATCTCCCTCCCAGCGGCCAATCGGATCGCCCAGCCACATCGTCACGGTGCTGGGCCGGTGGGGCTGGTTCATGCGGACGATGCGCGCGTCGTGATTCATCTCCGTGAGAATCATCACGTATTCGGGTGTCTGCACAATCTGTTTGAAGTTGTTGTAGAGCACGGGCAGGGCCGGCGGGCCGGACGTTGATCCGAACCCGAGGAGGCACCGCTCGCCGAGCGGACGCTGCTCCGGGTTGTCGTACGCGCCGCGGGCCGCGGTGACGACGTTCTCGGCTGCGTCCGAGGTTGGAGTCGCAGCAACCGGAGGAGCTGCCCCACGGCCTCTGCCGACGGTGGGCGGCACGCGACCGGTTGGCGGATCGACGACGATCGACGTGCGTCGTTGTCCGTTGATGACAACGACGGCGTCGCCTGAATCGATCCAGAAGTTGTTATAGCCGCCGACGTTGCCGGCGGCGCCCGACGACCCGTCGCCGCCAACGGGTGGGGCCTGCCGGTTCGCGTTGCTTGGCAGGCTGGCTCGGTCTTTTCGCGCCGCGGTCTGCTGCTCGATCTTGCGGGCCTCTTCCTCGGACATGACCTCGGTGCCGGTGGGCCGCTCGAGCGGAGTGATCGTCGACGTATCGTACACGCCCTGCAGATCGGGCTTGCCATCGGCTGTGCGAGGCAGCGAATACGGTTTCGCGGCGGCAGGTCTGGCGACGGGCGCTGCCGCTCGTGCTCCGCTGGCGGAGGTTTGGCCGGCCACCGGTACCAAACCGAGCGACGCGATGGCGATCGCGGCACCCAAGGCACCCGCGAGCGTCACGAATGAACGGCGCATAGTGGTTCTACCTCGTCCTATCTTCGCACGAGTCACTTCTTCGTGCCGGTCTTCGCGGCTTCCTCAGCCTCCAACAGGCGGGCGCCCCTGAGAATATCTCCCAGCGCGTAGTTCCCCTCGTGGCACGCGTACTCGTATATCGGGTCGCTGGTCGCCGGCCACGGATACTCGCCGGTCCATGGCTTGGTAAACGTCGTTGGATCGTCGACCGTGAACTTGTACAGGAGAGTCTTCGCATCGACGCGTGTGAAGCGTTCGATCACGTGCAGGTTCTCGGCGGACCCGCGAAACCTGGTCTTGTCGGTGAAGTTCGTCGTGTCGACAACCAGCGTGTCGCCTTCCCAACGGCCGATGGAGTCGCCGTTCCATTTGCGAATGTTCGGTGGGAGATGCTGACCCCCGACGCGAATGATGCGTGCGTCGTGGACCATCTCGTTGAGAATCATCACGTATTCAGCGGTCTGCACGATCTGCTTGAAATTATTGTAGAAGTAATTGGGAAGCGTCGGCGGTCCCGACGTCGAGCTGAACCCGAGGAGGCAGCGTTCACCGAGCGGACGCTGCTCGGGGTTGTCGAACGCTCCGCGGCTTTCTCCCGCCAATGCTTCGTTCGAGTCGGGGCTGGGCTCGCGACGGTCCGCGTTTCGCTTCAGCGCCGCCGGCGTCAACGGGGGAATGCGTCCGTCCGGAGGGTCCACGATGAGCGAGCTACGCTTCTGTCCATCGACCGTGATGACCTGGTTGCCGCGATCGATCCAGAAGTTGTTATAGCCCCCGACATTTCCGCCCACCCGCGGAGCCTCCCGGTCGCCCCGGCTTGGCTGAGCCCCGCGTGCGACGCGTGCGCTTTCGCCACGTTCCAGGATGGCCGCCTCCGGATCGGTGAGCATCAATCGCCCTCCGAACTGCGGCGGCCGTTCAATCGGCGTGATGGTGGCGACGTCGTACGTGCCCTGCAGATCCGGGCGGCCGTCGGGCGTACGGGGAACGACGTAGCGCGCCGTTGTCGTCGTTGTCGACATTGTCGACATTGTCTTCGGGGTGCCGGCGGGCGCCTGTCCGGAAACCGGCGCAAGCAGCAGCGACGCGACGACAATCGAGCATCCCAGACCACCTGCGAACGTCATCAACCGATTGCGCATGTGAACCGTTCCAGCAATCAGCGGGGAAGCGGAGTCTTGCGGTACTGGCCGTACATCAGCTCCTCGACGAACTCGACACACTTGAAGTCCATGATCTGTGCGCCTTTGTCGAGGCGGCGATAGAGCGGCATGCTGATCTTCCACGGGCGAGAGAAGGTTCGTGGATCTTCGATCGTCGCCTCGTAGTTGAGGACGTCTGGCTGAATGCGCGTGTACCGTTCGACGACGTGCAGGTCTTCAGTGTGGAAATTGCCCGCGCGGTCGAACCAGCTCTGATCGTTGAACCCTTTGGCGTCGATCACCAGCGTTTCACCCTCCCAGCGGGCGACCGACTGGCCCATCCACGAGTCGATCGGCGGCGGACCGGGGTCCTTCAGGAAAACGTTTCGAACGGCGCCGGCATACTCGTATGCGATGAAGATGGAGCTGGCGCTCTGGAAGATTTGAAACGGATACGGCATGTAGGTCGCGCGTGGCACGCCCGGCAGGTAGCACTTGATTTCCGGGTCGGACGTGAGCCAGTTGTCCTGGTTCTTCTTTTTCTGCGCCAGCGCGGCGGGCAAGTACGGGATCTCGTCGCCTTCGACCACTCCGGGTCCGGGCGGCACGGCTCCCACCGCACCCAGCGCCAGCACAGAGGCCGCCGGCAACGGACCAAAAGGACCGGCCCGCAGCTGCAGGGCCGCACGGGCCATGTGCGACTGCAGATCCCAATTGGCTTCGTTGTTGGCCTGCCAGATGCCGTTCAGATTCGGCTTGCCATCGGCGGTTCGCGGCGACCGGTACGCCGCCGCCGGAGCCTGGCCAGCCACCGGCACGGCTGATAGTGCGACGAGCGCGACCGCGGACGCCGTGGCCATTCCGAGCACGACCCGGCTCAAACCTTCTCGTATCAAAAGACACCCCCTGCGCTTGACATGAATACACCGGAATCAGGCGAGCGTCAAGGCTGTAAATGCCTGAGTCGCGTTATACTGTAGCCTCCACGTTGACGCGCTCTGAGGAGGCTGGAATATGCGAGCCGTGCTCGGTCCCCTGAACATTTTCGTCGCCGCTGCGGTCGCCCTGGTGTGGCTGACCGCCTCGTCCTCGATGTCTCCGACCCTGTCGGCCGCCTCGGCCCCGACGTTCTCCAAGGACGTCGCGCCCATTCTGTTCAAGAGCTGCGTCGAGTGCCATCGCCAGTCGGGCATGGCGCCGATGTCCCTGATGACCTACGAGGATGTTCGGCCCTGGGCACGCGCGGTTCGCAACAAGGTCGTGTCCAAAGAAATGCCGCCCTGGGGCGCCGATCCCGCCGTGGGCAAGTTCGCCAACGACATCAGCTTGACGAAGGCTGAGGTCGACACCATCTCCACGTGGGTCGAGGCCGGCGCGCCGGAAGGCAACAAGACCGACTTGCCCAAGGCGCCCGTGTTTGCAGAAGGGTGGTCGATCGGCCAGCCCGACATGATTTTCACCATGGTCAAACCGTTCACGGTTCCGGCCGATGGAACGGTGCCCTACTACTACATCACCATTCCGATGAACCTCAAGGAGGACATCTGGATTCGCGGCGTCGAGCTCAAGCCGAGCGATCGGCGCGTCGTGCACCACATCATCAGCGATCTGGTGGTAGGCGACGGCAAGCCGGTCGATCCGACGCCGAAGCTGCGGAAGGATCCGGGCCTGAAAGAGATTGGCGGTGTCGGCGGCCTGGTGCCGGGCCGACTGTACGAGCCCTTCGAGGAAGGGGTCGCGCGGAAGATTCCGGCCGGCACGAACATCGTGCTGCAGATGCACTACACGACGATCGGCCAGCCGATTGTCGATCAGACGCAGGTTGGCGTGATCCTCGCCAAGGAACCACCGTCGAAGCTGCGCGCCTCGAGCGGCGGCCAGATGCCGAACACGACGTTCACGATCCCGCCCGGCAATCCGAACTACGAGGTCACGGCCCGGAAGACCTTCGACAAGGACACGTATCTGAGCACGCTCTATCCGCACATGCATGTGCGCGGCAAGGACGTCTCCTACAAGATCATCTATCCCGACGGCCGCGAGGAAGTCGTGCTCCGCGTGCCGAAGTACGACTTCAACTGGCAGACGAGCTACAAGCTGGCCGAGCCGAAGTTCATGCCGAAGGGTTCGACCTTGATGGTCATCGCTCACTACGACAACTCGACGGGGAACCGGTTCAATCCGGATCCGACGGCCTCGGTGCGCTGGGGCGATCAGACGTGGGAAGAAATGCTGATCGGCTACTACGGGACGATCGACGCCGTCGCCGGACAGCAGTAGGCCCGAGCTTTTAGCTCGGGCGCCTGTGGGCCGGACCTTCTGCGGGCCGACCTTCTGCGGGCCGACCTTCCTCGGGGCGGACCTGATCTTCTGCAGGCGGACCTGTCGGTCCGCCCCGCGTTCGTAGCCCGACCTTCAGGTCGGGCGCTAAGGATCATCGAGGTTACCGCCATGCGAGATCATGTCTCCGCTGTGAGCGCCGTCGTCCTCCTGTCCGTGACGGCCTTGACCATGGTTGCCCTCGCCCAGACACCAGCCAATCCACAGGCGCCATCGTCGCGACCGGCGCTGACGTCCGCCGGCGCCGCGCTCTACGAAGCCAACTGCGCGTCGTGTCACGCGGCGCCGACCGACTCGCGCATTCCGGCGATCGCGGTTCTGCGCCAGCGATCGCCTCAGGCCATCGTCGATGCGCTGACGACAGGTCAGATGCGTGCACAGGGCGCTGACCTCACTTCTGCGCAGCGCGTCGCCGTTGCGGAATTCGTGAGCGGCCGAACCATCGGCGCGGGCCCTGGTGCGGCAGCGACCACTGCGACGTCCGACGGGGTCGTGAATACCGGCGACACTTACGTCGACGCACGCTGCGCTTCCTCGCCGCCGTTCGATCCTTCCAAGGGCGGACAGTGGAACGGATGGGGAGTCGACATCACAAACACCCGCTTCCAGCCGGCCGCCCAAGCAGGCCTCACCGCCGAGCAGGTGCCGAAGCTGACATTGAAGTGGGCGTTCGGTTTCCCGAACGGCACGTCCGCGCGCGCGCAGCCGACCATCGCGGGAGGGCGGCTGTTCGTCGGCAGCCAGAACGGCACCGTTTACGCGCTCGATGCGAAGCGAGGCTGCACCATCTGGGAATATAAGGCGGCCGCAGGCGTGCGCACAGCGATCGTGCTGGGGCCTCGCCTAGGCAGCAGCGGCACAGTTGCCTATTTTGGCGACACGCGCGCCTCCGCCTACGCCATCGACGCATCGACGGGCGCGTTGATCTGGACGCGCAAGCTCGACGAGCATCGCAGTGCCTCGATCACCGGAACGCCGACCCTCTACCAGGATCGGCTGTACGTGCCGGTGTCGTCGGGTGAGGAAGGGCAGGGAGGCAACGCGCAGTACGAATGCTGCACGTTCCGCGGCAGCGTCGCCGCGCTCAACATCGCCAGTGGCGAGGTCCTCTGGCAGACATATTCGATTGCTGAAGCGGCGAAGCCGATCGGAAAAAACAATTCCGGCACGACACGATATGGACCCTCGGGCGCGGGCATCTGGTCGGCGCCGACCGTCGACGTCAAGCGCCGGGTCGTGTACGCCGCAACCGGAAACATGTACACCGAGCCCGCGCAGACAACGAGCGACGCCGTCCTGGCGTTCGACATGGACACGGGCAAGATCGTCTGGTGGGCGCAGGCCTTGTTCAACGATGTGTTCCTGGTCGGCTGCAATGCGCCGAAGGGCGCGAACTGTCCTCAAACAGTCGGGCCGGATTTTGATTTCGGCAATTCCCCGATCCTGGCCAGGCTGCCAAACGGCCGCGACGCGATCGTGATCGGTCAGAAATCCGGCGTCGGCTGGGCATTCGATCCCGACAACAAGGGCGCCGTGCTCTGGCAGTACAAGGCCGGTCGCGGGAGCGCGCTTGGCGGCATGGAGTGGGGCTCTGCCGTCGACAGCGAGCGCGCGTATTTTGCCATTGCCGACAACGGCGCTCTTCAGACCGCGGGGCTTCACGCTGTGAGGCTCGACAACGGCGAACGGGTGTGGTTCACGCCGCCCGCTGCGCCCAAGTGCGGTTCGGGCCGCGGGTGCACGGGGGCGGTGTCAGCCGCGATTACCGTGATCCCCGGCGTGGTGTTCGCCGGATCCATGGACGGCGGCATCCGCGCGCATTCCACGAAGGACGGGTCGGCGCTGTGGGAGTTCGACACCAACCGCGAGTTCGCCACCGTGAACGGCGTGAAGGCCGCCGGCGCGTCGATCAATCAGGCGGGTCCGACGGTCGCGGATGGAATGGTGTACGTCAGCTCCGGCTACGGATCGCTCGGCGGGCGCCCAGGAAACGTGCTGCTCGCCTTCGGCGTGCAGTAAGGGAAGGGATGATGGAGTGAAGGGCTGATGGAGTGAAGGCGTGAACGGGTGAAGGATCAGGCAAATCCATCACACCTTCACCACATCACTCCATCACTCCATCACTCCATCACCCCATCACCCCATCACCCCATCACCCCGTGGTGGCGTTTTGGTTCACAGCTTCATGGGCTCGAATCCCGTTCGCGCGCACAAGGACCAGGCGGCCGGTGACCGCTCGACGCATGAAGTGCGCCGGGAGCCGTGCCATGGTTTATGATGTCGTCAGCGCTTTCAAGGAGGTTGTGATGAGGCTTGCTGGTCCTCTCCTGGCTGTAACGATGGCCGCCTCCGTTGGCGTGTTGGCGCAGGCGCCGGCCGCCACCAGGGCGGGCGTACAAACGCCCACGTTCTCCAGGGACGTCGTGCCGATCCTTCAGCGCTCCTGCCAGAACTGTCATCGCCCCAACTCGATCGCCCCGATGTCGCTCCTGACCTACGACGACACAAGGCCGTGGGCGCGTTCGATCAAGGCCAGGACCGAGACGCGTGAGATGCCGCCGTGGTTCGTCGATCGGACGATCGGCATCAACAGGTTCAAGAATGACATTTCGCTGACCGACCAAGAGATTGCAACGATCGGCAAGTGGGTGGACGCCGGCGCTCCGCGCGGCAACCCGGCCGACATGCCGCCGCCGGCCCAGTTTCCCGACGTCACGGCCTGGCAGATTCCGAATCCCGACCTCGTCGTCACGACGGACGAGGCACGAGTCGTCCCCGCCACCGGGCCCGATTGGTGGGGCAACATCGTCACCGCGGACGCGGTCACGACCGAGGACCGGTGGATCAAGTCGGTTGAAGTGAAGCCGGTCCAGGGGTTCAAGGCCGTGCATCACATCGTGACGTCGATTGTGAGCCCGGACGATCCAAGGGCGCTTGCGGATTCCGGTGACGCCGGGGGCACGCTTTCCGAGTATTCCATCGGAAAGAACGGCGACGCGTACGATGAGGGGACAGCGCGCCTCCTTCCCGCCGGGTCGAAGATCAATTTCAACGTCCATCTGCACTCGATCGGCGAGGACACGCCCGTCAAGGGGGCCATCGCGTTCCACTTCTATCCGAAGGGCTACCAGCCGAAGTACATCATGCGCGCGCACCTCCTCGGCGGTGATACCGAGCAGATGCTCGACATTCCTGCCAACACCGACAACGTCAGGCTCGACACGTACGTGGGCCTGGCCTTTCCGTCGGTGATCACGCAGTTCGAGCCACACATGCACAACCGCGGGAAGGCGATGTGCCTCGAGGCCATCTATCCTCCGTCGAAGCAGGCGGCGTTCTCGCGGAACGGCGGCACGAAATCCGAAATCCTGAGCTGCGTCGATCGATTCAATTTCGGATGGGTCCGCGCCTACGAGTATGCGGACAATGTCGCGCCGGTCGTGCCGGCTGGAACCATCCTGCACATGATCAGCTGGCACAACAATTCGTCGTCGAACAAGATCAATTACGACCCGACGAACTGGATCGGTTTCGGAAACCGGACCATCGACGACATGTCGCACATGTGGCTCGGGTACTACAACATCTCCGAGGAAGAGTACCAGCAGCGCATTGCGGCGCGGCAATCGCACCCGACCGAGCAACAGCAGCCGTAGCGTCAACAATGCTCGATTGCATCACCTCGAAGACCGCGCGGCGGTTCATCGGATTGGCCGCGTTGACCCTGTTCGCGGGAGTGACCCTTCTCGCCGGACAGATTCCGTTTCAGCCTGGCTGGAAGTACCGCACCGGTCAGAACGTGGTGCCGGCCTTCGAAGGCTGGGAGAAGAATCCGGACGGCTCGTTCGACATGCTGTTCGGGTATTTCAATCGCAACTCCGAAGAGTTGATCGACATTCCAGCCGGTCCTGCCAACAACATCGAGCCGGGTGCCGCCGATCAGGGCCAGCCGACGTTCTTCCTCACGGGCAGACACCGCTTCTTCTTCGCCGTGCGGGTTCCGAAGGACTGGCCGGTGACGAGAAAGCTGGTGTGGATGTTGGCCGTCCATGGGCGGACCGAGAGGGCGAGCGGATTCCTGTTGCCCGAGTGGGAGGTCGACACGCCCGCGATTCAAGGGAGCCTGACGGCCGGCATGGATCCGCTCAACAAGGCGCCCTCGATCACGATAGACAACCCGACCCAGACCATCACGCTTTCTGGAAGCGCCACGCTCAACGTCTCAGCCACCGATGATGGACGGCCGCAACGTCGAGGCCCAACGGGCGGCGCGGCACGTGGCGGCTCTACGGATGGTCGCGGGAGGCAGGCTGGTCAGGCCG
>JAHFUL010000031.1:16841-27310 GCA_023265155.1 Acidobacteriota bacterium
GGTCAGGCCGGTCAGGCCGGTCAGGCCGGTCAGGGACGAGGCGAGCCGTCGGCCGCCGCGGCAGGTGCGCCTGCTCCTGCTGCTCCGATCGGCCTGCGGGTCGAGTGGCTCCAATATCGTGGTCCGACAAGCGGACGCATTACCTTCACGCCACCGACGACGCCGGTCGTCGATGGAAGGGCGTTCACGACGGCAAAGTTCAGCACGCCGGGCAAGTACGTGGTGCGCGCGTTCGTCAGCGACGGCGCGGTCACCACACCGGGCGATCTCACGGTCGTCGTCAATCCCTGATGCAGGTCCTTCACGCAGAGCCACGCGACGTCACGAGAATCACGAAGGAGAAAACGGTCCAGGGCCCGTTATCGGGCGCTATTCTTTCGCGCCCAGTTTTCTCAGGAGATCGGCCGTGCTCGTGCTCTCGTCGGCGGCTCCGGCGTACTGGGCGGCCGGCGCACGGGAAGACCTCGCCGTAATCGCCGCGAGCGGCGTCTGTCCGCGGTTGTTCTTGGCTTCGAGATCGGCGCCGCTGTCCGCAAGCAACTGCACGACGCTGTTCAATCCGAGCGAGGCAGCCGTATGGAGCGCGGTGTCGCCAGCTTTGTTGACCGCGCGTACGTCGGCGCCCAGCTCGACGGCGCGTTTGACCGTCTCGAAGGTGATCCGTTCGTCTTCACCGTCGGCTTTCGCCGACACGTCGGCCGGGCCCTGATATCTCTCGCGACGGTCTCCGGCGCGAAACGCCCCAAACCCACGCGTCGCCACGATCGCCGCCATGAGCGTCGTGGTGCCGTCAGCCATGGTGAACCGCGCATCGGCGCCGCCCGCCGCGAGCACGCGCATCATCTCGCTGTCGCCGTAGCGCGCTGCCAGCCACAGGGCCGTGGCGCCGACAAGTGCCTCGTTGAATGCATAGTCCTTGCTGTAGTACCGGCTCGCCGTCCCCTTCGTGAGCTGTGCGCGGGGATTCGCGCCGTGCGCCAGCAGCGCCTTCGCGAGGTCGAGATCGCCGCGCAGCACCGCGGCGTGGAGGGCCGAATAGCCGGCGCCGGCGGCGTTGGGGTCGGCGCCTTTGTCGAGCAGCAGCTCCGCGACCGGACCATGTCCACTATGGGCGGCAAGCACCAGCACGGAGGCGCCGTTCGGGGCGCGGTCGTTCACGTCCGCTCCGGCGCGCAGCAGGTGCTCGGCCGATGCAATGTCCCCGACCCTGGCCGCAAACAGCAACGGCGTGAAGCCGCCGAGATCCACCTGGGCTACTTCCTTGATGGTGTTCTGGTCGCCGTACCGGTCGCCCGTCTGGACCGTGCGGCGTCTCACGCGCGATCGAGCCTGGATGTCGGCTCGATGCTCAATCAACGTTCGAACGATGTCGGGGTGCTGCTCGGCGACGGCCCACATCAGGGCCGTCTGATTGTGAGACGGCTCGCTCGCGTTCACGTTCGCCCCGTGCGCGAGCAGCGCTTCCGCCACGCCGAGGTGACCGGTGCGCGAAGCGGTCATCAGCACCGTTTCACCTGACGAGATGGTGGCGTTCGCGTTCGCGCCCGCCTTCAACAATCGCTCGACGATTTTGACGCTGCGGTTTTCACAGGCGAGCGCAAGCGCCGTCACGCGGTGGTCGTTCGCGGCATTGACATCGGCTCCCGCGCGCAAGAGCTGCTCCACCGCGTCGAGGTCGTCCCAATGCGACGCCCACTGGAGTGCTGTGGCGCCGTCGGGCTGCGGTGCGTTGACGTCGGCTCCTTGTTTCAGCAGTTTCTCGACGGCGGCGCGGTCCTGCCGCTCAGCGGCATCCGCCACCCGGTGCTCGCCGCCAGTCGCGGCTACGCTGGCGAATGCGAAGACCCCGGGTAGCAGCCACCGATAGTTGAGAGGCATGACAGCGGAGCGCACGTCGGATCCTCCGGGAATTGCTGATTGACTTGAGGATACCATCAAGGCACGCTACGTACTCCCGTGCGAAGGTCCTTTCCGTTGTTCTGGTTCTTCTTCTTGGCGGTGCGCTAATGGCCTCTCGACGCGTGGCTGGAACGGCCGCGGTTCTTACCGGGGTCGCAGTCTTCGGCACCGCCGTCTGGATCCGGGCGGCGCGGGCCCCCCGTGGCGTGCCGACCGCCGTACGCGCACAGTCTGCAGTCCTCTTTTTTGCTCAAGGCTCAGCCGCCGCGAAACAAACGACGAGTGCGGCCGTCGCCGCATCACCGTCCCCTGCCCGCCAGTTCCTCGACCAGTACTGCGTCACGTGTCACAGCGAGCGCCTCCGGACCGGTGGTCTCGGCCTCGAGAGCCTCGACGTCAACCGGGCAGGCGCGAATGCGGAGATCTGGGAAAACGCTGCCCGCAAGCTGCGAGGCGGCCAGATGCCGCCGGCAGGACTACCCCGACCGGATGCGCAACGCGTCGACACGTTCGTCTCGACACTCGAGGCGGCGCTCGATCGAGCAGCGGCTGCGGCTCCCAATCCTGGACGGCCGGTCGCCCACCGCCTGAACCGCACGGAATATGCGAACGCGGTTCGCGACCTGCTCGCGCTCGACATCGACGGACGCTCCCTGCTGCCGGCCGACGATACCGATCAGCACGGCTTCGACAATAACGGCGATGTCCTCTCGATTTCACCGGCGCTTCTCGAGCGCTATTTGTCGGCCGCCCGCAAGATTAGCCGCCTGGCGATCGGTCGTCCTCCCTCGACGCCGTCGATCGACACCTACACGGTCCCGAAGTTGCTGACGCAGGACGGCCGGTTGAGCGAGCAGCTCCCGTTTGGCTCGCGCGGAGGCACCGCGATTCAGCACACATTTCCCGTTGACGGCGAATACCTGATCAAGGTCCGGCTCCAGAAGACGCTCTATAACGCGGTGCGCGGGCTGGCCGAGCCTCACGACCTCGAAATCCGGCTCGATCGCGAGCGCGTCGCGCAGTTCACCGTCGGTGGGGCCAGCGTGGTGCCGCCCCCCGCCAGCTATGCAGGAACGCTCTCGTGGAATCCGGAATGGGAGACGTACTCGCACCAGGCGGACAACGGGTTGGAGTTTCGCATCGCCGCGAAGGCGGGAACGCACATGCTCGGCGTCACCTTCGTGAAGAAGTTCTGGGAGCCTGAGGATGTCCTTCAGCCCGCTCGCACGGGCTGGGCGTTCGAGACCGACGAAATGTTCGATGGGGCGCCGGGCGTGGAGACCGTGACCATCGAAGGCCCAGTCGCCGTCGGTGGTCCGGGTGACACGGAGAGTCGCCGCAAGATTCTCGTGTGTCAGCCCAAGACCGGCGACGAGGAGCCCTGTGCGAGGAAAATCCTTGCAGCGCTGGCACGCCGGGCCTATCGACGCCCCGTGACGGAAGACGACCTGCAGACGCTGCTCGGGTTTTTCAGGTCCGGCCGGCGCTCCGGGACGTTCGATGCGGGAATCGAAACGGCGCTGCAGCGGGTGCTCATCGGCCCGGACTTCCTGTTCCGGGTCGAGACCGATCCGGCACACCTCCCGGCAGGCACCCCGTATCGGGTGTCCGACGTCGAGCTCGCCTCGCGTCTGTCCTTCTTCCTGTGGAGCACGATTCCCGACGAGGAGCTCCTCGATGTGGCGGTGCGCGGAAAACTGAAGGATCGCGCGGTCCTCGAGCAGCAGGTGCGGCGGATGCTTCGCGACAGCCGCTCGAAGGCGCTCGTCGAGAACTTTTCGTCGCAGTGGCTCCAGCTTCGCGATCTGCGGAACGTCAAGCCCGATCCGGATCTGTTCCCCGATTTCGACGAGAACCTCCGCGACGGGCTTCGTCAGGAAACCGAGCTCTTCCTCGACAGCCAGTTGCGCGAGAATCGGAGCATCGTCGATCTGCTGACGGCGAACTACACATTCGTGAACGAGCGGCTCGCCCGGCATTACGGGATTCCGGACATCTACGGCGATCGCTTCCGGCGCGTGACGTTCGCCGACGATCGACGCGGCGGGCTGCTGGGTCAGGCGAGCCTGCTGACGGTGACCTCGTATCCCAATCGCACCTCGCCGGTGCTCCGTGGCAAATGGCTCCTCGAGAACATTCTTGGTACGCCTCCTCCGCCGCCGCCTCCCGACGTGCCGGCGTTGAGAGACAAGGGCACGAACGGCGAGCGCCAGTCCGTGCGCGAACGCCTGCAGGAACACCGGAAGAACCCCACGTGCGCAAGCTGCCACGCGCAGATGGACCCGCTCGGGTTCGCACTCGAACACTTCGACGCCACCGGCAAGTGGCGCACGACCGACGAAGCACACAGTCCCATCGATGCGTCGGCTTCGCTGCCCGGCGGCACATCGTTCGAAGGGCTCACCGGTCTCAGGTCGCTTCTCTTGACGCGACGTGAACAGTTCGTGGGGACGGTTGCCGACCGGCTGCTGTCGTTCGCGCTCGGCCGCGGCATCGAGTACTACGACCGGCCGGCGGTGCGAAAGATCGTTCGCACCGCCGCGCCCGACGGCTTCCGCTGGTCGTCGATCATCCTCGGGATCGTCCAGAGCGTGCCGTTCCAGATGCGGAGAACAGAGTCATGATCGTGACGAAGAAGGCGCTCCCGCGCCGGACGCTCTTGCGCGGTATTGGCGCGACGCTGGCCCTGCCGTTGCTCGACAGCATGGTCCCCGCGTTTGCCGCCGCCGGCATCGACGTGCCACCAGTCAAGCGGCTGGGCGTCGTGTACGTGCCCAACGGCATGACGATGAAAGAGTGGACACCCGAAACCGAAGGAGCCGGCTTCGCGCTCACGCCGGTGCTGAGCCCCCTGGAGCCGTATCGCGACCGCATCCTCGTACTCAGCGGCTTGAACAGCACACCTCCCCCGGAGCAATCGAGCGCCGCAGGGGTCCATGCGCGTGCGTCGACGAGGTTCCTCACGGACGTGCCGCCGAAGCGCTCGGACACGTCGGACGTCGAAGCGGGCGTATCCGTTGACCAGCTCGTGGCGAAGGAGTTCGGCCGCGAGACCCAGCTGGCGTCGCTCGAGCTGGCGATTGAAGGTCGCGACCTCGCCGGATCCTGCGACATCGGGTTCAGCTGCGCGTACACGAACACCATCTCCTGGCGAGGCGCCAGGACGCCGCTCCCGATGGAGAACGATCCCCGCGTGGTCTTCGAGCGCATGTTCGGAAGCTCAGGCAGCACCGACCGGGCGGCGCGTCTGGCCCAAATCGCCGCCGATCGCAGCATTCTCGACTCGGTCACGGACAGAATCGCCGACCTGCGCCGGCAGATCGGCTCGCGTGACAGCGAGAAGCTCGCGGAATATCTCGAGGCGGTGCGCGACATCGAGCGGCGGATTCAAAGGGCCGAGGAGCAAAGCGGCCAGCAGCTCCCGCTGGTGCAGCAGCCGGGAGGGATCCCGGCCGGCTTCGAGGAGCACGTGAAGCTGATGTTCGATCTGCAGGTGCTCGCGTACCAGACCGACCTGACACGCGTCATCACCTTCATGCTCGGGCGCGAGCTGAGTGGGCGTACGTTCCCCGAGCTCGGCGTCGTCGAATCGCACCACGCGACGTCGCACCATCAGAACGATAAGGGCAAGCTCGCGAATCTCCTCAAGATCAAGGTGTTTCACTCGACGCTGTTCGCGTACTACGTCGAAAAGCTGCGATCGACCCCCGACGGAGACGGGTCTCTCCTTGATCACATCGTGATCGTGTACGGTGCCGGCATGGCCGACTCCAACCTGCACGCGCCAGCCAATTTACCGATCCTGCTGGTAGGCGGCGGCATCGGACGGGAGCCGGGCGGGCGGCACCTGACGTTTCCGAGCGGCACGCCGTTGGCCAACCTTCACCTGACGCTCCTGGACAGGATGGGAGTGCCGACGGTCGAGCGAATCGGCGACAGCACGGGGCGGCTGGAGCACCTCTCGCTCGGCTGAGACTGGCGCTCGTCAGGGCAATTTACAATTGGGAATTGATCGTAAATTGTAAATTGCTGTCTGCAGCCAGCTACCGGCGCCCGCGAAAGAATTCCCGGACATCGTTCACGAGGAGCTCGGGCTCCTCGAGGGCTGCGAAGTGTCCGCCGCGCGGCATCTCCGTGTAATGCTGCACGTTGTACGACGCTTCGACCCATTTTCGCGGCGCGTTCGCGAACGGCTCCATCGGGAAACGCGCGCACGCGAACGGCACCTCGCTTCGTCCCTGCAACCCCGCATCCTTGCGGTTCTCGTAGTACAAGCGCACCGACGAGGGCCCGGTCTCGGTCACCCAATAGATCATGATATTGGTAAGGAGCTCGTCCTTCGTGAAATGCCGTTCGACGTTGCCGTCGGAATCAGACCAGGTGCGGAACTTCTCGACAATCCACGCCGCGAGCCCCGCCGGCGAGTCGTTCAAGGAGTACCCGAGTGTCTGGGGCTTGGTTCCCTGAAGCTGGCTGTACGCCGTTTCGTTCGCGGTCCGCGCGCGCGTGGCTTCGATCCGTTTGAGCTCCTCGGGCGGCACGCCCTCGTTGGGATTGGACCCGGCCGGCGCGTTCGCCAGGCAGAAGTTGCTGTGCAGCCCGATGAGATGCGTCGGATCGATCAGGCCCAGTTGTCGGACGATGAAGCCGCCCCAGTCCCCGCCCTGGGCGCCGTACCGGCTGTATCCGAGTCTCGCCATCAACTGCGCGATGATGCCGGCAATCCGCCGGTTGCTATAACCGGGTTGGGTGGGCTTGCCGGAGAATCCGTAGCCGGGCAGCGACACGGCAACAACGTTGAAGGCGTCCTCAGGCTGACCACCATGGGCCGTGGGTTCGGTCAGCGGTCCGATGATCTTCGTCACTTCGAAGAACGACCCGGGCCAGCCATGGATGAACACGAGGGGCGTTGCGCCGGGTCGGCTCGAGCGCTGGTGAACGAAGTGCATCTCGACGCCATCGATGGTTGTCTTGAACTGCGGGAGCTGATTGAGCCGGCGCTCCTGTTCACGCCAATCGAACTTCGTGCGCCAATAGGCCACCAGTTCCCTGAGATAGGCGAGGTTCGTCCCGTAGTCCCAGCCCGAGCCTTCGATTTCGCTGGGAAAACGGGTCCGCGCCAGCCTTTCGTTCAAGTCGGCCAGCACAACGTTAGGAACGTTGATCCGGAAGGGAACGATGTCATTGGATCGCGTCTGCGGGCTCGCGTTCGAAGGAGCCGCCGTCAACCGCGCAACCGGATGTCCTGTCATCGTCAACACCGTGACTGTCAGGAAGATGGCACCGGTTACGTTTCGGATGTCGATCATGTTCACTCCTTTCGAGAGATGCGTCAGCATCGATAGTCTATACGCTCGACGCGGCGCCTCGCGTGACCAATCAAGAGGGAGGTCTTGATTTCATGCTTCCTATCGTCACCGCGAATTTCGACACGGTGAACGGCGTGAAGGGCGCTGGCGCGTCGATCAATCAGGCGGGCCCGACCGTCGCGGATGGAACGGTGTACGTGAGCTGCGGATACGGAGCGCTCGGCGGGCGCCCAGGAAACGTGCTGCTCGCCTTCGGCCTGCAGTAAGGGAAGGGGTGATGGAGTGATGGGCGGATGGGGTGATGGGGTGAAGGATCACGGCAAATCCATCACCCCATCATCCCATCACCCCATACTCCATCACCCCTTCACTCCATCACTCCATCACCCCATCACTTCTCTATTTCTTGATGTACTGCCCATTCCCCAATCTCTGGAACGGGCCTCCGTTGGTCGAAAGCTCTTCCGCCACTGAGAACGACACCGCCGAGAGAATGCTGTACGTGCGGCGCAGCTTGAGCGTCTGTCCCTGGACCTGCACCGGCTGACTCTCGAAGCGGATGCTCAGCGGCGACGACCAGTCGCCAGTCCCCTGGATCTCCGGGCCGCCCGGCAAGCGCTCCTTGATGGCCAGGGCTTTCTTCGCCTCGTCCCACTCGAGCGTCCCGGTTTCCTTGTATGCCGTGCCGGCGTCCGTCGTTTCGTCGCCGGTCATGGTGAGCACGTTGCTCGTCCCTTGCCTCGCAAACGCCACCGTGCCGGTGCGCGGCCCGGGCGTGATCGGACTCTCGCGCCCGGTCCACACCAGATTCCACGTCCCCGAGAGATACTCGACGCCCTGACGCTGCTGCGGCTGCGGCGGCGAGATTCGTCGGCCAACCACAGGAGCGAGCGTCAGCGGCGGCTGATTCTGCGCTTCAGCGATCCCGCCCGCCAGGAGTGCAGTCGCGACTGCAGCCAGCGCCGTTCTTTGTGTTCTGTCCATGTTGGTACGACGTGAGAACGGCAGGACTAAAGTCCTGCGCTACGAGTACGACGCGACGAGTCCGACGTGAACGGCAGGACCAAAGTCCTGCGCGACGAGTACGACGCGACGAGTCCGACGCGACGAGTCCGACGCGACGAGTCCGACGCGACGAGTACGACGCGACGAGTACGACGCGACGAAGTACGACGCGACGAGTACGACGCGACCAGTACAGCTGACTATTGGCTCGCCCGAGCACCCTTCTTGTGCTCATCGAAGAACTGGAAGATCGCCGCAAGGTTCGGCACCACGACGCCGCCGTGGCTCCCGCCTGGCACCTCGATGTACTTGTGCTCGATGCCGAGCTCCTTCATCTTCGCCACCATCGTCCGGGATCCCTGCACGTTCACCGTGCGGTCATCGTCTCCATGCACGACGATCTGCGGAATGTTCTTGATGCGCTCGAGGCTCGCGGCGTTGCCTGATCCGGAAATTGGCCCGAGCGCCGCCCAGACATCAGGAAACTTCGGCCCGACCTTCCAGGTACCGATCGCACCGAGTGAATGGCCCATCAGATAGATCCGGTTCTCGTCGATCTTGTATTGCTGTTTCACCTGCTGCAGCACCTGCATCACGTCGTCTTCGCTGGCCTGCTGCGAACGGCGCGTGGTCGGATCCGCCGGCGGATTGCCGATGCCCCAGCCGTAGCCGCCGTCGACCCGGAAGCCGAGCGGGGTGGCAACGATGAAGCCGTGCTGTTCGGCGAGAGGTGGCATGGCCCCGTTGTAGCCGTCGAAGAAGCTGTCTTCGGTGCCCCCGAGGCCGTGCAATGCGATGACGAGCGGATAGGCGCGCGACGCCGTGTAGGTTTTTGGCACGTACATCCGGTACGGCATGATCTCGTTGACCGTCTGCAGCAGATAGTGGCGTTTGAAATCTCCCGTTCGCGTCGCGAAGGGATTCTTGCCCGCCTTGACCGCCGTGGCGACTTCCTGGGCGGCTGCGAAATCCTTCTCGGGATCGAACGTCCGCATCTCGAGCAGGCCGCGATTGACGTTGCGCATGCGATCGATGGGGAAGAGGATGTCTGCGCGCAGCGCTTCGGGCGCCCGCCTGGCGTCGGCTTCGAGTTGCGCGACGACCTGGTCGAGCCCCTTGCGCAGGTTCACGGCCAGGTTGGTCGTGCCGAGCGATCGGGTGTCGTCGAGCACTTCCACCGCGAGCACGTAGGTGCCATCGACGATGTCGTGGATGTCGAGCTCGAGGCGGTACGGCGATTCACGGAGATCGCGGCTGACTCCTGCGACGCTGCCGAAATCCTTCACGACCTCCGGCGGCGCCTGCGCGGCAGGAGCAGCGCCGGCCACTGCAGGCGCCGGGCGCTTCTGCAGCTTCGCGTGCGCCGTCAGCGACTGTGACAGCTCGGTCGATGGGCTGTAGATCTGCTCGATTCGCACCGTATACGGCTTCGACGAATCGGCGATCACGTTCTCTGTGCGCAGCACGATCGAGTTGCTGAAATCGAGCTCGCCGGTCCACGGGCGGCCTGACAGCAGAACCTGGCCCTTGGCCATGAGCCGGCGCACGTCACCGGTCTTGCCCTGACGGGTTGCGGCGGCGATCTCCTGATCGATCGCGTCGATTTGGGTCTTGAGCTCGCCCGTCGGCCGGACGGTCGCCTTCCTGGTGTTGTAGCTCGTGCGGAGCGACGACAAACTGGTCAGCGCCTGGGGCTGGGCCTCGGTCGGGACCAGCATGAAGAGAAGCGCGGCCGCGGCGGCGAGTCGGATGGTTTTCATAGGCAAATGCTCCCAAGGAATGCTACACGAACCGTCCAGCCTGTGGTAGCTTTCCGCACATGACCCGCCGGAACGCCCTCGCATGGCTCGGCGCTTGCGCGCTTGTGAGTCCCCTCATCGCAGGGCAGTCCCCGGCTCCATCACGCGCTCCCGCCGCCGTCACCGTCCGGGCCCGATTGCTCGGGAACTGGAAGCTCGTCTCCTACGTTGTCTTCGACGCGAACGGCGCGACGCGGCCGGGCAACTACGACGTCGGTCGCGTGGTGTACGACACGAGCGGCGAGATGTCCGCTCATCTGATGAGCTCAAAGCGGCCGGTTGCAAACCCCACGACTGACGCCGCGCGCGGCGAAGCGTATCTCACCTATCTCGGCTACTTCGGGCCGTTCACCGTCGATGAGCAGAAGGGCACCGTCACGCACCACGTCGTTGGCTCCTCATATCCTCATTGGCTCGGGACAGACCAGGTGCGCTACTACGCGTTCTCGGCGGATGG
>JAHFUL010000001.1:0-13538 GCA_023265155.1 Acidobacteriota bacterium
CGGTCGGTCTGTATTCGGCGAGCCTCGCGGTGCACCAGCTGGCGGCGCGGATCGGACTCGCCTTGATCGTCGGCGGCGCGGCGGGTAATCTCCTGGACCGCCTCGTCACCGGTTCGGTCGTCGACTTCGTCGATGTGTACTGGCGGACCTATCATTTCTGGGCGTTCAACGTCGCCGATTCAGCGATCACCGTTGGGGTGGCGATCATGATCCTCGACATGCTTGGCGTGAGGACCCATGTATCCGAGACTGCTTGAAATTCCGGCGTTTCTCGGGATCGGGCCGATCACGGTTTATACCTATGGCGTGCTGCTGGCCACCGCCTATCTTCTCGGCCTGAAGTTCGCGATGGTCCGGGCCAAGGCGCGCGACCTCGACGAGACGCGCGTGCTCGATCTGGGCATCTACATCATCATCAGCGCGCTCATCGGCGCGAAGCTCCTGCTGCTCATCACCAACCTGCGATCGTACCTCGACAATCCGCGTGAGCTGCTCGGCCTGCTCTGGTCGGGAGGCGTGTTCTACGGCGGGCTCATTCTCGCAGTCGTCGTCGCGTTCGTGTACATCCGGCGGATCGGCCTGCCGCTGTGGACGACATGCGACGTATTTGCTCCGGGCATCGCCCTGGGGCACATCATCGGACGCTTCGGATGTTTCTTCGCTGGATGTTGCTACGGTAAGGAGACGGGGCTTCCGTGGGGCATCACGTTCACGGACCCGTTTGCCGCGGTCAACGTCGGCACCCCGCTGAACGTGCCGCTGCACCCGACTCAGCTGTACGAGGCTGGCGCGGAAGCGCTCATTCTGCTCGTGCTGCTGGCCACCGAGTCGCGCGGCCGCCGCTATCCCGGGCGGACCTTCTGGCTGTACGTCTTTCTCTACGGTGTTTCGCGCTACTTCATCGAGAACTATCGCGATGACCCCCGCGGAATGGTCGGGAGCTTCTCCACTTCTCAGTTCATCTCGCTCATTCTGGTGCCCTTGGCAGTCGCCATGCTGCTGTATCTGGGCCGGCATCGGGAGCCCGAACCACGTCGCGCCCGCCAAAGGGCGGCGTGATCTTCACCGTTCCAGCCGACAGCGACGGTGTCCGGCTCGATCACTTCCTGGTGTCGGTCTGGGCAGAGCAATCGCGATCGAAGATTCAGCGGCTCATCAAGGACGGGCGCGTTGAGGTTGACGGCCGGGCGGCAAAGCCCAACCGCCCCCTCAAGCCGGGACAGAACGTCAGCGTCGACGTTCCCGATCTGATCGAGCCGGCTCCGAAGGCTGAAGCGCTCCCGCTGCCCATCATCTACCAGGACCGCGATGTCATCGTCGTCAACAAACCGGCGGGCATGGTCGTGCATCCGTCCGCCGGCCACGCCACCGGCACGCTCGTCAACGCGCTGCTGCATCACGTGGAGGATCTCAGCGGCATCGGCGGCGAGAAGCGGCCCGGCATCGTGCATCGGCTCGACCGCGGCACGTCGGGGCTGATGGTCGTCGCCAAACATGACGCCGCACATGAGGAGCTCGCCCGCCAGTTCCACGACCGGGAAGTCGAAAAGGAGTACGTGACGCTTGTGTGGGGCACCGTCGTGACCGGACGCCGAATCGATGCGCCCATCGGGCGGGATCCGGACAATCGCAAGAAGATGTCGGCGCGCGCCCGCCGAAGCCGCGAGGCTGTGACGCGAATCGTTCGAACCGAAGCGCTGGGACCGTTGACTCTGGCGCAGGTGGCGATCTATACCGGCCGGACTCATCAGATTCGCGTGCACCTCAGCGCTATTGGGCATCCGATCGTCGGCGATCCGCTGTACGGCGGCGTCCACCGTCACGTCCCGGGCGACCTGCGACCGGTGACGCATCTGGAGCGTCCGTTCCTTCATGCCGCCCGGCTGCGGTTCGTGCATCCGGTGGCGAGACGGAAGATGGAATTCACGAGCGAGCTGCCCGACGACCTGCAGGGCGTGCTCGACGCCCTTCGCACACGGCATTCTTCCTGAGTCCCTTATGCCCATCGTGTACCAAGGTCACGTCTTCTCGGTCGAAGTCACAGTGGCGCGGCTGCCGAACGGACAGTCGCACGAAGTCTCGATCGTTCGTCATCCACCTTCAGTGGTGTTGATTCCGATGAAGGACGAGGCGCATGTCATCCTGATCCGCCAGTACCGGCACACGGTCGGCCGAGAAATCTGGGAGCTGCCAGCCGGCAGCCTGAATCCCGGCGAGACGGCTGAAGCCGCCGCCGCTCGCGAGTGCGAAGAGGAGATCGGGTTGGTTCCTCAGCAGCTGCTGCGCATCAGGGGACTGTTTCCCGCGCCGGGATTCTGCGACGAGGAGCTGATCTTCTTTCGCGCGTCCGACTTCCGCTCTGCGGCTCCAGATTCACCGCACAAGCCCGACGCAGACGAGGATATCGACGTACATGTCTTCACCGTCCCGGAAGCCAGGGCGCTGGCCGCCCGAGGAGACATCATCGATCTGAAGACCGCTTACGGATTGACGCTCATCTGAGCCAGATCTGCGGGACTGCGGGACTGCGTCGAGCGACTCCGCGGTCGCCCGCTGCCCACGATCTGTGTGATACCGGATCGCTGACGCGAGGGCGAGCGAGCGCGGCCAGCGGGTCACGGCCTGACGGCAATAGCTCGAGGCTTCGGCTCCTTCTGCCCGGGTTGCGGTGGACGAACGTCCGAGGAGACCGGCTGCAACGCGAGCGCAAGCACCTCGTCGATGGTCGAGACCAGGTGGACCGTCATATCCTCCCGCAACTCCGGCGTCAGATCCTCGTTGATGTTCTTGGCATTCTGGCGAGGGACGATCACTTCACGAATGCCGACCCGCCGGGCCGCCAGCACTTTCTCCTTGACGCCGCCGATTGGCAGCACGCGCCCCGAGAGAGTGATTTCGCCGGTCATGGCGATGTCGCCGCGCACCGGACGCCCGGTCAACTGAGACGCCATCGCTGTCGCCATCGTGACGCCCGCAGAGGGTCCATCCTTCGGAATGGCACCCGACGGCACGTGCACATGGATTTCAGCGTTCTTGAAGAAGTCGGGATCGATCCCGTATTCACGGGCGTGCGTTCGCAGCCAGGACAGCGCGGCGCGCGCCGATTCCTTCATCACCTCGCCCAGCTGCCCAGTGAGAGTCAGCGACCCGGTGCCCGCCATCCTCGAGGCCTCGATGAAGAGGACTTCTCCACCGCTCGGAGTCCAGGCAAGGCCGATAGCGACACCCGGATACTTGGTCCGCTCTTCCATTTCCTCGTCGAGGAACCTCGGCGCCCCGAGCATCTGCACCACGACTTCGGGGGTGACCTCGATCATCGATTCGTCACCCTCCGCGCGCCGGCGCGCCGCTTTACGGCAAATCGATCCGATCTCGCGCTCGAGGTTCCGGACGCCGGCCTCCCGGGTATACCCGCGAATCACCTGCCGCAGCGCCGCGGGCGTAAAGCGGATGGACTCGGCCGTGAGACCGTGATTCTTGACCTGTTTGTCCACCAGGTGAGCCGTGGCGATCTGAAGCTTCTCTTCCTCGGTGTATCCCGCGATCTCGAGCACCTCCATCCGATCTCTGAGGGCCGCTGGAACCGGATCGAGCACATTGGCTGTCGTGATGAACAGGACCTCCGAGAGATCGAACGGCACGTCGAGGTAGTGATCGCGGAAGGTACTGTTCTGCTCCGGGTCGAGGACCTCGAGCAGGGCTGACGAGGGATCGCCGCGAAAGTCGGAGCCCAGCTTGTCGATCTCGTCGAGAATGAACACGGGGTTCTTCGACTCGGCGCGCCGGAGGCCCTGCATGACCTGGCCGGGGAGGGCACCGATATAGGTGCGTCGATGCCCGCGGATCTCCGCCTCGTCGCGCATGCCACCGAGCGAGACCCGAACGAACTTCCGGCCAAGCGATTCAGCGATGGACCGCGCCAGAGACGTCTTGCCGACACCGGGAGGCCCCACGAAGCAGAGAATCGGACCTTTCACCGAAGGATTCAGCTTGCGAACGGCCAGATACTCGAGAATGCGATCCTTGACTTTCTCCAGGCCCGAGTGATCGGCATCGAGCACGCTCTGGGTGTGTGGCAGATCGATGACGTCGTCGGTCCGCTTCGCCCAGGGTAACGCGACAAGCCAGTCGACGTACGTGCGCGACACGGTGTACTCGGCGGCTGCCACGGGCATCTTCGACAGCCTATCCAGCTCGCGCAACGCTTCCTTCTTGACGCCTTCGGGCATGCCCGCCGCCTCGATCTTCTCGGCGAGCTCCTCGACTTCCTTCGTCTGATCGTCGCCTTCGCCGAGCTCCTTCTGAATCGCTTTCATCTGCTCGCGGAGGAAATACTCGCGCTGATTCTTGCCGACCTCGGATTGGACCTGCGACTGAATCTTCGATCCGAGCTCGAGCACCTCGAGCTCCTTGATCAGAATGCGATTGAGATTGTCCATCCTCGTCCGAATGTCGAGCGTCTCGAGCACCTCCTGCTTGACCACCGTGCTGATCGTCGACAGGCTCGACGCGATGAAGTCCGCCAGGCGGCCGGGTTCCGCGATGTTCGTGGCAAGCGTCTGCAGATCGTCCGACAACAGCGGCGACAGGGACACGACCTGCTGGAAGTTCGTCTTGATGTTGCGGGCGAGCGCGTCGATTTCGAGCCGATCGGTCTCGTTGGTGCCCTCGGTCGCCCCGCTGACCTTCGCGCGGAGATAGGGCCGCGTCGCCACCACCGTGTCGAGCGTGAGACGCGCCAGCCCCTGGACGATCAGGCGCAGACTGCCGTCGGGCAGCTTGAACATCTTATGAATGTGCGTCGCGGTACCCACGCGGTACAGATCGTCCTCACCTGGCTCTTCGACGCTCGCGTCGCGCTGCGTGAAGACCGCGATCAGCTTGCCGTTGGCAATCGCGTCGTCAATCAGGTGAACCGAGCTTTCTCGCGCCACGGCGAGAGGCATGAAGGAATTCGGGAAGAGGACCGTGTCGCGCAGAGGAAGAATGGGCAGCTCGGCGGGAAGAGAGAGCGGCCGTTCGGTAACCGGGTTGTCTTCAGTCTTGAGATCCTCGACGTGATCGCTCATTGCGACCTCCGAAGTTCCCGCCCGGATACGATCGATCATCGATCGGGTCGGGGTGGTTCGTGTATCTCTGGGAAGCGCCGGTGGGGAGAATGTGGGCTCCGCCACCGGCGGAGCCCTCATTGTGGGCACGCCGGGTCTTACATGTCGAGGAACAGTGACGACGTGCCGCGACGCGCGTTCAAATGACGCTCGCGCTGCTCGGCGTTCTCCCGCGCCTGTTCACAATCCTTGCAACGCACGGCGAACGGCAGAGCCCGCAGACGCTTCTCGGCGATTTCCTCGCCGCATTCGAAGCAGTTCCCGTAGTTGCCCTGCTCGAGTCGCGCCAGCGCATCATTAATCTTGTTGAGTGTCTCCGACTTCATCTGGATGAGTGCAAACTCAATCTCTTCCTGGATGTCGGCCTCTGAGCTCTCGACCGCGTCCAGCACGTCGTTCTGCTTGCCGCCCCAAGGGCCTTCGGCTCGGACATCGCGCATTTTGCCCTGGACCGCAGCATGAATTTCCCGCTGCCGATCCTCCAGCATCCGCTTCAACTCGGAATAGCGGGTCCGCGTTTGGTCGCCCGTTCCCGCCGTCAAGTGCTGCCTCATTATCGCCGTCCTTCCTTGCCCGGACCACCGGGCCGCCGCCGCTTAAGATTGCTGAGCACCGTGCAAATGAATAGCCAAGACCGACATGAACTAAAGTCCTATCACAAGCATTCGCGCCTTGAGGTCTGCCGCGTTCAACCCGACCTCGTCCCCGGCAACCTCACGGGCGCTGGGACATTCTTCGTTAACGACACCTGACCATAAGAACCTTAATGACAATCACTTAACGGTGTCGGACAAAGACGACTGGACCGTCCGTTCAAAACTGGTGCTGCTTTAGACGCAAATCGGGCTGGATCGGTTCGATCAGCGGCGGCTCAGCCTGTCCGCTTTGGGAGACGACAGAAGTTGTCTCAAAACTGACGGGACGTGACAAAACCGCAATTTGATGCTCCGACCTGGTCATACAATACAACACTCTGTGATGTGTCCCCTTTGCCGCCAGAGGAAGGCGCGCCGGAGTTGCCCGGCGCTTCAGCAGGCCATCTGTGCCGTCTGTTGCGGCACCAAGCGGTTGACCGAGATTCGGTGTCCGAGTGACTGTTCCTACCTCGCCTCGGCTCGCGAGCATCCGCCGGCGGCCAGCGTCCGCCGCCAGCAACGAGATGTGACGCTCCTGATTCAGTACATGCGCGATTTCAGTGAGCAGCAGTCGCAGCTCTTCCTCATGACCAGTGCTTTCCTGGTTCGGTACCACCCGGCCGAGCTGCAACCACTGGAACTGCAGCCACTGATCGATGATGACGTGGCTGGTGCAGCCGGGGCACTGGCCGCCACGTTTGAAACGGCGGCGCGTGGGGTGATCTATGAGCACCGGCCCCCGTCTGCCCCCGCCGCACGCCTGGCGGCAGCGCTGAAACCGCTGTTCGCGGAGGCAGGAGGCCGGGGCGGGACCTCGTTTGAACGGGATGCGGCTGTCGTCCTGCGCCGGATTGAAGAGGCGGCTGGGGCCATGCGGGCGCTCGAGCCGGGAAGCCCCCGGCCGTTGCTCGAATTGCTCGGGAGGATGAGTCGGATGAGTCCGTCAGGTGAAACGCAAGGCGAAGTAGAAGCGCCGCGGTTGATAGTCCCGTGAGCCTCCCGATATACTTGGGGTTTGTCTCGAACAGCCTGCAGCGATCAGTTCGCAGCGCCTGAGCCAAACGCAGCCGCTCGCTAACAGCCGATAGATAGCTTCAAGGATTCAGTCATGTCAAAACGATGCGAAGTCTGCGGCAAAGGGCCCGTTGTCGGTCGTCAGATCAGCCACGCCCACAATGTGAGCGCGCGGCGATTCGAGCCCAATCTCCATACGGTTCGAGCCAGTATCAACGGCGGCGTCAAGCGGATCCGCGTCTGCACCCGGTGTCTGAGATCGCGGAAGGTGGTCAAGGCGGCGTAGGCGCATGAAGTCGGCCTTTACGAGCTCCAAGGCCCCAAAAGCCATCGGACCCTACTCGTCGGCCCTCCGCGCCGGACAGTTGCTGTTCATTTCCGGGCAGGTTCCGGCCGATCCCGCAACGGGACACATGATCGAGGGTGACATCGCGGCGCAGACGCGTCGTGTGCTGGACAGCATCGGCGGCCTTCTCGAGGCCGGCGGTCTCACGTTCAGGCACGTCGTGCGTACGACGGTCTTTCTCGCCGACATGAGCGACTTCGCAGCAATGAACGACACGTACCGCACCTATTTCACCGAGCCGTTCCCAGCGCGGTCGACCGTCCAGGCGGCGCGGCTGCCGAGGGACGCGCGCATAGAGATCGACGCGATCGCGTCGTACGAGCCAGACGAGGTTATGGCTCGTCCCCTGTCTTCCTGATTCAGTAACGGCCGATCACCCGCCGATCCTTCCGGCCCCGCCGGCCCGTGAAACGTCGAGAACGCCGTTGACACCACGGAGCGACTTGATCACCTTTTCGAGGTGTTTGAGGTCGCTGATCTCGACGGTCACGTCGATGCGCGCGCCCTCTTCACCGGACGTGCGCGCTTCCATGTCCTTGATGTTGGTGTTGATATCGGCGATTGTCGCGCTGACGGCCGCTAGCAGGCCCTTCCGATCCTCCACTTCCATCGTGAGCTTGACCGTGTAGCTCACAGCGGGCGCGTCGCTGGCGCTCTTGTCCCATTCGACGGCAATGCGGCGCTCGGGGTCGTACAGGAGATTCAGGACGTTCGGACACGTCGCGGAATGCACGGAGACGCCTTTCCCACGCGTGATGTACCCGACGATTTTTTCGCCGCGAATCGGGTTGCAGCAACGAGCCCGGAACACGAGGACGTCGTCTGAGCCGCTCACCTTGATCTTCTCCTCGCCGCCGCCGAAGGCGCGCCTGACCGCGGCGCTCACGATGCCTTCGGGCGGTTTCTCGCGCAACCGGTCCGCCGGCACCAGCCGGCCGAGAAGTTGTTTCGCCGACAGCGTGCCGTAGCCGATGAGCGCGAACAGATCCTCGGGCGTCCTCGCCCCAGCCTCCGCCTGGGCTTTGATGAACGCCTCGGACTCCTGAATGCCCTTCGGGCTGACGCCGTATTTTCGAGCTTCCTTCTCGAACACCTTCCGTCCGAGGTCGACCGCGCGGCTACGCTCCTCCAGCCGGATCAGGTGCTTGATCTTGTAGCGCGCGTGCGACGTGACGACAAAGCTCAGCCAGTCGCGACTCGGCTTGTGTCCCGGCGAGGTCACGATCTCGACGATGTCGCCGTTGCGGAGGTGCGCGCGGAGCGGCACCATTTTGCCGTTCACCCTGGCGCCCACGCACTGGTGTCCGACGTCGGTGTGAATGGCATATGCGAAGTCGATGGGAGTCGCCCCACGCGGGAAGGCTTTCACCTGTCCCTTCGGCGTGAAGGTGTACACCTCCTCCGGATACAGTTCGACCTTGAGGTTCTGGATGAACTCCTGCGGATCGCGCACTTCCTGCTGGTATTCGAGCAGCTGACGCATCCACTGGAAATACCGATCGTCCTTGTGGTCGCCGATTCGCCCTTCCTTGTACTTCCAGTGAGCGGCGATCCCTTCCTCCGCCATCCGGTGCATTTCCATCGTCCGGATCTGCAGTTCGAAGGGCATGCCCCGGTCGCTGATCACGGACGTGTGGAGCGACTGATAGCCGTTGGGCCGCGGCATGGCGATGAAGTCCTTGATGCGGCCCGGCACCGGCGACCAGGTCTGATGAATGATGCCGAGCGCGGCGTAGCAGTCCTTCACGCTGGTCGTCACGATGCGCAGCGCGATGAAATCGTAGACCTGATCGAGCTCGATCCGCTGCGCCTTCAGTTTCTGGTGAATGCTCCAGAGGCGCTTGATGCGGCCGTCGATTTCGACGACCGGCACCGAGGCGTCCTGCAGCTTGGTCGCAATCGTGTTCTTCAACTGCTCGATCAGGCCCTCGGTCGCGCGGCGTCTCGCGTCGACCTGGGCGCGCAGGGTTTCATAGACGCGGGGATCCAGGTAGCGGAACGACAGCTCCTCGAGCTCGTTCTTCACCTTGCTCATGCCGAGCCGGTTCGCGATCGGTGCGTAGATGTCCCGGGTCTCCTGCGCCACCGAGAGCCGGCGCTCCTCGGGCAGATGGCTGAGCGTCCGCATGTTGTGCAGGCGATCCGCCAGCTTGACCAGGATGACGCGGATGTCGTCCACCATCGCGAGCAGCATCTTGCGGAAGTTCTCGGCCTGGCGCTCTTCGCTCGAGGAGAAGCGGATGGCGCTGATTTTGGTGACCCCTTCCACCACATGTGCCACTTCGGGTCCGAACAGCTCCTGGATTCGCTCGATGGTCGTGAGGGTGTCCTCGACCACGTCGTGCAGCAGGCCGGCCGCGACGGCGACCACGTCGAGCTTCATGTCAGCGAGAAAGTCCGCAACTGCGAGCGGGTGAATGAGATACGGCTCTCCGGAATGGCGCACCTGTCCCTTGTGCTCGAATGCCGTGAACACGTAGGCGCGCCGGAGCAACTCGACGTCGGCGTCCGGGCTGTATGCCCGGACCTTTTCCAGAAGGTCCTCGAAGCGAATCATGAAATCCGGTGTCTAATCTCCTGTCGGACGGACGCTTAGCCCCATCATAGGGAGAAGCAGCCTCCTTGACGTACGTTTTTTCGCTTCACTATACTTGCGCGATTTCGGCGACGTGACTGTTCTCAACCCTGCCCAGCAAGGATCGGACATATGCAGAATCACCGTAGTAAAGGGGATCCAATGCGGAGTTTGTCGGGTGCATCGCTGATCGTGGTCGTGGTGGCGCTCACCTCAATGGCCGGCTGCGCCCAAATCGGCCGTCTGAAGGCCATGAGGGCGTTCAAAGAGGCCAACCAGGCCTACCAGATCCAGGATTACAAGAAGGCGGCCGGCCTTTATGAAGAATCGGTGAAGGCGTACCCGGAGCTGAACTATGCCTACTTCTACCTCGGCAACAGCTACGACAACCTCTTTAGACCTGGCGACAAAGGCAAGCCCGAGAACGACGTCATGATGGAGAAGGCGGTCAAGAACTACCTGCTGTCCGCCGAAAGACTGGCGGGCGCGACCGGCGAACAAGAGAAGGTGCTCGCGAAGCGCTCGCTCGAGTATCTCGTGGCCGCCTACGGGGCCGACAAGCTGAATGCCCCCGATCAAGCCGAACCTGTCGTCCAGAAGATGATTCAAATGGACCCCACGGAGCCGACCAATTACTTCGCGTTGGCAAAGATCTACGAGGACGCCGGTGCCTACAACGAAGCCGAGCAGATGTATCTAAAGGCCAAGGAAGTGCGGCCAAACGACCCGACGGTTTACACGACGCTGGCCGGCTACTACAACCGCCAGGGGCAGTTCGACAAGACCATTCAGGCCCTCGAGGAGCGCGCCCAGAAAGAACCGACCAACCCGGAAGCGTTCCACACCATCGCCAGCTACTACTGGGACGAAACACGGGGCGATCCGAAGCTGCGCGATAGCGAGAAGAAGGACTTCGTCCTGAAGGGCCTCCAGGCCTCCGACAAGGCGATTCAGCTCAAGCCCGACTACGTGGATGCGATTGTGTTCAAAGGGCTCCTGCTGCGGCAGCAGGCGCTCTTAGAGAAGGACCCGGCCAAACAAAAGTCACTGATCGACGAAGCCAAGGGGCTGAGCGAGAAGGCCAACGACCTGCGGCGGAAGCAAAGCGCCGGCGTCAGCTAAAGGGGGCGCGCCTCCGTTGGACTGTCGCGGGGCCGAGAGCCCCGCGCTACGAGGATCCGAAGAGAGAAAGGGCCGCCAGATGCGTCTGGCGGCCCTTTTTTGCTTGACGATGCTCGGGGCTGACGAGGCTTACGAGGCGGCGTTAGTTGCCGGATTGAACGCCGGCGGCCTTGCGCATGCCTTCGGTGATGATCCCCACCTTTTCGACGCCAGCGCCCTTGGCGGCGTCGATGACCTCGATGATCTTGCCGTAGTGAATCGTCCCGGCACCCGCGATGAACATCGTCTTGTCCTTGCGCTGCTCATAGATGCTGCGCAGCCGGGTCTGGAGCTCCTGAACGGTGATGTCCTGGTGGTTGATTGTGATACGCCCGTCCGCCGTGTAATCGATCAGGATCTGGCTCACGCTCGAATCAGTCTGGCTCGCGCTCTTGGTTTCGAGCGGCAGGTTGATATCGACGCCTTTCTGGGTGAGATCGAGCGCCGCCATGAAGATGACCAGCAGCACGAGGAGCACGTCGATGAGCGGCGTGACGTTCATGTCCGCATTGGCATGCGGCATTTCCTCCTTGACGACCTTGTCGGCGCCGAGGTGATGGTGATGGTGTGCCATTACCGTCCTCCCGCAGCTTTTCCGACCGTTTTGGGATCGGTAATGAGGCCGATGTCCTCGATGCCGGCCTGCCGGAGCTCGTCCATCGCCGCCATCACGGCGCTGTACTCCACCTCGGTGTCGGCTTTGATGAGGACGACTTTATCCGTCTTGTCTTCCAGCAATTCAGTGATCTTGGTCCCCAGATCGCCCTTCCCAACCAACTTGGCGTTCAGATAGATGTCCTTGTTCTGTGCGATCGCAATCACCGTCTGGTCCTGGGTTGAGGGTTTATCGGTGGTGTTATCGGCTACCGGCAGCCGCAAACTGATGCCCTGTTGAAGCATGGGAGCAATCAGCATCATGATGATGAGCAGCACCAGCATGACATCGACGAGCGGCGTGACGTTGATATCGGCTTTGATCCCGCCTTTGGCGCCGCCTACATCCATTGACATGGCTACAACTCCTAATGTGTCGTTCCCCGGTCTCGGACTCGCTCCTACGCCGCCGTCTTCTTGATGAAGTAGTCGACGAGCTCAGACGAGGAGTTGTCCATCTCCACGTTGAAGTACTCGACACGGCCCGAGAGGTAGTTGTAGAACCACACCGCGGGAATCGCGACGAAGAGACCCGCAGCCGTTTCGACGAGCGCTTCGGAAATACCGGCCGACACGCCGGCGATACCGCCCGATCCGCTGCTCGCAATGCCCTGGAACGCGTTGATGACGCCGACGACGGTGCCGAGCAGTCCGACGAACGGTGCCGTGGACCCGATCGTCGCCACGGCCGCAATGCCCTTCTTCAGATCGGACGCCGTCAGCGCCGAGGCGCGCTGAATCGAGCGACGCACGGAATCAAGGAGATCCTCACGGCTCATGCCGGAGGAGCTTTCCTGCTGAAATTGATACTCCTGAAGCCCCGCGAGGACGACTTTCGCGAGATGGCTATAGCGGAAGTTCTTGGAGGAGGACAGTGCGATCGCGTCCTTCAGCCGTCCCTCCTTCAGGTGTTTGGCGACTTGTGGCGCAAAGAGCTTCGACTGGCTGCGCGCCTTGTTGTAGGTCATGATGCGTTCGACGGCCACACCGATCGACCACATGGACATGATCAAGAGCACGAAGGCCACGCCATGCGCCAGAAGTCCCATTGACGCCCACATCGACATGAAATCCACGGTCCAACCTCCATCCAGACGAAGTTACGAGAATCGCGTATACGGCTTCAGCTCCTGATCGTCTACTTCAGCGAGAAGGCCACTGTGATGTTGTAGAGCACTTCCTGCGGCACGCCGTTGAGCAAGGTTGGCGTGTACACCCACTGCTTCACCGCGTCGAGCGCCGCCTGATCCAGCAGCGGTTCGTGTTTCAGGATCGTCGCTGTCTTGACGTGTCCATCCGTCCCAACCAGCAGTTCGATGATCACGATGCCCTCCTTGCGGGCGGACTGCGCAATCGCCGGGTAGACGGGGTCGACGTTCTTGATCTTCGTCGGCGCCTTGATGACGCCGCCGACGCGCACCGGCGGGGGCGGAGGAGGCGGCGGGGGCGGCGGGGGCGGCGGAGCGACGAGCCCTCCGACAATGCCACCCGAAATGCCTCCCGCAATTCCCCCTTCAATGCCCCCAACGGCCCCTCGATTGACCACCGGCTGCTCGAGCCCCGTTTCGGGTTTGATCTCCCTCGGAGCTTCGACGGGCGCTGCCGCCGGGTTCAGGTCCGGGATCGCTTCCTTCGGGACTTCCGGAGCCGTAGGCGGCGGGGGGGGCGGCGGGGGCGGCGGGGGCGGCGGCGGGGCCGCGGCAAACGCCATCATCGTCGGCGGCGTCGGTAGTGCGTCCATCGCCACCAGCGGGATGATGATCACCGCGGCGATCGCCACGGTATGGACGAGAATGGACAGCGGCACCGTATACCACTTCCGAGCGCCGATCTTGACCGTCGGGTTCGTCACTTCGGCGAATAATTCACCTGGCACGGGTACCTCCCCGGAGTAATCGCCCTTGAATACTGAAGCCCGTTACCTCAACGAGCGCGGTCGATGATCTCAGAGCACCAAAGGCGGCGATTATAGTCACTCCAAAAACGGACAGTCAACGAGCGAATGTTTCAAGCCGTTAGACACCAAATCCCGGCAATCGGGCACC
>JAHFUL010000001.1:13638-29590 GCA_023265155.1 Acidobacteriota bacterium
CGGTAGGCTCCGGTCGTCACCGCCTGAGCCGACGCGCCCGTGAACCAATAGATGACCGCGCCGCCGGTGATGAGGCCCAGGAAGAACGGCGGGTGCAGCAGCGACAGCTTGTCCAGGTTCTGGGTCAGCTCGTGCGTCAGGAGGAAGATGATCGAGAAGATCATGGTCGTCGCCCCGACCACCGCCGTGCCAATCAGCACGGGCTTGGCGGTCGCCTTGAACGTGTTGCCGGCGCCGTCATTCTCTTCGAGCATGTCTTTGGCCCGCTCGAAGTGGACGTCGAAGCCGTGCTCACGCTTGAGCGATTCCTTGATGCCCGGAATCTGCTCGATCACGGACAGTTCGAAGACCGATTGCGCGTTGTCGGTGACCGGACCGTACGAGTCCACGGCAATCGTGACCGGTCCCATGCCGAGGAACCCGAACGCAACCAGGCCAAACGCGAAGACCGCGGGGGCGAGCATCATGCCGCCGGCGGCGACGTGGGAGGGATCGATCGCCGGAATCGCCCGGCTGACGTTGTACGCGATTCCCATCAGTGTGACGATGCTCAGGCCGAGCCAGTAGGCACTGAAGTTGCCCGCCACGAACCCGGACAGGATGTTCAGCGACGCTCCGCCTTCACGCGACGAGGTCACCACTTCCTTGACGTGGCCCGACCCTGTCGACGTGAACACCTTCACCAGTTCGGGGATGATCGCCCCGGCCAGCGTGCCGCACGTGATGATCGTCGACAACTTCCACCAGAGCGATCCGTCGCCGAGGTTCGGAATCAGCAGGTACGACACCGCATACGTGATCGCGACCGACACGATCGACGTGAGCCAGACGAGCGAGCTGAGCGGCGCCTCGAAGTTCATCCTGTCGACGTCGAGGTACTTGCCCTTTGCCACGCTCTCGTTGATGAAATACGACAGGCCGCTGGCGACGATCATCATGATGCGCATCACGAAGATCCAGACGAGCAGCTCGACCTGCACCGTGACAGCGGGAACGGCGAGCACGATGAACGAGATCAGGGCGACGCCGGTGACCCCGTACGTCTCGAAGCCGTCGGCGCTCGGGCCGACCGAATCGCCCGCGTTGTCGCCGGTGCAGTCGGCAATGACGCCCGGATTGCGCGCGTCGTCTTCCTTGATGTTGAACACGATCTTCATCAGGTCCGATCCGATGTCGGCGATCTTGGTGAAGATACCGCCGGCGATACGCAGCGCGGCCGCTCCCAGGGACTCGCCGACGGCGAAGCCGATGAAACAGGCTCCGGCCAGATTGCCCGGGATGAACAGGAGAATGCAGAGCATCAAGAGGAGCTCTACGCTGATGAGCAGCATCCCGATGCTCATGCCGGAGCGCAGCGGAATCGCGTAAATAGGAAAGGGCTTGCCCTTCAGGCTGGCGAAGGCGGCGCGGGAATTCGCGAACGTATTCACGCGGATGCCGAACCAGGCCACGCCGTAGCTTCCCCCGATGCCGATGAGGCTGAAGAGCAGAATGACGACGACCCGGAACGGCTCCATCGCCTGAAGCACGCCGTAGTAAAAGACCAGGATCACGCCGATGAATACCTCGAGGAGCAGGATGAATTTTCCCTGCGTGATGAGATATGTCTTGCAGGTCTCGTAAATCAGTTCGGAGACCTCCAGCATCGACGCGTGCACCGGCAGGTTCTTGAGTTGTGTGAAGGTCATCAACCCGAACAACAGGCCCAGCCCGCAGACGAGCAGGCCACTCATCAGCAGCGATCGCCCGTTCACCCCGTGAAAATCGACTGTTGAGAGATCGGGCAGTACCAGATCGGCTTCACCGCGGGCCGCGACTTCCTGCGTCCCCCCCGGCGTTTGCCCGACCTGGGCATTCGCCGCCCTTGGCGCAGCCGCCAGCGCGACCAGCAACAGCAGTGGGACCAACAGCCGCCCCATGAATCTCTGAACCGTCACGCTCATCTCACCTCCCCAGAGAGGGTCCCTCAGAACCCGCCCTGCTTGCTTGACACAAAGGTCCGGATTATACCCGGAAGTCACCGGAGGTCGCCTCCGGGTCTGGCAGTCTGTGACGGAATGGCCACGTGTGATGGAATCGCCATGCCGCCGGTCAGCATCATCTGAATGCCTTCTTCTACCGTGATGTCCGGGAAGCTTGCCCGCTCTCGCTCGCAAATCACGATGTCCCCCAGATACAGGTGGTTCGTCGGGACGTACACCGCCACAAGGGCTTCCGGGCCCTTCCCGCGATCGATCGTGAACTCCTTGGTCAGGAAGCCCAGGGCGTACCCGCGCTTGTCTTCCAGCATGACGACCCGCTTGAACCCGAGCTCGTTGTCGGGAGAAAACGCGACAACAAGCTGCTTCACGGGTGCATAGATCGTGCGGAAGACGGGTACTCGCAGCAGATAGCCCTCCCCCCGCTGCAGCACCCGCCTCCCGATGACGTTGGTCGCCAGGGCGCCCACAAGGAGAATCCCGGCCGCCGTCGTCACGATTCCCAGACCCGCGATGTGGTGGACAACACCCAACCCCGGGAGCTGAAGATTGAGGTCAGCCACCAACCGGTCGAAGAGCGGCGTCGTCAGACCATCGACGATGCGGAAGAGCCACACGAACGCGCTGACGCTGATAAACAGCGGCACCGTCACGAAGAATCCGGCGATGAAGCTACGGCGCAGCCACTGCATTCAGGCGATTCCCGCCGTGATCGCCGCCAGCAACGCCAGGCCAGCGGCAATACGGTACCACGCGAAGGTGGCGAAACCCGACCGGCTCACGAAGTTCAGAAACGGCTTCACGACGAGAGCAGACGCGATGAAGGCCATCACGAAGCCGACGGTAATCTCCAGGGCCCGATCGGCGGTGAGATGCCCGCGCACCTCGAGGAGCTCGTGCACGAATGCCGCGGTCATCGTCGGCATGGCGAGAAAAAACGAGAACTCCGCCGCGACACGCCGATCGAAGCCCATCGCCATGGCTCCGACGATGGTGGCCCCGGAGCGGGAGACGCCAGGAATCAAGGCCAGCGCCTGGCAGGCGCCGACGCCGAGCGCGCGTCTCACGGGCATCTCGTCGACGGTCCGGACCCGCGGCGCGGGTCCCAATCGCTCGACGAGCAGCATCACGATCCCGCCGAGCACGAAACTCACCGCGATGACCCCGAGGCTCTCGTAGAGCACTCCCTTCACGTAGTCAGCGAGGAACGCGCCGGCGAAGAGCGCCGGGACGAATGCCGCGAACACGAGCAGCGCAAATCGCCGCGCCTGCGGCCGATTGAGCAGTCCGCCGACGGTGTCGATGATCATCGCCCGGTACAGCCACGCCACCGCCAGGATCGAGCCGAGCTGAATCATGACCGTGAAGGCGTCGCCGGGATCGTCGTAGGCGAGAAGCCGGCGTCCGATCAGGAGATGCGCGGTCGACGAGACCGGCAGGAATTCGGTCAATCCTTGCACCACACCGAGAATCGCGGCCTTGACTAGCGCAGGCATGGTGGCTCTCTCAGCCGTCAGCTCTCAGCCGTCAGCTTTCAGCTGTCAGCTTTCAGCTTTCAGCTCGAAAGGCTATCGAAGTTTCGCTGTCAGCTGAACGCCGAGAGCTGAAAGCCGAGAGCTGAACGCCGAGTGCTGAACGCTGAACGCTTACGATGCGCGAGCCTTCCGTTGCGGCTTGGACTTGCGCGTCGGCTGCTGCGGAGCGGCCGATGCCGAGGCCGGCGCGTGCGCCGCCGCCCTCGTGGGGCCGGTTCCGCGCCAGAAGCTGATGATGGCTGCAGCGATGAACACGCTCGAGTACGTGCCGGTGGCGATCCCGACCACCATGGTGAAGGCAAAACCGTGAAGCACCTCGCCGCCGAAGAGGAACAGCGCGATCGACGTGAGAAACGCCGTGCCCGACGTGATGATGGTTCGACCCAGTGTCTGATTGATCGCGACGTTGATGACGTGCCCGAGCTTGTCCCGTCGCAGCGAGCGCATGTTCTCCCGGATCCGGTCGAAGATGACAATCGTGTCGTTTGTCGAGAACCCGGTGATGGTGAGAATGCCGGCGATGACGTTCAAGGACATGTCGTACCTGAAGATCACCAGGAATGCGAGGGTAACCAGCAGGTCGTGGATCGTCGCCACGACCGCGCCGACGGCAAAACTGAACTGGAACCGAAACGCAATATAGGCGAGCAGTCCGGCGAGGGAGAACACCGTGGCGAGAAGCGCCTTGCTTCGCAGCTCCTTCCCCACGGCAGGGCCTACGATCTGGGCCCCCTGTGGGGTGAAGTTGCCGAGCCCCCCCTGCTTGAGGGCGTTTTCCACCTTCGCCTGCTCCGAGCTCAGCTCGCTGCCGGACTCGGCCCCGACCGTCGGGACACGAATCAGGTACTGATTCAGCGATCGATTCCCATAGGGCTGAATGACGACTTCGCCCCCCCCGCCCGCCAAGGATTTGTCCAGGGCGCTCCGAACCTGCTCGGTTGACGTCGGCTGGTCGAATTTCTCGACAATGGCGGTGCCGCCGGCGAACTCGATGCCGAGGGGCATGCCCCTGCTGACGAACACGACAGCGCCGATGATGATAATCGCCCACGACACGGCGATGGCGTGCCAGCGCCAGCGCAGGAAGTCGTAGTGGGTGTTCTTGAAGATATGCATGGCTAGATGGAGAGCGTCGCGACCTGATGACGGCGCGCGAGCGCGACCTCAAAGATGGTCTTCGACACGAAAAGCGAGGTGAACAGGTTCGACATCAGCCCGAAGAACAGCGTGACTGCGAAGCCCTTGATGGGCCCGCTGCCGAAATTGAACAGGAAGGCGACGGAAATGAGCGCCGCAAAGTGCGTGTCGACCAGCGTCCAGAAGACCCGGCTGAAGCCGGCGTTGATCGACGCGCGGACACCCCGCTGCGCCTCGAGCTCTTCCTTGATGCGCTCGAAAATCAGCACGTTGGAATCGACGCCGATGCCCATCGTCAGCACGAAGCCGGCGATCCCGGGCAGCGTCATCACGGCGCCGACGTACGACATCAGGCCGATCAGAATCACGAGGTTGAACAGCAGGGCGACGACGGCGTTCACCCCGGAGAGCCTGTAGTAGACGAGCATGAACGCGACGACCAGGAGCAGGCCGACCAGGGACGAGATGATCCCGGATCGGATGGCGTCGGCGCCGAGGCTTGGACCGATGGTCTGCTCTTCCAGGTAGTCCATGCGCGTCAGCAGGGCGCCGGACCGGAGAATGAGCGCCAGATCCTGCGCTTCCTGCTGCGTGAACTGGCCGTAGATCCGGCCGTCCGTCGTGATCCGTCCGTCGATGCGGGGCGACGACTGGACGCGTCCGTCGAGCACGATGGCCAGCTGGCGGCCGATGTTCTCGCTCGTCACCTTGCCGAACCTGCGGCCGCCGTCAGTGTTGAGCGTGAAGCTGACTGCCGGCCGACCGTTCTCGTCGAGCGCCGGCCGCGCGTTCTTCAGATCGACGCCGCTGACCGCCGGCACTTTCCGCACCATGTAGTACGACGTCCCTGATCCCGCTTCCCCGGCGCCGGCGACGATCTCCATGCCGCTCGGCACCACGCCTCCGGCGACGAGCTCCTCCTTCGACGCCGCCGGCCCCTGCTCGACCAGTTTCAGCTCGAGAAGACCCGTCGACCGGATGATCTCCTTCGCGTGATCGACGTCGGTCTCACCGGGCAACTGCACCAGAATCTGATCGCCGTTGGCCCCCTGCTGTGCGATCGTCGGCTCGGCGACGCCCAATTCGTTGACGCGGCGCTCGATCGTCTGCCGCGCCTGGGTCACGGCTTCCTCGCGCAGGGCGACCGCGACGTTGGGCTTCATCGTGAACGTGTAGGTCCCGTTGGTCCCGGAACTGCGATCGAAGTTGGTCTGGACCTCCACCGCCACGTTGCGGAACTCGGCGTCCTTGTCGGGCGGCACGCTTTCCACCGAGAAATGCATGGGATCCACCAGCTTGATGTCGGCGACGTTGATGCCCTGCCGCTGCAGCTCCTCCCGCAGCCGCTCCATCTCGAGCTCCGACTCGAACTTGAGCGCATCGTCGGTCTGCACCTTCAGCACGAGGTGCACGCCCCCCTGGAGGTCCAGCCCGAGCTTGAGCTCTTTGGCCTTCAGCCATCCGGGCGCCGGGAGCCCAAACTTGTCGGCCAGAATCGGGTAGACGCCGACGCCGGCGAAGACCGCGAAAACAGTGAGAACGGTGAGGATCTTCCAGCGCAGATTAGTCATACCCTGTTACTCGCTGGGCTCGACCACGGGGGCCTGCCCTTGGTAGCCGCCGATCGAGGCTCTCGCCACATCGATGCGGATCTTCTCGGCCACCTGAAGTTGAACGACCTGATCGGTGGCCTTTGTCACCTGTCCGTAGATGCCGCCCGTGGTGACCACCCGATCGCCAACCTTGATGCCGTCGAGAAACGTCTGCACCTTCTGCTGCTTCCGTTTCGCGGGCAGCAGAATGATGAAATAGAAGATCCCGATGACGAGGGCGAACGGAATGAACTGTATCCAGAGACTCCCTCCCTCGGGAGTCGCGCCCAGGGCGAACACCGAACCAGCCAGCATCATCATGAATTGTTGAACCGGCGGGACAAGCTCTGTTGGCCCCGATGGAACTCCAGCCTGAAACTTTCAAACCGCCCGAATTCAATAGCCTCCCTAATACGCCTGAGGGTGTCAAGGTAAAACTTGAGATTATGCAACGTGTTAAGGGTTGCCGCGTTCATCTCGCCCGCGAGAAACAGGTGACGCAAGTACGCGCGCGAACACGTCCGGCAGGTGTAGCAGTCGCACGACGGATCCGGAGGCCGGTCGTCTTCGGCGTACATCGCGTTCTTGATATTGATCCGGCCCCCGCCGGTAAAGAGCTGCCCGTTCCTGCCGTTTCGCGTCGGGAGCACGCAGTCGAAGAGATCGACGCCGAGGGCCACCGACTCGACGAGATCCTCCGGCGTCCCGGCGCCCATCAGATACCGGAGCCGCCCTTCCGGGAGCCCCGCCGTGGTCCGGCCCACGATGTCGTACATGACGTCGATCGACTCGCCCACGCTCAACCCTCCGATGGCGTAGGCTTCGAACCCGATTGCCACGGTCTTCAATGCGCTCTCTTCGCGCAGCGCCGGAAAGACGCTGCCCTGGACGATCCCGAACTGCGCTTGTCCCGGGTTGGTGACGATCACGCCATCAACGGGGCCGTTCTGCAGTGACAGGTGCCGGGCGCGCGCGCGCGCAGCCCACCGCACGGTGCGCTCCATCGACCGCCGCGCCACGTGCTCTTCCACCGGATGCGCGACACACTCGTCGAGCACCATCGCAACGTCGGAACCAAGCTGACCCTGAATGTCGGCGGCTCGCTCAGGCGTGAGGAGGTGCGACGAGCCGTCGAGGTGGGATTGAAAGCGCACGCCCTCTTCGTCGATCGTCCGCCGATCGGAAAGGCTGAACACCTGATACCCGCCGCTGTCGGTCAGAATCGGCTTCGACCACCCGATGAAGCGGTGCAGTCCGCCGCGCCGCGCGACGAGTTCGTCCCCGGGGCGCAGATAGAGATGATACGTGTTGCTCAGCAGGATCTCGGCGCCCGACCCCTCGAGATCGCGGTGGGTCACGCCCTTGACGGCGCCCTGTGTGCCCACGGGCATGAAGGCCGGCGTCTGAACGTCGCCGTGCGCGGTCGTCATCACGCCGCGCCGCGCACGTCCGTCGCGGTGCGTGACCAGAAAACCGAAGGGGCCGTCGGACATCGAGCGCGACAAGTCTACAATTTACCGAAGCGCCACAGCGGGGCAGCCCGTGGTGAAAGCCCCGCGTGGCAGCGCGGCCGTCGACGCGCCCGGCCGAGAAGGCGCGACGAGCGAGAATGACAAAACCTGCAAGACCGCGGTTGTTGCCCGTTCTGATGAGTGTCGTCTTCCTAGCCGTGGCGGCGCCGGCATCCGCTGCCCTCAGGGAGGGCGCGCGACTGGCGGCCATCTACGACACGATTCTTCGCGCGCGATTCGATCAGGCCAACCAGGAGCTGAGCCGGGCGTGTCCTCCCGCGCCCGCCGAAGCGTGCCGCGCGCTTGGGGTGGTCGCGGTCTGGTGGCAAATCCTGATGGATCCCGACAGCCGCGCGCTCGACGAGCGGCTGCGGCAGGCGGCCAGCGCGTCAATCGCCGCGGCGGACGGCTGGACCCGGCGAGAACCGAAGAGCGCAGAGGCGTGGTTCTATCTCGCGGGTTCGCACGCGCCCCTCGCGCAGTTGCAGGCCATGCGTGGTCAGCGGCTGGCGGCCGCCCGCAGCGGCCTGCGCATCAAATCCGCACTCGAACGTGCGGTCGCCCTCGATCCGGACCTGCGCGATGCCTACTTCGGGATCGGGATGTATCACTACTGGGCCGACGTGGCGCCGGTTGCGGCGAAACTGCTGCGTCTGCTGCTCCTGCTCCCCGGCGGCGATCGCGAAAAGGGCCTGCAGGAAATGCTGCGGGCGCGGGAGCAGGGGGTTCTGCTCTCAGGCGAAGCGGACTTCCAGCTGCACTGGCTGTACCTGTGGTTCGAAGACGAGCCCGCGCGGGCGCTGGAGCTCGTGAAGAGCCTCGATGCACGCTACCCCTCGAACCCGATCTTTCTTCAGCGCATCGCGGAGATCGAGCACGAGTACCGCCACGATCATCGCGCGAGCGCGGCCGCATGGGAACAGCTGATCGGGCGCGCTGAACGCGGGGCGGTTGAGGAGCGTCAGACGGCCGAGATGCGCGCGCGGCTCGGTCTCGCGCGCGAGCTCCTCGACCTCTCTCAGCCCGAACGCGCGATCGAAACGCTGAACGTCCTCGTCGCGGCGCGCCCGTCGACGCCGTACGGGGCGTCATCGATCGCCCAGTGGCATCTGGGACTCGCGTACGACCGTCTCGGCAAACGTGATCTCGCCGTCGCGGCGTACAACGCGGCGATTGCGCTCGCGCCGACCGGCGATCCGGCCAACATCCGCGCGCAAGCTCGCGAGGCGTTGCGGAAGAAACCGCGAGCCTGATCGTCGTGGATCATTTTTTTGACAAAACATCCGTTTTTGTGCTTGACATCTCGCGCTCTCGACCATAATCTACATCTGGTATGAGGGTGGCCAACTCAGGCCATTCCTAGTGAGGTTTAGAACAGTCGGACCTCACCCTTCCCCGCTGGGATAGGCCAGAGCGGAAGGTGCCACGAGGCGACGAGCGCCGACGAAGTTGAGTGAGCGTGCCAGGCGGCAGCCACAGAACGAGTCGTGAGCGCTCCCGCAAGACACACCCAGATGAAGGGGGGGATACGAGACAATGGCGAAGAAAGCCAAGGGCGGGAAGAAGAAGGCCGGCAAGAAACGGTAAGCTGACCTCGCCCGTCAAAAAAAGGGGGCGGCTGTCGCCCCCTTTTTCAATTCAGGATCCATCCCAGACCCTCACCCGCCTGATCACATCGCCCGGCTGAATCTGATCCACGACATCCATGCCGGACACGACGCGCGCAAAGACGGTGTACCTGGCGTCAAGATGCGGTTGCGGTGAGTGTGTGATGAAGAACTGACTCCCGCCGGTATCCGCCCAGTCGAGCGCCATGCCTACCGTGCCCCGCAGATAGGCACGCTGGTTCAACTCGTCTCGAATCGTGTAGCCCGGCCCGCCTTCGCTGTCGCCGCGCGGATCTCCGGTCTGCACGACGAAGTCGGGAACGACACGGTGGAAGGTCAGGCCGTCGAAAAAGCCTTTGCGGGCCAGGGTGACGAAATTCTCGACCGTCAGCGTCGCATCGAGGACGGCGAGCTCGAGTTGAATGATGCCGCGGTCGGTTTCGATGAAGATCTGCGTTGAAACAGCAGGTTTGACGAGACGTTCGACGCTGTAGACCTCGGGGCCGAGCTTCGTGGGCGCCGGTCGAATCCGCATCTCGGCGTCGCTCGCGGGATCGAACTCTTTCAGCAGCGCCGCCGCGCGAACGCGCACCGCCCAGTCTTTGTCCTGCAGCGCGTCTGTGAGCGTGGGCCTCGCCTCGGCCGGCCCATACTTGGCGAGCGCCGCGAGGACCGCCGCGCGCGCGACGTACGCCACGTCGTCCGAGGCGAAGCGATAGGCCTCGGTGAGGGCGGCGGGGGCGCCCGGTGGCTTCAACTCACCCAGCGCAGTGGCCGCCGCTGCGCGCACCACCGGGTCCCCCGTCTTGAGCCGTTCGATGAGGACGGTTGACACGTCGGGCGGGCGCACCTTGGCAAGCGCCGCCACGACCGCCGCCACGACACGCTGATCGGTCTCCTGGAGCATCGTGCGAAGGCGCACCAGCGCACTCTCGGGCGGCAGTGTGCCCAGCACCGTGGCAAGCGCGGCCCTGACGCTCCAATCCGGATCGGGATCCAGTCCCGACAAGACGGGGACGAGAGCCTGCGGATCGAGCTGCGCGAGGGAACGGAGGACGGCTGCGCGAATCGGAGGACTCCGATCGACGATCAGGTCGAGCAGCACCTCGAACACCCCTTCACCCGCAATCCCGCCGAGGGCCGACACCGCCTCGAGCCGAAGCACCGGATCAGGTTTCGCTGCCTGAATCACACGGACGAGCACGGGGGCCGTGGCTCGATCCCCGATGCGGCCGAGTGCGCGGATCGCTTCGACGGCAACGGCTCGATCGGCGCCCGAGACCAGCGGAGCGATGACGGGGACCGCTGATCGATCCCTGAGCGCACCGAGGCCCTTCACCGCGAACGCGCGCGTGGAGGGATCGGCTTCCCTGGCGAGGGCGAGAAGCGCCGGCACGGCGCGCGGATCTTCCAGGCGTTGCAGCGCGAACGCGACGGGCCACGATCGGACGCGAGGCTGACCGCTGTCGTCGAGCACGACAGACGCCAGCGGCTCGTATGCCTTCAGTCTGACCAGTGCGTACAACGCGAGCCGGAATGCCGCCGCCGGCGTATCGCGATCGTCCCCATCGCCGACCGATTCACTGAGCGCGCCGGACTGGACGATCTGAGACGCCATCCGCGCGATCGCGCCCGACGTTGAGCCGTCGCCGACGAGTCCCAGTGCTTCAGCGGCACTGCCACGCACCAACGGCGACGCATCGGTCAGCGCGGCGACGAGCGAATCGCGCGCGCTCACGTCGGCGAGGAGACCGAGCGCGAAAGCCGCCATCTGCCGTACCTCGGGATTCTCATCGGCGAGCAGACTGATGAGGGGCGGCACCCCGTCCCGAAGGCCCACGCGGCCGACCGCCAGCGCGGCGCGGCGGCGAATGCGCGCTTCCTCATCGGTGAGCAGTCCCAAAAGATCCGCCGGCGGAAGCGGCGGCACGAGCTGTGCGGACGGGAGCGGCGGAACAGCCGGCCCGGGATCGCGGAGGAGTCGTTCGTCTTCAAGCCGGAGAATCCAGGACTGTTTCTCCTCGAAGGTGGGCACGGGCGGCAAATTGATCGGCGCGACTGGGAAAACGGCCACCGGCGGCTTCACCGCCGCGGCGCACGCGCACGCACTGAGCGCAAGCGTCATCGCGACGAGGGTTCGCCTCACGCCGCGATGATATCATCGGGCGTTTGCACTCCCGCTACATCGCCGTCGAAGGTCCGATCGGAGTGGGCAAGACGACGCTGGCCGAGCGGCTCGGGACCCGTCTCGATGCGACCGTCGTGCTCGAGGAAATGGACAATCCATTCCTCGCCGACTTCTACGCGGACCGTCCCGGCGCCGCGCTGCAAGCCCAGCTCTTCTATCTGCTGAACCGTCACCGCCAGCAGATCTCGTTGAGGCAGGCCGACCTCTTCAGTCAAATCACGATTTCGGATTACGTCTTCGACAAGGACAAGATCTTCGCGTACCTGAATCTGGACGACAACGAGCTCTTCATCTATCAGCGGCTCTACGACCTGCTCGCACGCGACGTCCCCCCGCCCGATCTGGTGGTCTACCTCCAGGCGCCGACCGATGTGCTGCTGCGCCGCCTTCGCAGCCGTCGCCGAGATCCAGAAGCCGCCGCCTTCGAGCCCGACGCCGACTACCTCAAGGAGCTGAACGAGGCGTACCACCACTTCTTCTTCCACTACAACGCCACGCCACTGCTGGTCGTCGAAACGTCACAGTTCGACAAGGACGCCAGCGACCAGGCGCTCGACGAGCTCGTCAAGCAGATCGAGACGATGGCCGCGGGCACGCGGTACTACGTGCCCCGGACGAAGTGATAAGCTGACCGCTCATGGCCTGGTTCAAGAAGGCCCGCAAGCCGATCGCCGCCAAGAAAGTCAAGGAGAGCCGGGTCCCAGAGGGCCTTTGGGTCAAGTGTCCCGGCTGTGCTCAGGTCATTTACAACAAGGATCTCGCCACCAGCCTCAGCGTCTGTCCGAAGTGCACCTACCACTTTCGCCTTACCGCCGCCGAACGGCTCAGGATGCTGTTCGATGGCGGGTGGACGGAGCACGATCCCAACCTCGTCTCGACCGATCCCCTGCAGTTCACCGACACGAAGCCCTACAAGGCGCGCATCAAGGCCGGCTTCGCCAGCACCGGACTCAAGGACGCCATCATCGTCGGCTCCGGCACGATTGACGGCATGCCGACCGTCATCGCGTCGATGGAGTATGGCTTCATCGGTGGCAGCATGGGCGTCGTGGTGGGCGAGAAGATTACGCGCGGGATCGAGCGGGCGCTCGACGAGCGGTGCCCGATGGTCATCGTCTGCTGCTCCGGCGGCGCGCGGATGATGGAAGGCGCGCTCTCGCTCATGCAGATGAGCAAGATCTGCGGGGCCCTGGCGCATCTCGACCGCGCGGGACTGCCATACATTTCGGTGCTCACCGATCCCACGACCGGCGGCGTGACGGCCAGCTTCGCCATGCTGGGCGACCTCAACATCGCCGAGCCGAAAGCGCTCATCGGCTTCGCCGGACCGCGCGTGATCGAACAGACCATCCGGCAGAAGCTGCCGGCGGGGTTCCAGACCTCGGAATTCCTTCTCGAGAAAGGGATGCTGGATCTCGTGGTCGATCGTCGAGAATTGAAGGCCGTGATTGCCAAGGGCCTGCGGTTCATGGGCGCGGCAGCGCCGCCCCCTCCGGCGGCTCCGCCTGAAGCCCTCGGAGCGAACGTCGAGCCGATCCCCGAGCCAGCATCGCAGGGCTGACGTCCAAATTGCGTTGACCGTCGATCCACTCACCTATCTGTTCGCGCTCGAGCAGTTCGGCATCAAGTTCGGCCTCGAGAACATCCGGTCGATCGTCGCGGCGCTCGACCACCCCGAGCGCGCTTTTCGATCGGTGCACATCGCCGGAACCAACGGCAAGGGTTCGGTCACCGCAATGGTGGACAGCGCCCTCCGCGCGGCGGGACACCGTACGGCGCGCTTTACCTCCCCCCATCTCGTCGACCTCGCTGAGCGATTCGTCATCGCAGGGCGGCCTGTGGACCACGCGTCGCTTCGGGACGCGGTCGAGGACGTGCGCGCGGTCGTTGCCCGGCTGTGCGCCGACGGCACCTTGCTCGCACAGCCGACGTTCTTCGAGGTGACCACGGCCGTCGCGTTCGAGCTGTTTCGCCGCGCCGCGGTTGAGATCGCGGTCTGCGAGGTCGGGCTCGGCGGCAGGCTCGACGCGACGAATGTGCTGGAGCCGGTTGCCACGGCGATCACGTCGATTGCGTTCGATCATCAGCAGTATCTGGGGCATACGCTGCAGGAGATTGCGGGTGAAAAGGCCGGCATCATCAAGCCGCGCATTCCGGTCGTGGTCGGGCCGATGGATCGTGAAGCGCTCGCGGAGATTGACCGGGTCGCGGCAGGTCGTCACGCGCGAATAGTCCATGGGTACGACGGAACGCAGGTGGTCCTCCTCGACACGGTCATGAACCGATTTCGGTTGCGCACGCCGGTTCGCGACTACGGCGAGGTGACGGTCGGCCTCGCCGGTGGCCATCAGATCCACAACGCGGTCGTGGCCGTCCGGCTCCTGGAAACGCTGCAGGAGCAAGGGGTCGCGATGCCGGCCGCAGCCATCATCGAGGGTCTCGCGCGCGTCTCGTGGCCCGCGCGGCTCGACCTCCGCAGGTTGCCGGACGGCCGGGAAATTCTGCTGGACGCCGCGCACAACCCCGACGGCGCCAAGGCGCTGGCGGCGTTTCTGCGCGCGACCACGTGGGAGCGTCCGCCCGTCGTGTTCGCCGCCATGCGAGACAAGGACATCAGCGGCATGCTGGCAGCGCTCGCCCCCGTCGCAGGTACCTTCGTTTTTACGCGCGCCGACAACACCCGCTCCGCCGATCCCAGCGAGCTCGCAGCCTACGCGCGCCGCTTCGCGCCTGCCCTTCGGTGGAGCATCGAGCCGCGGGCAGCCGATGCGCTGGCGGCGGCGTGGCAGCTCTCACCGCGCATCGTGGCTGCAGGGTCCATTTTTCTGCTCGGCGAGGTGCTCAAGGAACTTGGCGATGCGTGATAGGCTGCCTCGAGTTCACATGGTCCGCGCGTTCGAGATGTTTCCGAGCTTACTGTTACTGATGGCTGCGGCAGCGTCCGCTGCCGCGCAGGAGGCCGGGAAGCCCTGGGATCTCTCGTGCGAGAGAAAAGTTATCGACAATAAGTACTACCTGTGCGAGGGCCAGGTCGAGTTCCTGCAGGGCGGCGCTGAGACCGACACGAAAGTCTACGCCGACAAGCTCGAGTGGTTCCGCGATGAGGAACGCGCGATCGCGACCGGCAATGTCGTGTTCAAGCAGGGCCGCAATCAGATAGCCGCTGACCGAGCGGAATTCAACACCAAGACGCGTCTCGGCACCTTCTATCATGCGTCGGGAATCGCCAACATCCGGCCGCCGCGCCAGGCGCCGGCCGCGCCAGGCGCGCTCCTGCCGCCCACGGCCGGTGAGGAGACCGACGTGTACTTCTTCGGCGACACCGTCGAGAAGATCGCGCCGAAGAAGTACACCATCACCAACGGCGGTTTCACGACGTGCGTCCAGCCCACGCCCCGGTGGGATTTGCACGCGAGCAGCATCACGCTGAACGTCGACGACTACGCGCTCTTGTGGAATACCGTCTTCAACGTGAAGGGGGTGCCGCTCCTCTACCTGCCGCTCCTGTACTACCCAACCAACAAAGAGAATCGCTCGACCGGGTTCCTCCTGCCAACGTACGGACGGTCCACGCTGAACGGCCAGACCATCGGGAATCAGTTCTTCTGGGCGATCGATCGGAGCCAGGACGCGACCTTCATGCACGACTGGTTCTCCAGACTCGGGCAGGGAGCCGGAGCTGAGTATCGCTACAACGCCGGGAGCGGGAGGGGCGATCTCACGTCGTACATCCTCAAGCCCGGTGCCCAGGCATTCGCCAGCGGACTGTCGTCGTCGGAAACGCCCAGCTTCTTTTTGGTCGGCTCGGCGAGTCAGACGCTGCCTCACAGACTGCAAGCCCAGGGACGAGTGAACTACTTTTCCAGTCTGAGCACCAATCGCACATTCAAAACCGACATTCGGGATCTTGGCGTCAATCGCCGCGAGTATGGCGGCAACGTGTTGGGATCGTGGGGACGTTATTCGTTCAACGGAAAGTTCGATCACACCGAATGGTTCGGCAGCCCCACCAGTTCAGCCATCACGGGCAGCTCGCCCCAGGTCTTCTTTTCGCAAGGCGAGCGGCCGTTGTTCTCCACCACCCCCATGTACTTCGGGTTCACCGGCGACCTCAATCACATCGATCGCCAGACCTGGAACAACGGCGCCCTAGACGATGATCGAACGCTGACGCGAATCGATCTCTCTCCGAGGTTGCGGTACCCGATCACGCGCTGGCAGTGGCTCACCATCAACTCCTCGCTCCTGTGGCGCGACACGCTCTACACGCGTAGCCAGGATCCGGTGACCTCAACCGTGCTCGAAGAGAATCTGAACCGCCAGTTCTTCACATTCCAGGCCGACGTCGCAGGCCCGGTGTTCAACCGCGTCTGGGACACGCCCGACAATGGATACGCCGAAAA
>JAHFUL010000001.1:29690-52415 GCA_023265155.1 Acidobacteriota bacterium
ACCACGATCCTCCAGCAGAGTGTGCAGGCCTACTACAGCGCCCAGTGCTGCGGCGTGAGTCTGATGTACGCCAGGACCAGCTATCCCGGGAGCACGTTTTCTCAGAACAATACGTTCCAACTCTCCTTCACGCTCGCGGGGATCGGAACCGTCTCGCCCTTCTCCCAAGGCGGGCTCACCGGAATGATTCGTTAGTCCGCTTCACCACCCATGTCCCGTCGAGTTCTCGTCACCGGCGCAGCAGGATTCGCCGGCAGCCATCTGGTCGATCTGCTCGCGGGCGACGGTGTCCCCATCGTCGCGTGGCACCGGCCTGGAGGCACTCCGCCGCGTGAGGTGCGGGGCGCGACGTGGGAAGGGATCGACCTGCTGGATCGCACGGCCGTACGTGCGGCCCTTGAACGGCTGCGCCCTACTGACGTGTATCACTGCGCCGGCGCGGCGCACGTCGGGCGTTCCTGGGGGAGTAGCGAGCCGACGTTCGCCGTGAACGTCCGTGGCACGCACCACGTGATCGAGGGACTCCGCGACGCGAAGATCGATGCGCGGGTGCTGATTCCAGGTTCTGCAATGGTCTACGCCTCGTCGAGCGGGCCGATTCGCGAGGATCACCCGCTGCTGCCCGCAAGCCCGTATGCGCTCAGCAAGCTCGCCCAGGAGCTGGTCGGCAGAGACAATCCAGGAGGCCCTCAGGTGTCGATCGCGCGGGCATTCAACCATCTCGGACCACGGCAGGATCCATGGTTCGTCGCGTCGGGATTTGCGCGGCGAGTGGCCGACATCGAAGCAGGCCGCTGGGAGCCGGTTATGGCCGTCGGCAATCTGGATGCGCGACGCGATCTCACGGACGTCCGCGATACGGTGGGGGCCTACCGGCAGATTCTGGAACGGGGTGCGCCGGGGCAGACCTATAACGTCTGTTCCGGCCGTGCGATTGTCATTCGGGAACTGCTCGACATGCTGCTGGCCCGCGCGCGGGTTCCCATCCGGATCGAGCCCGATCCCGCACGCTATCGGCCCAACGACCAGCCGCTGGTCGTCGGCGACCCGACGCGCATTCGAGACGAGCTGGGATGGGCGCCGAGGATCGCTATCGAAGAGACCCTGGATGATCTTCTGGAATTTTGGCGGGCGATCGCGCGGCAGACTTGACAACAGGGCCGTCAACAGCGATCGTAGGCGAAGAAATAGCGAACATGCCGACGCATCCTCTTCTCTTCGATCTTGGCTCGCAGAGGCCCACCACCCGTCAGATCGCAGGCATCGTCAAGGCAGGCGGAACGGCCGCGCTGTCCGAGGCCGAACGGCGCGCCGACGAGGCCCGCTATCAGGAAGTCACGTGCCGCTCGGCGCTCAACCGCGTCCAGGGCATGCCCTTTCAGTGGACATTGAACGCATACCGCGGGTGTACCCACGGCTGCCACTACTGCTTCGCCCGCCGCTATCACGCTCAGTTCGAGATGAATGCCGACGATGAATTCGCTTCGATGATTCTCGTCAAGCGCAACTTTGTCGAGGTGCTGAGAAAGGAGCTCGACCGCCCGTCGTGGGCGCGCGAGCAGGTGGCAATGGGGACCGCCACCGATCCGTATCAACCGATCGAGGGACACTACAAGCTGACGCGGGGATCGATTGAAGCCTTGGCCAAGGCTCGAACACCTGTAGGCCTGGTCACCAAGGGGCCGATGGTGGTGCGCGATCGCGACGTGCTCGTCGATCTCACACGCGCAACCCGTTGCACCGTCTACATGAGCGTCCCGACTGTCGACGAGGACGCGTGGCGGACGCTCGAGCCTGGAACCGCGCCCCCGCTGCAGCGTCTGCGCGCCGTTCGCGAGCTCATCGATGCAGGCGTCAATGCGGGCGTGCTGATGGCGCCAATCGTTCCGGGCTTCTCGTCGTCCCGGTCGAAGATCGAGCGGACGATCAAGACGATCGCGGACCATGGTGCGCGCTTCGTCGGCTATAACGTGATGCATCTCCAGGATGGCACGCGCTCGCACTTCATGAAGTTCGTCGAACGGGAATTCCCATCGATGCTGCCTCGCTTCGAGCGGTTGTACACGAAGAAGCAGGCACCAGAGAGCTATCGTCAGGAGGTCAAGGCGATGGTTCGTGTGCTTCAGGAGAAGTACGGCGTCGCCAGGCGAGACGAGGGATACATGAACGACGGCAAGGCGACGCAGACGGAAGACGCAGAGCAGGCGGGCTTTGCCTGGTGAGGTTCCAACACGACACACTCGTAGCGCAGGACTTTTTCAGTCCTGCCTTCGTAAACGCAGAGCACGGAGGGCCTGTTGTCAGTTCTCACGAGTGCGTCGTGTTTGCCGTCGTCACGCACCGTATGCGAGCGCATCGTCAGCCGACGGCACGGTGGCCGGCGCAGGCTCGACGCTGATCACACCCTCGCGCGCGCGGACCTCGAAGTGCGAGCCGTCTCGCCAATGTTCGCTGATCGGGAGCTTGATCCGTTCGTCGATGAATCGCTTGAGGAACCTCGCACCGAACGCCATGCTGTAGCCCTGCGTCACGATGAGCTCCAGCGCCTCGTCGGTGACGTGCATGGTCTTGCCCGCCTTCGCCAGCGCAAGCGTGACCTGCTGCAGATAGTGCTTTGAGATTTCCCGCACTTCCTCGGCCATCAGAGGATCGAAGATGACGACCTCGTCGATCCGGTTCCTGAACTCCGGCGAAAAGCGGCGCTCGAGCTCGCGCCTCACCTCGCCCCGGACCTGATCGATGCCGACGCTGCGCGCCAGGAATCCGAGCGGGCTCGTCAGCTTCCGGAAGTTCTCCGAGCCCAGGTTTGACGTCATGATCACGACGGCGTCGCTCAGGTAGACGCGCTTGCCGCGTCCATCGGTGAGCCAGCCCTCGTCGAACGCCTGCAGGAACAGGTTCAGCACGCTCGGGCTCGCTTTCTCCACTTCGTCGAGCAGGACGACTGTGTGCGGATTGTCCTTCAGCTGATTCGTGAGAATGCCGCCGCGCTCGCTGCCGACGATCCCACGCGGCATGCCAATGAGCTTGTCCACACCGACCGATCCATCCTGGTATTCGGACATGTCCACGCGGATCATCTTCTTGTCGTCGCCGAACAGAAACTCCGCGACCGCCTTCGCGAGCTCCGTCTTTCCCACTCCGGTCGGCCCGAGGAACAGGAGCACCCCGTCCGGCCTGTCGAAGCCGTCTTTCAGCGGCCCCTTGTTCAACACCAGCCGCCGGGCGACGGCTCGAACCGCGTTCTGCTGACCGACGACGCGCTTCTGGAGCGCGGATTCGACCCCTTTGAAGCGATCGGTCACGTCGCGGAAGACCATGTCCTCCGGGATCTGCGCGGCGTGGGAAATGACCGTCACGATGTCTTCCCTGCGGACCTCCCGGCGCCGGACCATTTCGGCACGCACCGACGCCGTGTCGAGCCAACCGATCACTTTGTCGGGAAGGTGCAGGTGGCGCATGTAGCGGGGTGACATCTCGAGCGCGGTCTCAATGGCTTCGTCGAGGAGCCGCACCGAGTAGTTGCGCTCGAGGCGGGGCCGGAGGTGATAGAGGATCCGCCGCGTTTCATCGATCGAGGGCTCGCGGACGGTCACGGTGCGGAACCGGCGCGCCAGGGCCTCGTCTTCCTGGATGTACTCCTTGTACTCGCTCAACGTCGTCGCGGCGATCATGCGGATCTCGCCGCGTGAAAGGACCGATTTCAGCACGTTCGCGGCGTCGGAGGGCGCTCCCAGTGCCGACCCGGCCCCGACGATCGTGTGCGCCTCATCGACGAACAGAATCAGATTGGGCCGCTCCTTCAGCTCCCGGATGACGTTCTGGATCCGATCCTCGAACATTCCCCGCAGCATCGTCCCGGCGACCATGCTGTTCATCTGCAGATTGATCACCTGGCAGTCGCGCAGGCGGATCGGAATCGTGTCGGGCTGGAACTCGATCCGGCTGGCCAGGCCTTCGACGATCGCCGTCTTGCCAACCCCCGGCTCGCCGACGAGCATCACGGAGTTCGCGCGCTCCCGGTGGCACAGAATTTCGAGCACCTGCTGCACCTCCGGTTCCCGCCCGAAGACCGGCGGGAGCTTGTCCTGTCGCGCCAGCAGATTCATGTTCGTCGCGAAGTGCTTCAGGAACGGAGGAAGCTCGAACTGTTTCTTCAGACGCTCCTCGCGTAGCTCCATGTCGCGCATGCGCGAGTTGACGCGCGTCACGAGCAGATCCGGCTCGACGCCGTGGCGTCGGAGAATCGACACGGACACGCCTTGCGTTTCTTCCAGCACCGCGGCAAAGAGATCGGCCCCTTCGATGTTCTGCCGGCCCGCCCGGCTCGCGTGATGCAGCGCCAGTTTGAATACGAGCTTTGTCGCCGCCGACACCTTGAGATCCCGTCCAACCGAAGGCGGGATCGTCTGCACGTGCTGTTCAATGGCCTGAAGAACCGCGAGCGGGTTCACTTGCACGTCGCGCATCACCTCCGCGAACATGTCCCACTCGACCTGTGCAAAGGCGAGAAACAGGTGTTCATTGGTCAGCATCGAGTGCTCGAGGCGGCGTGCTTCCTCGAATGCGCGATCCATGATCCGCTGAGTGGTGCCGGCGATCTTGTTTTGGGCGATGTCGAATTCCTCTACGTGCACCGAGGCCTCCGATTCTGAAGAGCAACCGAGCAAGACGCAGGCCAGATGCAGACGCAGGCACCAGGGGCAAATCCGCAATCGGCCTAAGCCATGAGCCGTAAGCCCTTAACTCACGTGTCGAGGCTCAGGAGTCAGGCCGCGGATCGCTAGGAAGGTCCTTACGAACTTGACTAACTTACTGACGGTCTCTATTGCCGGGCCGGATTGAGGAGCGCCTGGACGCGCTCTTCGGTCTGAGGATGCGTTCTGAAGAGTGCGCTCAGGCCGCCGCCCGAGAAAGGCTTGATGATGAACATGTGTGCAGTCGCGGGGTTGGCGGCCAGCGGCACGACTCTCGAAGCCGATTCGAGCTTTCGCAGGGCACTGACGAGACCGTGAGGGCTGCCGGCGATCGACGCGCCTCCCGCGTCGGCGTCGAACTCACGCGAGCGCGAAATGGCCAGCTGAATGAGCATCGCGGCGATGGGAGCGAGAATCATCATGCCGATCGCCGCGACCGGGTTCATGCCGTCCCGGTCGTTCCGGCGACCACCTCCGAAGAACAGGGCGAAACGGGCGGTCATCATGATGGCCGCCGCGAGCGTGGCCGCGATCGAGCTGATCAGGATGTCGCGATGTTTCACATGCGCCAGCTCATGGGCAATCACGCCTTCCAGCTCGCGGTCGTCCAGAATCTGGAGGATTCCTTCGGTCGCGGCCACCGCGGCGTGCTGCGGGTTACGCCCGGTCGCGAACGCGTTGGGCGACGGATCGGGGATGAGGTACACGCGCGGCATTGGAAGGCCGGCGCGCGCGGCCAGCGCAGCCACCGTGCGAGAGAGCCGATGATCCGGGCCGACTGGCTTCGCTCCATACATCGCGAGGACGATCTTGTCCGAAAACCAGTACGAGACGAAGTTGGAGACGACGGCGAAGCCAAACCCGAGCATCAGGCCCTGCGCACCGCCGAGTGCTTCACCCAGAAACAGAAACAAGGCGCTCAGCGCACCGAGGAGAAGAGCGGTCTTGACGACATTGGGCATTGGTCTATTTTAGCCTCTACCAGTAGAGACGCGGCTGGCGCGGACTGGTTTCATCGCGGTTGAGGCCAGTTATAATCGGGACATGACGGGAGTGGAGCTTTTGCTCGTGCTCGGCCTGGCGCAGCAGCCACCGCCCACTCCCCGGCCATTTCCGCAGCCGGGGACGGCGCAACCGTCGAGGCCGCCCCAGCAGCCGCCCCAGACCGCACGGCCAACCATCCCACAACCGCAGCCGCCCAAGCCGACAGTCCTCTTGCCGACGGCACCGAACGCCGAGGCCCCAACGGAGGAGATGCTGGGCGTGAAGATCTATCCTGGCGCGCAGTACCTCACGTCTTATGACGCCGGCCGCGGGCAGCGGTTCTACCTCTTCGGCTCCACGACGTCCTTCCTCGACCTCGTCAAGTACTATCGCACGTTGCTGAAGAAGGGGGGCGACCTCGTGTTCGATGCGCCGGCGACGCACGAGTTCGAGTTGGGGAATTTCCGCGAGGAGACGATGGCGTTTCCACCGAGCGTGACGATCAAGGAATACAAGTCGGAGATTTCCGAGGGGTATCCGAACCCGAAACCCGGCGGTCAGCCGGCGCGGTTCCCGACGATCATCCAGATCGTGCCGGCGCCCCCCACGGGGCGCTGAGGGATTTTCACGCCATTCGAGCTCGCAGGCCCGAGCTTGAGCGAACTCGTAGGCCCGAGCTTGAGCGAACTCGCAGGCCCGAGCTTGAGCGAACTCGTAGGCCCGAGCTTGAGCGAACTCGTAGGCCCGAGCTTTCAGCTCGGGCGAGCTCGGGCGAGTTCGTAGGCCCGAGCTTGAGCTCGGGCGATCTTGGAACCCGTCGCCGGAACATCGCTGATGCCTGAATTCTCTGATGGCGCTCGTCGCGCAGGCCTTCCGCCTCCGCTAAAGCTTCGGCGGACCACCGTAGCCTTTGGCGACGGTGGTCAGGCCTGCCGCGGTTCGTCGCCCTTCGGAATCTGACGCCGAACCTGCCGCTGCTGGACCCTTGCCGCCTTCTTGAGTTCATCGACCAGAACGTCTCATTCGGCGCTCAACGCCACGACAGGATTGATCTGCGTCGCGCGGCGCGCCGGCACGTAACACGCGAGAGAGCCAACCGCCACGAAGAGCGCGGCAACCGCCGCGAGCGTTGCGGGGTCCTGAGGCGTGATGCCGAACAGGAGCCCCGCGAGCAATCGGCTCACGAGCAGGGCGCCGCCAATGCCGATCGCCACTCCGAGAACCGTCAACGTGAGCCCCTCGCGAACGACTCTCTTGATGATTCTGCGTTGGTCCGCCCCGAGCGCCATTCGGATGCCGAATTCACGGGTCCGGCTTGCCACGGAGCACGCCAGCACGCCGTACAGACCTAATAGAACGCCAGATTCGTGAGCGTCTGACTCGTGGTGCGCCAACTCCGCAGCTGATCGTCCTGCAGCCCCGCTCGACTCGGCTCGCCCGTCGGCTCCGGGAGCAATTGAACGATCCGTACGATCCGGTCGGCGTTTCTGTACGGAAGCGGGCGGACGAGCACGCCGTACACCACGGTGAAAACGAGAGTGGTAGCACCGATGCCAAGGCCGAGCGTCAAGATGGTGATGAAGGTGAAGGAAGGTGACCGCAACAATCCTCGGCAGGAGTGGCGCACATCGGTGACCACATGTTCGAGGAAGGGAAGGCCGCGTTGCTCGCGATACGCCTCTTTCGTCCGCACGACGCTGCCAAGCTGCCGCCGCGCCTCGAGCGTCGCGGCCACGGGAGACAAGCCGCCGGCCACGAGCTTCTCCGTCAACAATTCCGCATGATGACGAAGCTCCTCATCGAGGTCCGCGTTCCCGTAACGAGTGCGCACCATCGGTTGATTGTCAAAAGGTGTGGCCGACGCGCGTATCGCATCTCGAGCTGCTACCCGCTTGCCGCCGCGAGCTTTCCATGGCGAAGCGGCCTCCGCCCTCTTCTCCATTGGGCGCAGCGACGCCCGAGCTGCCGCCTTCGCGCGGAGCGCTTCGGCGAGCCTGGCCGTAGCTTGCTGGAAATGGGGCGAGCGTAGGCCGGAAGCTCGGGCCTACGAGGCTGCGGCGGAGGAGGGAGCTTCGCCTGATTGCCAAGCGGGAGGGGGAGCGATCAAACGCGTATACTGCCGTCAGCGGTCATACATGATGGTTCGTCTCGCTCGGAGCCTCGTCCGCGCGGTCGTCTTGTCCATCAGCGCTCTGTTCGCGAGCCTGATCCTCGCGGCCCAGCCGCCTGCCTCCGGTGCCCCTGTCGTGTATTCAGCCGAGGTGGACAGCATCATTCATCCGGTCTCGGCCGAGTACATGATCGAGACCCTCGAAGAGGCCGACCGTACAGGCGCAGCGCTGGTCGTGTTCACACTCAGGACTCCGGGCGGCCTCGTGGACTCCACCCGCGACATCGTCACGAAGATGCTGGCGGCCCGCACGCCGGTGGCCGTCTTCGTCGGGCCATCGGGCGCCCGCGCCGCATCCGCGGGCTTCCTGCTCACGATTGCCGCGGACGTCGCCGCGATGGCGCCCGGCACGCACATCGGCGCGGCGCATCCGGTGGCTGGTGCCGGCGAGCAGATGGACGAGACGATGGCGAAGAAGGCGGAGGAAGATGTGGCGGCCTACGTCCGAACGCTCGCCTCCGCGCGCCATCGAAACGTCGAGCTCGCGACCGACGCAGTGCGCAGCAGCCGCGCGTTCACCGAGACCGAAGCGCTGAACGCGTCGCCCCCGCTCGTCGATCTGATTGCGTCCGATGTGCCCGATCTCCTGAAACAACTCGATGGCCGCACGATTCGACGGTTCGACGGCCGGACGGTCGTCCTCAAGACGGCGGGCGCCCGCGTCGTGCCGATCGAGATGAGCCTGCGCCAGCGCGTGCTCAGTGCAATCGCGCATCCCAACGTTGCATACCTTCTCCTGAGCCTGGGCATGCTGGGTCTCACGATCGAGCTGTGGTCGCCGGGAGCCGTCCTTCCTGGCGTGGTCGGAGGCGTGTCACTGCTGCTGGCGTTCTTTGCGCTGCAGCTGCTCCCGGTCAACTACGCCGGGCTTCTGCTGATTCTGCTCGGCCTGCTGCTGTTCGCGCTCGAGATCAAGGTGGCGAGCTATGGCCTGCTGACCGGCGGCGGTCTCGTCAGCCTGGTGTTCGGCTCGATGATTCTCATGGACTCGCGCTCGCCCGAGCTCCAGTTGAGCCTTCGCGTGGTTCTCCCGGTCGTCCTGGGATTCGCCAGCATCGGCATCCTTCTGGTGAGGCTCGGGCTTGCGGCTCAGAGACGCCCCTCGGTCACCGGCGTCAACGGGATGGTCGGGCAACAGGCGCAGGCGCTCACGGCCATCGAACCCGGCATGGCCGGCCGCGTCTCGACACACGGCGAGATCTGGCAGGCGAGGGCTGCCGAATCGATTCCGCAGGGCGCACAGGTCCACATCTCGAACATCGAAGGGTTGACGTTGACTGTCCGCAAGGACTGAGGTCCGCCATGGAAAACATCTCCCCCGCCATCGTGCTCGTCTTCATCGTCGTCGTCTATCTGATCAGCTCCATCAAGATCCTGGCCGAGTACGAGCGGGGCGTGATTTTCCGTCTCGGCAAGCTGCTCCCGCAGCCCAAGGGACCTGGCATCGTCCTCGTGTTCGCCCCGATCGACCGCATCGTCAAAGTGAGCCTGCGGACAGTGGTCCTCGACGTGCCACCGCAGGACGTCATCACGAGGGACAACGTATCGGTCAAAGTGAACGCGGTTCTCTACTACCGGGTGCTGGATCCCCGGAGGGCCATCGTGGAGGTCGAGAACTTCAACTACGCCACCTCGCAGCTGGCGCAGACGACGCTGCGAAGCGTGCTGGGGCAGGTGGAGCTGGACGACCTGCTGTCTCGACGGGAGCACCTCAATCAGGAGCTTCAGCACATCCTCGATCAACGCACCGACCCGTGGGGCATCAAGGTGTCGGCCGTCGAGGTGAAGCACGTGGACCTGCCGGAAAACATGCAGCGCGCGATGGCACGACAGGCCGAGGCGGAGCGCGAGAAGCGCGCCAAGATCATCCACGCGGCGGGCGAACTCGAGGCGTCCGAAAAACTGGCGCAGGCCGCCGGCGTGATCGCCACCGAGCCGACGGCCATCACCCTTCGGTACCTTCAGACCCTCACCGAAATCGCGGCCGAGAAGAACTCGACGATCATCTTCCCGCTGCCGATCGAGCTGCTGAATCTGCTCAAACCGAACGGCAAGACCTAGGGTTTTGTTTCGTGTTTTCGTGTTTTCGTGTTTTCGTGGCGAATCACATTCATGAGATGACACACGTGGTCAGTTCTTCCGATTTCAGACCGGAAACGTGGTGCGGCAGCGAACCTTGCGAGCGGCGCGTCGCTGGCGTCAGTTGGGAAACCGAATCGAAGGGCCGAGATCCGCGGCAACTCACGGAGTTGCCGCATGTCGCCGACAGATCCCGAGATGAGGTTTCCCGCGCCGTCGAGCGGTTCGCCGAGCAGCATGTTTCTGGCCTGAAAGCGATGGAGACTGACAAAGTAGTGATAACGTCTACAGCATCGCGCGGCTATTCGCTTGCCGGAACGTAGATTTCGGAACGGCGCTTGAACTCCAGCGACTTCTCCTCCATGCCGGCGGCAACCGCGGCGTCCTCGCCGACGCCCTTGCTCTTCGCGTAGTCGCGCACCTGCTGCGTCAGCTCCATGCTGCAGAACTTCGGCCCGCACATCGAGCAGAAGTGCGCCACCTTCGCGCCCTCGGCCGGCAGCGTCGCGTCGTGGTACGACCGGGCGGTCACCGGATCGAGCGCCAGGTTGAACTGGTCGTCCCATCGGAACTCGAACCGCGCCTTCGACAGCGCATCGTCCCATTCGCGCGCGCGGGGATGCCCTTTCGCAAGGTCCGCGGCGTGAGCCGCGATCTTGTACGCAATCACCCCCGCCTTCACGTCGTCTCGATTCGGCAGGCCGAGGTGCTCTTTTGGCGTGACGTAGCAGAGCATGGCCGTGCCGTACCAGCCGATCTGCGCCGCGCCGATCGCCGACGTGATGTGGTCGTAGCCGGGCGCGATGTCCGTGGTGAGGGGACCGAGCGTGTAGAACGGCGCTTCATGGCACCACTCGAGCTGGTTCTCCATGTTCTCTTTGATGAGGTGCATGGGCACGTGACCCGGGCCCTCGTTCATCACCTGCACGTCGTACTCCCACGCGATCTTCGTCAGCTCACCCTGGGTTTTCAGCTCGGCGAACTGAGCCTCGTCGTTCGCGTCGGCAATCGATCCCGGGCGCAAGCCGTCGCCAAGCGAAAAAGAGACGTCGTAGGCGCGCATGATCTCGCAGATGTCACGGAAGTGCGTGTAGGTGAAGTTCTCCTGATGATGCGCGAGGCACCACATGGCCATGATCGATCCGCCGCGCGAGACGATCCCGGTGACCCGGCGCGCCGTCATCGGCACATACCGCAGCAACACGCCGGCGTGGACGGTGAAGTAGTCCACGCCCTGCTCGCACTGCTCAATCAGCGTGGCCCGATAGATCTCCCACGTGAGCTCCTCGGGACGTCCGCCGGCCTTCTCGAGCGCCTGGTAGATCGGCACGGTCCCGATCGGCACCGGGGAGTTCCTGATGATCCACTCGCGCGTGTCGTGAATGTTCCTGCCGGTCGAGAGATCCATCACCGTGTCGGCGCCCCAGAGTGTCGCCCAGCGCAGCTTCTCCACTTCCTCTTCGATCGAAGAGGACACCGCCGAGTTGCCGATGTTGCCGTTGATCTTCACCAGGAAGTTGCGGCCGATGATCATCGGCTCGAGCTCGAGGTGATTGATGTTGGCCGGAATGATGGCGCGGCCGCGCGCCACTTCGTCGCGCACGCGCTCCGCCGGCAGTCCCTCGCGAATCGCGACGAACTCCATCTCCTGTGTGGTTTCGCCCCTGCGCGCGTAGTGAAGCTGCGTCGGGCTGCTGTCGCCGCGGAGACGACGAGCCCTCACCCACGGTTCGCGGAGCTTCGGCAGCCCCCGACTGACGTCGTGATCCTGCGGGCCGCTGGTGTCGTAGACGCACAGCGGGGGCTGGCCTCCCGAGAGTGCAATCTCGCGCATCGGGACCCGCACGTTCTGCGCGCCCGGCGCGTACACCTTCTGTGAGTTGGGGAAAGCTGTGCTGAAGTCCGACATGTCCGCGCTCCCTCCGCCGGTCTGAACCGGATCAGGTTCCAAGGGTTTATCTCAATCCCGGAATTGGGGGATACCCCTGGCGGCTCAAGGGATCTTAGCAGATGGGGTGATGGGATGACGGGGTGACGGGGTGATGGGGTGATGGGATGACGGGGTGATGGGATGACGTGGTGACGGGGTGATGGGGTGATGGGGTGGCGTTGTGATGGGCGAGGTTGTGGTTGGTTGGGGTGTGGTCGATGACTCGGCCCTGGCACCGACGATCAACAGAAAGCCCGCTGAGCCCGCTGAGACGCTCGGCGCGTCGAGCGTCTGGCAATATCCCGTGTGCTGGTGGTGCCATTCGTCCGTCTCTGCGATCTCTCCGGGTTCTGCGTCGAGCGTCGTTCTTGGTGGTACTGTCAGCTACGCCCACACACTAGCGATCGTTGACAGGGATCACGAACTTCTCCGCCGTGTGCGTGGGCGAGAAGCCGACCACCTTCACATCGACGAGCCCGGCCGCCTTCCCAGCCGCCATCACCGCGCGCTCGGAAATCTCCGGGCGCCCTTTGGGACGAATCACCCAGATGGCACCGTCTCGTTGGATCGAGGATTTGAGCGCGGCCAGCCGCCGGAGATCGGCCTCCTTCGTCGCACCAAGGAAGATCGCATCGGAACGTTTGAGCGTGCGCCCGACGGAAAGCTGATGCACCGCACGTGCGAGCTCATTCAGGAAATCCTGGTCGACGGCTCCGATCACGGAGACCTTCCAGTCCGGCTTCACCCCGATCTTGTCGAGACGCGATGGCGGGTTCTGAATCTTCGCCGCCCATCTCGCCGCCGCCGGTCCGAGCTCCAGGGCGATTGTGCCTTGAGAAGACGCAATCGTCAGCGTGCCGTCCCGCGCGACGGCCTTCTTGATCTGCTTCAAGGGAACGGACAGCTTGAACGCGTCGCTTCGGAACTCGAGCGCGTCCGCTTCGAGCCGCGCTTTCCCCGTCGCGGTTCTACCTTTGAACGTGGCCTGGATGTTCGACTCTAGCCCCACGTTGTCCTCCGGCTCGACATGGCGCGGGTGTTGTTCATCTCTCTTGCGCGGTTGACCTCTCTCACTACTTTGTCAGATCCGCCTGCGACGGCCGGTCGGAGACATGCTGCGCAAGCGAACAATTGCGACCGATTGACCTCAGGGTCGTCCTGAGGCCGGCGAAGGAGGAGCGGCGCGACGTTCGGCTTTTGGCCGGAAACCGTCTTGAAGGGGCCGAAATCCCGGCAGGTCACGGACCTGCCGTACTACCGACAGATCCCCGAAGAGGCGGTTTCCCGCGCCGTCTCGCAGTTTCGCGGAGCAGCATGTCTTCGACCGAGCCCTCATTGAAAGGAACAATGTATTGCTATTTGGACCGCGTCAGATTCAGTAGCAAGCCCCGTTTTGCGGGCGCAAAACGCTCGATGGCATACCGAACCGTTGTCCGCGGAATCTGCGGGCCATTTTCCCGCAGGTAGCGCTCGAGCCGAACGGGATCGGCCTTGCCCGCTTCGCGCAGCATCCAGCCTACCGCCTTCTGAATCAAATCGTTCGGGTCGCGGTGCAGCGTCCGCGCGACGCCGTATGCCGTCTGCAGAACGTCACCCCGCCGAACCAGGGGAATGAGACCGACCGCTGACGCACGTCTGACCCACAGATGACGATCGCGCGACCAGCCCGCGACCTGCGGAACGAGACGCGGGTGGGCGACGAGCAGCGGACCGATCAACGCCCCGCACATCGCGTCGGTCGTCGCCCAGTTGGCTGCGTACCCTCGCGCGAGCCAACGCTTCCAGCCGCGCAGCAGGCCAGGAGCGAACGTCTTCCTGTAGCGTGCGACGACTTCGATGGCGACGGTCTTGACCTCGAGGAACCGATCGGTGATCAACGCGTCCGCACACCGCATCGCATCATCCACGGTCCACGCCGGATGATCGCGGACAACGGACTTCGCGAAAGTGCGAACCCGATCGGTCCCGACGTTGTAGAAGCCCAGATCAGCGGTCCCGCGGAAGTAGCGGCTCGCATCGAATGAACCGGCTGGCCGCGCGAGCCGCGCCAGTTCACGTTTCGCGGCGCGCGCAGCCCCGAGCGGTGACGTCCGGGCTCCAGCGACGGTCCCGCTGCCCGCCTTGGCGCGGTCGGCTACGGCGAGGTCACGCCCGACTCTCACAATTTCCTCAAGATGAAGCACTTCAGGTAGTAGGTTTCCGGTACGCCGAGCAGCACCGGGTGGTCGCGGCCCTGCATCCGCTTCTCCACGACCGTGACCTGCGCCTGCGCGTCGATCGCCGCCTCGTACACGATTCCGGCGAATGCCGCCTCACCGATGTTGTACGAGCAACTGCAGGTGACGAGCGTGCCGCCTGCGTTCAGCAGCTTGAGCGCGCGGAGGTTGATCTCCTTGTAACCGGCGGTGGCCTTCTCAACGGCGCTCTTGGTTTTCGCGAACGCCGGCGGATCCAGCACGATGGTATCGAAGCGCTCGCCCAAGCGTTCGAGGCCACGCAGTTCGTCGAAGACGTTGCCGACCCGCGCGTCGATCGACCGGCCATTCCGTTCAGCGTTCGCCCGGATCCTCGCTACCGCCTCCTCGGAAATATCGAAGGCGATGGTTTCGTCGCATCGGCCGGCCAGCGTCAATGCGAAGCCACCGTGGTAGCTGAAGCAGTCGAGCAGGCGGCCCTTGGCGTACAGCGCCGCCGCGGCCAGGTTTTCCCGCTGATCGAGAAACAGACCCGTCTTCTGTCCGCGTCTGAGATCCACGTCGTACCTGATCCCGTTCTCGGCGACCGTCACGAGCTCGGGCACGTCGCCGGCCAGAACCTCGACGCGCTGCTCGAGGCCTTCCAGCACGCGCGTCTTCGGATCGTTGCGTGCCAGAATGCCGCGAGGGCTCAGCCGATCGGCAAGCGTGGAGACTATCAGCGGCAGGAGACGATCGGCTCCCTGAGAGAGCGTCTGCACGACGAGGTAGTCGCCGTAGCGATCCACGATGACAGAGGGCAGCAGATCCGCTTCGCCATGAATCAGGCGGTACGCCGACCCGTCGATCGACAGCGACGCTCGAAACCCGAGCGCCGTTTCCATCCGCTGCCGCACGAGCGCGTCGTCGGCCTGGCGATCGCCGTGCGTGAGCATGCGGATGGCGATCTGCGACCTGTCGCTGAAGAAGGCGTGGCCGAGCGTCCGGCCGCGCGGATCGCGGACGAGCACGCGATCGCCGGCAGCCGCGTTCGCCTCGACGACGTCGCTGCGGTAAATCCACGGGTGCCCGTTTCGCAGGCGCTGCTCGCCGCGCGATGTAATGATGACGGTTGGGATCACCGTTCCACCATAGTACAATCTCCGCCTTGTGCGCATCGCGATGGGATCCGATCACGCGGGATTTCTTCTGAAAGAGCATCTCAAGGGCACGCTGCAGCGTCTGGGCCACAGCGTCGACGACCACGGCACGACGAGCGAGGACGTCGTGGACTATCCACCCATCTGCATCGCGGTGGCGCGGGCGGTGACCGAGGGTCGTGCGGAGCGCGGCATCGTCCTCGGAGGCAGCGGCCAGGGCGAGCAGATCGCGGCGAACAAGGTCACGGGCATTCGCGCGGCGCTGTGCAACGATCTGTACACGGCGCGGCTGTCGCGCGAGCACAACGACGCGAACGTGCTGTCGATCGGCGCCCGTGTCGTGGGCACCGGGCTGGCCGACGAAATCGTCGCGCTCTGGTTGAGGACCGGCTTCGAGGGTGGACGCCACCAGCGTCGCCTCGATCAGATCGCCGAGGCGGAGCGGTAGCAGCCCGTGGTGAAAGGCATATCGCGCTGTTGCAGTCCGAGGCGCACGCAGAAAAAGGGGTCTGACCCCCTTCTTTGGGCGTTCAAAAAGGGGTCAGACCCCTTTTTCTGGCGGCAGCTCGCTTGCGCCACGGACTGTTAAGGGGACCTTCATGACAACTGGAGCAACGACGCTTCCGATGTGGCGCACGCTCGCGGATACCGACCCGGAGATCGCTCAGGCGATCCGAAACGAGATCCATCGGCAGAACGACGGCCTCGAATTGATTGCCTCCGAGAATTTCGTCAGCCGCGCCGTCCTCGAAGCCGCCGGCTCCGTGCTGACGAACAAGTACGCCGAAGGCTATCCGGGGCGCCGCTACTACGGCGGGTGCGAGTTTGTCGACGTCGCCGAGCGCGCCGCGATCGCGCGCGCCAGGAAGCTCTTCGGCGCCGATCACGTCAACGTGCAGCCGCACTCGGGCGCGCAGGCCAACCTCTCGGTCTACATGACGCTGCTCAAGCCGGGCGACACCGTCCTCGGCATGAACCTGGCCCATGGCGGCCACCTCACACATGGCCACCCGCTCAATTTCTCCGGGCAGCTCTACACCATCGTTCCCTATGGGGTGCGCCAGGAGGACGAACGGATCGACTACGATGAAATCGGACGCCTGGCCGACGAGCGCCGCCCCAAGATGATCATCGTGGGGGCGAGCGCCTATCCACGCGTCATCGATTTCGCGCGCATCCGGACCGTCGCCGACCGCATCGGCGCCGCCCTGTTCACCGACATGGCGCACATCGCCGGCCTGGTCGCCGCCGGCATCCATCCCAGTCCGGTACCGCACTCCGATTTCGTCTCGACGACGACGCACAAGACCTTGCGCGGACCGCGGGGCGGAATGGTGCTCTGTCGTGAGCAGTTCGCCAAGGATCTGGATCGCAGCGTGTTCCCCGGAGTCCAGGGCGGACCGCTGATGCACATCATCGCGGCCAAAGCGGTCTGCTTCAAGGAGGCCCTGGAGCCGGAATTCGCCGTCTATCAGCGCCAGATCGTGGCCAACGCGAGCCGCCTTGCGGGTGCGCTGGCCGCTGCGGGATTCCGCCTGGTAAGCGGCGGCACGGACACTCATCTGATGCTCGTCGACGTCTTCTCCAAAGGCATCACCGGCAAGGCCGCCGAGGCGGCGCTCGGCAAGGCAGGTATCACCGTCAACAAGAACGCGATCCCCTTCGACCGCAATCCGCCGATGGTGGCCAGCGGCATCCGCATCGGCACGCCGGCGGTGACCTCGCGTGGCATGCGCGAAGCCGAAATGGATCTCGTCGGCGATCTGATCGCGCGAGCCCTCACGACGCCGGACGACGACGGTGCGCTCGGGCTGGTGCGGATCGAGGTCGAGAGGCTGTGCCGCAAGTTCCCGCTGTATCCCGAAGCCTGACCGGGCCCGCCGGGGCGAAGGCGGAGCCGCTCGTCAAACGGGTCGCGGCCGTTTTCGCCCCCGGCGGTCCGCTCTCGCGCGCATTCCCGGATTTCGAGCCGCGCGCGGGCCAGGCGAAGATGGCCGCGGCGGTGGCGCGCGCCTTCGAGCATGGAGGTGTGGCGCTCACCGAGGCGGGAACCGGAACCGGCAAGACCCTCGCCTACCTCATTCCTGCGATTCTCAGCCGGCAGCGTGTGCTGATTTCCACCGGCACGAAGAACCTGCAGGAGCAGATCTTCTTCAAGGACATCCCGGCCGTCCGTTCGGCGCTCGGGGTGTCCGTCAGTGCGACCTACATGAAGGGCCGCGCGAACTATCTGTGTCTTCATCGAGTGGATCAGATCACGGAGGGAGCCGGCAGGCCGGCCCACGACGTCTTCATTCCGATCATCCGTGAGTGGGCTGCGCGGACCGAGACCGGCGACCGCGCCGAGCTCGAGGGCCTGCCCGAAGATCTCCCGCTCTGGAGCGACATCGCGGCGACGGCCGAAACGTGTGTGGGCAGCGAGTGTCCGCGCTACGACGAGTGCTTCGTCACCCGCATGCGGCGGCGGGCGGCGGAGTCCGACATCGTCATCGTCAATCATCATCTTCTGTGCGCCGACGCGGCGGTGCGTCAAAGCGCCTACGGCGAAGTCATTCCCGCGTGCCACCTGGCGGTCGTCGACGAAGCCCATCAGCTCGAAGACGTGGCGACGCAGTATTTCGGTTTCTCCGTCAGCAACTACCGCGTTGAGGATCTCGCACGCGACGTGGAGCGGCTCGCGGCGTCTGACGCCGTCGAAAGCCGGCCGGACAGCGAGTCGATGGCCAGGGCGGTCGACCGGCTCCGCGACGACTCGCGGGCGTTCTTCAGCGCGCTCGCATTCGCGCACCGCTCGGCCGACCGTGCTCGCGGTGAAGAGCGCGTGCGCGCCACCACCGCCTCGCTCGCGGACGTGAGCGAGGCGGCTGTCTACCTCACGAGCGCTCTGGACATCGTCGAATCGACGCTGGCGTTGCTGCCAAGACGCGGCCGGGCCGGCGCGGAAGATGACGACGCCGGCGCTGCCGATTCGACTGAGGAAATTCGCACCCTCGCGCGGCGTGCCGGCGAGATCCGCACCGAGCTCAGGTTTCTGCTCCGCGCGGCCGATCCAACGTATGTCTACTTCGTCGAGTTTCGCGGAAGGGGTGTGTTCCTGCGAGCCTCGCCGATTGACGTGTCCGGCATCATCCGCGAGCTGCTCCTCGACAAGATGCACGCCACCGTGCTGACCTCGGCGACGCTTACCGTCGACGGCGGCTTCGACTACATCCGGGGGCGGCTCGGGGCCTCCAACGCCACCGAGATTCGACTGCCGTCAGAATTCGATTTCGCGCGCCAGGCGATCCTCTATCTGCCTCCTCGGATGCCCGATCCGCGGTCGCCTGAGTTCGCGGTGGCCGCGGGCAACCAGGTGATCGAAATCCTGAAGCGCACGCGCGGACGGGCCTTCGTCCTCTTCACGAGTTATGCAACGCTTCGCGCAGTCCAGGCTATTGCTGAGTTTGCGCTCGACTACCCCATCCTGGTGCAGGGCACGGGGCCCCGAACCCAGCTGCTGCGGCAGTTCCGCGACACGCCTCATGCGGTGCTATTCGCGACCGCGAGCTTCTGGCAGGGGGTCGACGTGGTGGGGGACGCCCTGAGCTGCGTGATCATCGACAAGCTGCCATTTACCTCTCCAGGTGATCCGATCACGGCGGCTCGAATTGACGCGATTCGCGCCCGCGGACGCGAGCCTTTCGGCGAATATCAGGTGCCGCTCGCGATCCTGGCGCTCCAGCAGGGCCTCGGGCGCCTCATACGGCACAGGCGGGATCGGGGCCTGTTGGCGGTCCTGGATCCCCGGCTCCGGACGAAAGCTTACGGCCGGCGATTCATGGCGTCGCTCCCTCCTGCGCCGGTCGTCCACGACCTGGAGGCGGTCGAAGCGTTCTTCTCAATCGTGTAATATGTTGCCGTCCGTCATTCGTTTATTTCTGCAGGAGGGTCCTATGGTCCGCCGCTTGAATCATCGGCAGACTTGGCTTGTTGCGCTGGCACTCGTCGCCGTGTGGAGCGTCCCGCTTTCGCTGTTGGCGCAGGGCAGCAGCGGCATGGCTCAGGGCGTCGTCAAGGACGCCAAGGGAGTTCCGGTTGAGGGAGCCACCGTCGTGTTCGCGGCCGCGGACAGCAACCGGAAGATCGAGACAAAGACCAACAAGAAGGGCGAGTACTTCCAGCTTGGTCTCGCTCCCGGCAGTTACACCGTGGGCGCCGTAAAAGGGGATCTGGCTTCGGTCACAACCCCAACGCAAATCCGCGCCGGGCAAACGTTCAAGTCCGACTTCGTTATGTTGGACAAGAAGACGGCCGCTGCCGCCTCCGCAGCGAACACGGAAGCCGGGAAGGCCGAGGCGGCCAAGGTGGCGGCGTTCACAGCAGCCTTTGAAGCAGGCGTGACGGCGTCGGGCGCCAACCGGCACGATGAAGCCATTGCAAAATTCACGGAGGCGGCCGGGTTGAGCACCACGTGCTACGACTGCTTCAACAACATCGGCTACGCGTACACTCAGACAAAGGACTACGAAAAGGCCGAAGCCGCGTACCTCAAGGGCAACGAGGTCAAGCCGAACCAGGGCTCGTTCAGCGGCCTGGCCTCCGTCTACACGGCGATGAAGAAATTCGACCAGGCTGCCGCGGCGAGCGCTGAGGCGTCCAAGTTGAGCGCCGGATCCACGGCAGGCGGAGGTGCCAACGCAGATGCGCTCTTCAATCAAGGTGCGAGCCTCTTGAACGCCCGCAAGACCGCTGAAGCGAAGCCCTTGTTCGAAGCCGCGATCAAGGCCGACCCGAATCATGCCGAGTCGCACTATGAGCTCGGGATGTTGCTGCTCGGTGACGGTAACGAGGCTGCGGCCATGACAGAGTTCGAAACGTATCTCAAGCTCGCGCCACAGGGAAAGAACGCGGCCATCGCAAAAGCAGTACTCGACACGAAAAAGTAGCGCGTGTTCGACCCCGCCGCGCTTTGCGCCCGGCTGGAGAGCGTTCGCGATCGCATCGCGCGCGCCGCCGGCCGGGCCCGACGCGACCCCTCATCGGTTCGACTCGTCGCCGTTTCCAAAACGTTCCCAGCCGATTCGGTCCGCGCCGCGGCGGATGCTGGACAGATGGACTTCGGGGAGAACACGGTTCAAGAGGGAATGGAGAAGATGGGTGCGGTTTCCGGCCCGGGGCTGAGATGGCACCTGATCGGACACCTTCAGTCCAACAAGGCTCGCAGGGCCGCCGGGCATTTCGACATGATTCACTCGATCGATCGTGCGTCGCTCCTGACCAGACTCGAGGAAGCGGCGCAGGCCGCCGGGCGAACAGTGGATCTGCTGGTCCAGGTGGATCTCGCTGGGGAAGCCACCAAGCATGGCGCGAGGCCCGACGAAGTTCTCACCATCCTCCAGAAGGCCAGGGACTGCCGGGCCGTTCGGGTGACGGGATTGATGCTCATCCCACCTGCCGTCGCCGATCCCGAGGCGGCGCGCCCGGGCTTCGCCGCACTTCGAACATTACGCGACGACTTGATGGCGCGTGGCGCGGATCAGTCGATGCTGCGGGAACTGTCCATGGGCATGAGCCAGGACTTCGAGGTGGCCATCGAGGAAGGGGCCACGCTCGTACGCGTCGGATCGGCCATTTTTGGGGAGCGGGACCATGGTTGACCCAGCCCTGTCGCTTCGCCTGAAATCATCCGATACCAGAGAACAACGAGAAGCGGGTCCGGATCTGCCGGATGCTTCGACGATGAGGGGGGTTGAGCCCCTGCGAGGACCCAAAATGAACGTCAGCCCCCTCGATCTCCGCCAGCAGCGTTTCCGCAGCGCGTTTCGAGGCTTCGACAGAATCGAGGTCTCATCGTTTCTGATGGCGGTGGCCGACGACTACGAGCAGGCCCTGCGGGAAACGGACCGACTCCGCCAGGATTTGACGCGCATGGAAGCGGTGCTCAGCGGCCATCGCGAGCACGAGAAGAGCCTGCAGACGACGCTCATCACCGCGCAGAAACTCTCGGACGACATCAAGGCGAACGCCCAGGAAGAGGGGCGCCGCATCATTCGCGAGGCGCAGGGCCGATCCGATCTGCTGCTGGACAAAACACAGGCGCGTCTCGAAGATGTGCAACGGGAAATCGACGGCCTGAAACTGAAGAGGAGGGACGTCGAGACCTCCATCGAGTCGACGATTCAGACGCTGCGCAACACGCTCGAATATGTCCGGGAGCAGGAAGCGCGTGAGCGGGAAGACAAGATCCTCTTTCACCGTCCGCGGCAGCTGGAATCAATGGACAACCGGACGGCCGGCCTGCAGGAAGCCCTGCAGGACATCAAGGCCCGCTCCTCCTAATCGGGCGCACGCCCGGCCGGCGCCACCGCGCCCGGCAGGATGACGACGTCGACGGACCAGGCAAACTGCCAGGCGTACGGAAAGCCCGGAAGCACCTCGATCGGCCGCACGTACGAGGCGTCGACGAGAACGTGGCTCTGGCCGTGCGTGATGGCGAGGTTTTCTGCCTCGAGAGGCGCGTCGTTCTCGGACGCCAGCTCCATGATGCGCGCCCGCAGCTGCTCGTCGGTCACGCGCGGCGTCAGCGCGGCTTCTCGCACGGCATCCTCGAACCTGTAGTGGCTCACGTAGGCCGACCCGATGCGCCAGGTGGCGTTCGCGACGAGGACCGACAGCGCCAGCTTGATGATGAACTTGATCATCTGATCTGATGCAGCATGCGATCCCACCGGGTCCGCGTGAAAAAGTGCACGAAGACAGATGCCAGCCGCTCGAGCGTCGCTCCCGCCCCCTCGTTCTGATAATCCTCACGCTCGGCCTCGTATGACCAGTAGATGACGAGCGCCCGGCCTTTGATGAAGTCGCGTCGCAGGAAGCCCCAGAAACGGCTGTCGGCGGAATTGTCGCGGTTATCGCCCATCATGAAGTACTGATCGGACGGCACGGTGACGGGCCCGTAATTCTTGAGGACATCCGACGACGTCACCTCGCGAAATTCGGCTGGCGAGGTCGGGACCTCGATGTAGTGCGCGTAGGGCTCGTCAAGCGGGTGACCGTTGATGTAGACCTTCTTGTCCCGTACCTCGAGGGTCTCGCCGGGAAGCCCGATGACGCGCTTGATGAAGTCACGGCTGGGATCCACGGGGTACTTGAAGACCAGCACATCGCCGCGGCTGATCGACCCCACGGGCAGGAGGGCCCGTTCGAGCGGGGAGGCGCTCGGGGCGAACACGAACTTGTTCACCAGCAGATGGTCGCCGATGAGCAGGTTGTTTTCCATCGAGCCGGTGGGGATCTTGAACGCCTGCACGACGAAGGTGCGGACGAACAGGGCGAGAATGACGGCGATGACGATCGACTCGAAGTACTCGCGGACCGACGATTTCCTGAACTCAGCCATGCTGTGTGGGCCCTCGTTCGCGCCCGAGCTCAAGCTCGGGCCTACGTGTGTGCGGACCACCTCGTTCGCGCCCGAGCTCAAGCTCGGGCCTACGTGTGTGCGGACCACCTCGTTCGCGCCCGAGCTCAAGCTCGGGCCTACGTGTGTGCGGAC
>JAHFUL010000001.1:52515-105935 GCA_023265155.1 Acidobacteriota bacterium
AGCTCGGGCCTACGTGTGTGCGGACCACCTCGTTCGCGCCCGAGCTCAAGCTCGGGCCTACGTGTGTGCGGACCACCTCGTTCGCGCCCGAGCTCAAGCTCGGGCCTACGTGTGTGCGGACCAACTTCTTGCGCCCGAGCTCAAGCTCGGGCCTACGCCTGTGCGAACCAACTCGTAGGCCCGACCTTCAGGTCGGGCGTCACTCGGTATCCGTCCCCATTTTGAGCACCGCCAGGAAGGCCTCCTGTGGAATCTCGACGCGCCCGACGCGCTTCATCCGCTTCTTGCCTTCCTTCTGCTTTTCGAGCAGCTTGCGCTTGCGCGAGATGTCGCCGCCGTAGCACTTGGCGAGCACGTTCTTGCGCATCGCCTTGACCGACTCGCGCGCGATGATTCGGCCGCCAATGGCCGCCTGAATCGCCACCTCGAACATCTGCCGGGGAATGAGCTCGCGCATCTTGGACGCGAGCGCGCGCCCGCGTTCGTACGCCGTGTCACGGTGGATGATGATCGACAGCGCGTCCACCGGCTCCCCGTTCACGAGAATATCCAGTTTGACGAGGGGCGACGGCCAGTAGCCGGTCACATGATAGTCGAGCGACGCGTAGCCGCGCGAGATGGTCTTGAGCTTGTCGTAGAAGTCGAGCACGACCTCGTTGAACGGCAGTTCGTAGGTGACGAGGACGCGATCGGACGACAGATATTCGAGCGCCTTCTGCACGCCCCGCTTGTCCTGGCAGAGCTGTAGGATCCCGCCGACGTGCTCGGCCGGCGTGAGGATCATGGCGGTGATCACCGGCTCTTCGATCGTCGCAATGCGCCCGGCGTCGGGTAGCTTGGCCGGGCTGTCAATCTCCTGCACGACCCCGTCGGTCGTCGTCACGCGGTAGAGCACGCCCGGCGCGGTCGTGACCAGGTCCATGTCGAACTCGCGCTCCAACCGCTCCTGGACGATTTCCATGTGCAGCAACCCGAGGAACCCGCAGCGGAACCCGAAACCAAGCGCGACCGACGTCTCCGGCTCGTAGAAGAACGACGCGTCGTTGAGCCGGAGCTTCTCGAGCGCGTCGCGCAGCTCGGGGTATTCGTGCCCCTCGACCGGATAGAAGCCGGCGAACACCATCGGTTTCAGCGGCTTGAAGCCCGGAAACGGCTCGAGCGCAGGCCGCCCCGTCTCGGTGATCGTGTCGCCGATCTTCGCGTCGCTGATCTTCTTGATGTTCGCGACGAGAAACCCCACTTCCCCCACGCCGAGCTCGTCCACTTCCACCGCTTTCGGTGTGAAGATGCCCACCTGGAGCGACTCGTAGTCCTGCCCTTCCGCCATCAGGCGGATCTTCATGCCCGGTTTCAGCACGCCGTCGATCACCCGGACGACGATCACCACGCCGCGGTACGAGTCGTACCACGAGTCGAAAATTAGTGCTTTCAGCGGAGCGTCGGGGATGCCGGCCGGCGCCGGCAGGCGATGGATGATCGCTTCGAGGATCTCGGCGACGCCCGTGCCCTGCTTCGCGCTGGCGAGCATCGCTCCGCCACCATCGAGACCGATGATGTCCGTGATCTGCCGCCTGGCCTCGTCCGGCTGGGCGCCTGGCAGGTCGATCTTGTTGATGACGGGAATGATCTCCAGGTTGTTCTCGACAGCCAGATAGGCGTTGGCGAGCGTCTGCGCTTCGACACCCTGAGAGGCGTCGACGAGCAGCAGCGCCCCTTCGCTGGCGGCCAGGGATCGCGTCACTTCGTACGAAAAATCGACGTGCCCGGGTGTGTCGATCAGGTTGAGGACGTATTTCTCGCCGTCGGCGGCCGTGTAGTGCAGGCAGACCGGATGGGCCTTGATCGTGATGCCGCGCTCGCGCTCCAGATCCATCGCATCGAGCACCTGCGCCTCCATCTCACGAGCCTGGAGCGCCCCGGTAATCTCGAGAAAGCGATCCGCCAGCGTCGACTTCCCGTGGTCGATGTGCGCGATGACCGAGAAGTTACGGATGCGTTGAGGGTCCACTGCTACCTGATCACGTCAATCTTGATGGAGAGGCGCAGCGATCGCCAGGCGCGGTCGGTCGTGAGCACCGGCAAACGATGAAGCCGACCGAGCGCGAGACACGCCCGGTCGGCCAGAGACAGGCCGAGCGAGCGCGTCAGCGCTCGCAGGCGCGCCACCTCATGGCCATGCGCTTCACCGAACGGCACGATATCGAGCGTCCCAAGGGCGTTGATCTGCGCCCGCAGCTTGGGCACGGCGTCCTGGACTGGCTCTCCGAGGTCAGCCATTCGGGATAGCGTTTCCGCCCAGTTCACCATACTCATGATCGCGCCACGCCGCAGCGCCGGCTCCACACGCTGGGCGCCGGGTTCCTCGTAGACCAGGGCCAGCAGCGCTGACGTATCGAGCACCGCGCCAGAGACATTGCCGGCCGTCATCTCTTCAGCTTTCTCCGATATGCGACCCAGTCGCGGAATTCGCGATCTTCCTTGCGGGCCTCGCGACGACGCTCCGCAATCAACTCGTCGCTGGCAAGCCGTCCAGGCTTCGCGAGGTGTTTGAACATGCCCCGGAGCCTGCGCATCGCGACGGCGCGCGTCTGAAGGGTGACGGCGCCGTCCTCTTCGACCGTGAGCGACACCTTGTCGCCGTCGTGGATCTTCAAGCGCTCGCGCACCTCGGCCGGCAACACGAGCCGCCCGCGGTCGGTCACCGTCACGTGGTACACACCGGGCGCCTGAAGCACATCGGCGTCGGCCGGCATGACGTACTCGACCGCCGCCTCGCGTGTTCGGCTGTGGCGAGGTCGTTTGTTTTCATAGCTATCGCGCGCCATACCCCGAAGCGTAGCATCGTCCAGGGCGAGTGGGCAAATGTGATGGAATTCCCACAAGCTAACCTGCACTCCCACAACCTCTCCTGTCGCAGGAATTTCTCGGCCAGATTGGCGTGCAGCACGATCCCGAGCCGCGGAAGGCCGCGAGCGTCGCCTCGACCATCGCCAGCCCTCGTGAACGGTCCCGTCCGCCCGCGGCCTCCACCAGCATCCGTCCATGCCAGATGAACCGATGGTCGACCGCGGCCGCCGCCAGCGCTTGCTGCCGACGCCGCTCGCGGGCGACCGTGTCGTGTTCGCTGTCGGGAGGGAGCAGCTTGATGGCGACGCGCCGCTCGAGGCGCGTGTCGTCGGCAAGAAACACTTCACCCATCCCGCCGGCGCCGAGAGGCGACACGATTCTGTAACGGTCCAGCATCTCCATGGACATCGACTGGCGTTGGCGGACTCAGCGCCGGTCGAGCGGTGTGTATCGCTGCGGGTATTCCGGACCGATGTATTCCGCGCGCGGGCGAATCAGACGGTTGTTCGCGTACTGCTCGAGCACGTGCGCCGTCCAGCCCGAGATCCGGCTCACGGCGAAAATGGGCGTGAACAGGTCGATGGGGATGCCGAGCGCGTGGTAGCTGGTCGCCGAGTAGAAATCCACGTTCGGGTTGAGATTCTTCTCGGCTTTCACGAGCGCCTCGATGCGCTGCGAGATCTCGAACCACGCCGGCTGCCCCGCCCGCTGCCCCAGCTCGCGCGACATCTGGCGCAGATGCGTGGCGCGGGGATCCTCGGTGTGGTACACGCGGTGGCCGAAGCCGGGAATCTTTTCCTTCCGCGCCAGCTTCGCGCGGATGATCACGTCGACCTTGTCCGGAGCGGCATCCGGGCCAATTTCAAGCAGCAGCCGCATGACGTCGGCGTTCGCGCCTCCGTGGAGCGGCCCTTTCAGCGCGCCGATCGCCCCGACCGTGGCGGAGTGAAGATCGGTGAGCGTGGCCGCAGCGACGCGTGCCGCGAACGTAGACGCGTTGAGCTCGTGGTCGGCGTGCAGGATGAGCGCGACGTCGAAGGCCCGTGTCGCCAGGGTATTGGGCCGCTCCCCTGTCAACATGTACAGAAAGTTCGCGGCGTGGCCGAGTACCGGATCCGGCTGAATCAGACCACCGCCGGCATTCAGTCGTCCCATGGTCGCGACCAGCGTGCCGAGCTGGGCCGTCAGCCGCACCGCTTTCCGCGCGTTCGCCTGGGGCGAGTGCTCGCCCGCATCCGGGTCGTAGTGGGAGAGCGCCGAGGTGAGCGTCCGCAGCGCGTCGATGCTGTCGCCCCCCGACGCGGCTCGGGGCGACCCTGAGGCATTCGAAGGGTTGGCGGCGGGAAGCATCCGAATCAGCCGAACCACCGGTTCGGGCAGGCCGCGGCAGGCGGCCAGCTGCGACTGCAGATCGCCGAGCTCCGCACGGGTGGGCAGGCGCCGGTGCCAGAGCAGGTAGCAGATTTCTTCGAACGTCGCGTGATCGGCGAGCTCGTGAATGTCGTAGCCGCAATACGCGAGAATGCCGCGATCGCCATCCAGATAACAGATGGCCGACGACGCGGCGACGGTGTCTTCGAGTCCCGCCTTGGGCTTCGCGGCCGTGGTCATGACGGAATCAATGGTAGCGCGTAGGCGGCGAGAATCGGCTGACGCCCGACCTGAAGGTCGGGCCTACTTCCCTCCCGCCACCTGGGTGTTCAGCACGACCGCATCGTCGCCGGCGTATTGCTGAACGACAGAGAGCAGGCCCGTGTAAAGGAACCCGACCTGAAACAGCAACAGGAACGGCAGCGTGCCGTAGATCCCGTTGGCCAGCGCGTAGAAGACCGTCCAGGTGAAGTACAGACCGAGCACGAGCTCGATGAGCGGCTGCACGGCCACCGACTGCCGGTACTTCTTGCCGACCCACTCGTCGGCGTCGGCTTCGATGTGGTACTTCGGGGTCCGCGCGAACTCGGTTTCCTTCTTGACGAGCGCCTCGACGACCGCGCGCGTGTTGTTGATCGACAACCCGATCCCGACCGACATCAGAAACGGCACGTACTTGAGCCGCGCGCGCCAATCCGAATGGATTTCGCGCTGGCACACCGCGTAGAAGTTGCAGAAGGAAAACGTCGCGGCGAAGAACAGCGGGACGTCGATGAGCAGCATCTCGTACCAGCCCATGTTGTACCGAATGACCATGGACGGGAAGATGAGCACCGACAGCACGCACATCAGGATGTAGTTGAAGTTCGCCGTCAGGTGGAAGAAGGCCTCCACCTTCACGCCGAGCGGGATATCGGCGCGAAGAATCCGCGGGAGCAGCTTGAGGCACGTCTGCACGGACCCCTTGGCCCAGCGGTGCTGCTGCGACTTGAACGCGTTCATCTCCACGGGCACTTCGGCGGGGGCGATCACGTCGGAGACGAACACGAATCGCCAGCCCCGGAGCTGCGCGCGATAGCTCAGATCGAGGTCTTCGGTGAGCGTGTCGTGCTGCCATCCGCCGGCGTCGGCAATGGCCGTCCGGCGCCACACGCCCGCGGTGCCGTTGAAATTGAAGAAGCGTCCTCCGCGACTGCGGCCGCCGTGCTCGAGCACGAAGTGGCCGTCGAGCAGAATCGACTGAATCTTCGTCAGCAGCGAGTAGTCTTGATTGATATGGCCCCAGCGCGCCTGGACCATCCCGACCCCCGGGTCCGCGAAGTGCGGCATCAGGCTCGTCAGAAAGTCCGACGTCGGGATGAAGTCGGCGTCGAAAATCGCGATGAACTCGCCGCGCGCAACCTCCAGGCCGGCCTCGAGCGCGCCCGCCTTGTAGCCCTTGCGATCGGTCCGATGGATGTACTTGATGTCGATGCCCTGCAAGGCGAACCGGCGGGCCGCCAGTTCGGCAATCTCCCGCGTCTCGTCGGTCGAATCGTCGAGCACCTGGATTTCGAGGAGCTCTCGCGGGAAGTCCACCCGACAGACCGCTTCGATCAGACGGTCCGCGACATACATCTCGTTATAGAGCGGCAGCTGAATCGTGACGACGGGTGTTGGCGCGAGGGGCGGCCCTTGCTTCGGCTCTTTGTCACGATTGCTCATGTACAGGTACACGAGGTAATAGCGGTGCCAGCCGTAGACAGCGAGGATAATCAGAACGAAGAAGTAGGAAACGAGCGTAAGGGTTTCAGTAAGCGTCATTTAGAAGAAACGATTATATTACGGCCGAGTGCCTGTCACCATGAATCCTTCCGAGCTTCGGGCACTTCTCCAGCAAGTCGCGAGTGGCGCGATAGACACCTCCGATGCCGAGCTGCGTCTCGCCGAAGCCTTGCGCGCCCAACCCTTCACCGACCTGGGGTTCGCCCGCGTGGATCATCACCGCGCATTTCGGCATGGATTCCCCGAAGTCGTGCTCGGGCTGGGCAAGACACCGGCCCAGATCAGCGCCATCGCCGCCGAGATAGTCGGGCGCGGATCGACGTTGCTCGTGACGCGCGCGACCCCGGAGGCATTCGACGCCGTGCGCCTGGTCGCCCCGCAGGCGTCCTACCACGCCGAGGCGCGCATCATCGCGCTCCGCCAGCGCGATGTGACCCCCGGCACGGGCCGCATTCTCATCGTGGCGGCCGGCACATCCGATCTGCCCGTCGCCGAGGAGGCTGCTCACACGGCCGAGCTGATGGGCAACGGCATCGACCGTCTCTACGATGTCGGAGTGGCCGGCCTCCATCGCCTGCTCGTCGAGCGTCCACGCCTCGAGACGGCGCGCGTGATTATCGTGGTCGCCGGCATGGAGGGCGCGTTGCCGAGCGTCGTCTCGGGGCTGGTCGCGGTCCCGGTGATTGCGGTGCCGACGTCGATTGGATACGGCGCGAGCTTTGGAGGCCTTGCTGCGCTCCTCGGCATGCTGAACAGCTGCGCTTCTGGCGTCGCGGTCGTCAACATCGACAACGGATTCGGCGCCGCCAGCATCGCCAGCCTGATCAATCATTTGTAGGAACCGAACCAGGGATTGGGGATTGGGGATTGGAAGAAGGACGTGGTTTTCTAGACTAATCCCTAATCCCTATCCCCTAATCCCTGATCAGCGTTAAGATCACTGACCCCCCGCATGCAGCCAGGAGTTCTCCGGGCCCTCGAGTTCGATCGGATCGTCGAGGCGGTCCGCAGCTTTGCCCTCACGCCCATGGGCGACGAGCGTCTCTCCCGCCTCGCGCCCTCGATCGATGGGCAGCAGGTGGCGCAGTCGCTCGCGGCGACGACCGAGACGGCCGCGTATGTGACCCAGCACGGGGTCTTTCCGCTGCGGGCGTCGACGGAGCTCCCGCAGGTTCTTGCGGCACTGACCGTTCAGGGGCGTGCCCTCGAGTCGACGCGGCTGCTTTCCCTTTCGTCTTTTCTCGAGTCCGTGGACGACACGCGCATGGCCATCCGTCATGTGGCGGCTTCGGTGCCCATCCTGGATCGCGCAAGCGCGGCCACGGCGTCTTTCAAGGGCGAGATCGCACAGGTCCGAGAGAAGATCGACGCCGCCGGTGACGTCGTGGACCACGCCAGCCCGAATCTGAAAGCCATCCGCGATCGGTTGAGAAAGCAGCGGACACGCCTGCGAGGCACACTCGAATCGTACCTGCGCGGCAAGGACACGGCGAAGTATCTGCAGGAGCAGATCGTCACCGAGCGCAACGGCCGCTACGTGCTCGTGATCCGGACCGAACACCGAAGCAACATTCCGGGGATCGTCCACGGCGCGTCGACGAGCGGCGCGAGCCTGTTTCTCGAGCCGTTGAGCACGGTCGAAATCAACAACGACATCGTCGCGTTGGAGGAACAGGAGGCCGAGGAGGTGCGGCGGATCCTTTTGTCCCTGAGCGACGCGTTCCGATCGCGGGCCGCCGATCTGGGCCATACGATTGAGGTCGCCACGGAGCTCGACGTGCTGCAGGCGCGCGCGCGTTTCTCGCAGTCGATCGACGGCGTCGAGCCGGTGCTGACAACCGACGGGACGTTCGAGCTGCTGGCGGCGCGCCACCCGCTGCTCAAGGCGCCGGTCCCGGTGACCATCAGGATTCTCCCGCCGGCGACCATTCTGCTGGTCACCGGTCCGAATACGGGCGGGAAGACCGTCGCCATCAAGACCGCGGGGCTTCTGGCGCTCATGGCGCAGGCCGGCCTGCGCATTCCCGCCGCCGATGGTTCGCGACTGCCGGTGTTCCGATCGGTGTTCGCAGACATCGGCGACGAGCAATCGATTGACGCGAGCCTCAGTACCTTCTCGGGTCACATCGCGCATATTGCGTCCATGGACCGGGCCCTGTCCGTGCCTGCGCTGGTGCTGCTCGACGAAGTGGGTTCGGGCACCGATCCGGTGGAGGGGGGCGCCCTCGGCGTGGCAATCGTGGATCACTTCCGCCGCCGGGGGGCGACGGTCGTCGCGACCAGTCACTACGACGCGCTCAAGACGTACGCCTCGACGACGGAGGGGGTCGCCACCGGGGCGTTTGGCTTCGACGCGGACACGTTCGCGCCCACCTATCACCTGACCTACGGCTCGCCAGGCAGAAGCCTGGCGATCGAAATCGCCGCGCGGCTCGGCCTCAACGCCTCGGTGATCGCCGCCGCACGCAGCAACCTCAGTGAGCGTGAGGCGCAGCTCGCCGAGCATCTGGCCAAGATCGATCGCGACCTCCGGTCGCTCGAGCACGAGCAGCGCCTCGTCGCGCGCGAGCGCGAGACGCTGGAGGCCGCCGAGGCGCGCATGCACACCCGTGAGGACGCCCTCAAGCAGCGTGAAGAGACCTTCCGCCGCCGGCTGAACGACGAGCTCGACACGCAGGTGCGCGAGGCGCGCCGTGAGATCGACCAGGTCATCGCCGGGTTGAAGGCCAGGACCCAGGCGATCGCACAGGAGCCGGCCAGGCAGACCCTGACCACCGGCGACACCGGCGGCGCGAGAAGCGACGCGCGGGCGGCAGTTGACGCGGTCGTGAAGCGTTTTCTCGACCCGGTCGACGAGGCGCCCGTCGCTGACGTGGCACCGGGGCACGCGCCCGCCGTCGGCGATCGGGTCGTCGTCTCGGGTCTGGGACTCCAGGCGGTCGTGACGGCGGTTCACGACGGTTCGGCGGATCTCGATGTGCGCGGCAAGCGGATGCGTGCCAGCGTCCGCGATCTGCGCGTCGTGAGCCAGGCGGGCGGCACGCCGCCAGCTCCGGCAACCGTGAACGTCCACGTCGAACTGCGGCCGCGGGACGCGACGACGGCGGACCTGAACGTCATCGGCTGCAGCGTCGATGAAGCGATCGCGCGCGCCGAGCGGTTCCTCGACGAATCGCTCCTGACCGATCAGCATGTCGTCCGATTCATTCATGGGTACGGCACGGGGCAGTTGAGGCGGGCGCTGGCCGGCTTCCTGCAGCAACACCCGCTGGTGTTGAAGTTTGCGGCGGCGCCTCCAGACCAGGGTGGCGGGGGCGTTACTGTCGTCGAGTTGAAGGAGTGATGGGATGAAGGGGTGATGGAAGGGGTCGAAGGGGTGATGGGGTGATGGGATGAAGGGGTGATGGGATGATGTGCTGACGGGGTGATGGTGTGATCCATCACTCCATCACTCCATCACCCCATCACTCCATCACTCCATCACTCCATCACTCCATCACCCCATCACCCCTTCACTCCATCATCACATTCTGCTATGGGTTTGTTTCCTCAACAGTTCATCGACGATCTGAAGATGCAGGCCGCCATTCTCCAGGTCGTGCAGGAGTACGTGCCGCTCAAGCCGGCGGGCACGAGTTACAAGGGTCTGTGCCCCTTTCACTCGGAGAAGACGCCGTCGTTCCATGTCAATCCAGGACGCGGGGTCTTCCATTGTTTTGGCTGTGGTGTCGGCGGAGACGTCTTCAAGTTTCTGGAGCTGCACGAGAAGGTGACGTTCCCGGAGGCCGTCCGGATGCTCGCGCAGAAATTCGGCGTCACCCTGCCGGAATTGAGCGAAGGCAGCGAGGATGCCCGGCGCGACGCGAAGCTGCGCGAAACCCTCCTCAAGATCCACGAGGTTGCGGCGGCGTACTTTCGCGAGGAGCTCGCCGCCCCCGCTGGAGCGCGCGCCCGCCAGCAACTCGAGGATCGCGGGATGACCGAGCAGACGATCGAGCAGCTCGGTCTGGGATACGCGCCACGGGAGGGCTTGAAGGGACGGTTGCTGGGTCAGGGATTCGCTCAGGGACTGCTCGTCCAGAGCGGCCTCCTGGTCCAGCGCGACAACGGTGACCTTCTTGATCGGTTTCGCAATCGGCTGATGGTTCCGATTTGCCGCGACGCGGGCTCCGTCATCGCCTTCGGAGGCCGGTCCATGGAGGCGGATCAGGTTCCCAAGTACATGAACTCTCCGGAGACGCCGATATACTCCAAGGGACGCACGGTGTACGGGCTGCACCTCACCAAGCCCGCGATCACCAGGCTCGGCTATGTTGTCCTGGTTGAAGGCTATTTCGATTTCGCTCAGGTGTTTCAGACCCAGGCGGCTCCGGTCGTGGCGTCGTGCGGGACCGCACTGACCCAGCACCAGGCGCAACTGCTCCGGCGTCTTACTTCGAAGATCGTGCTCAGCTACGACCCGGACGCCGCCGGTCAAGGCGCCGCCGCCCGATCGTGCGAGCTGCTGGTAGCCGAGGGGTTCGAGGTCAATGTCGTCCGACTGAATGCGGGCGAGGATCCCGACACGTTCATCCGGCAGAACGGACCCGAGCGGTACAAGGAACGGCTGCGCACGTCGCGACCCTACCTGGAGTACCTGCTCGACCGGGCGTCAGAGGGGGTCGACTTCGGCCAGGACGACCAGCGACGGCAGTTTCTGAGCAGGATGCTGACCGTGGCGGCGCAGATCCCGGACGCTGTCGCCCGTGACCAGTTTGCGGACAGAATTGCTCACAAGGCGCGGATTACGGAGGAGCTCGTGCGGGCCGAAATCAGGCGAGCGGCCATCGCGAAGCGGACCACGGTGACCGCGCGGGAGATGCCCAGCTCGGGCAAGCTGAAGGACGCGGAAAAAGCCCTTATTTGGTGGCTAGTTAACCGCCCTGGCGAGTCGCTCCGGGCGCTTGCGGACCTCGACGACTCCGATCTGGCTGGTTCGACCGGCGGGCCCATTTTCGAGGTGGCGCGGTCACTGCAGGCGGAAAGCGCGGACGTCTTACCATCGACGTTGATCGAGCGTCTAAGTAAAATGGAAGCCCAGCTCGTCACCACGATCGCCTCGGAACGGCAGCCCCCGGCCTTCAAGGTCGACGATTGCGTCCGCGCGTTGAAGCGGGTGCGCTGCGAACGGGAACACTCCGCGATCCGTCATGAAATCGACCGTCTGCAGCAGCTGGGACAGGACGGCGCGCACATGAACACGTTGCTCGCGCAGATGCGCGAGTTGGCTCACCGGATCGAGGATCTACGGTAGGAGGCACGCTTGTCGATCGAAGAAAAATACGACGAAGTACGGCAGCTCATCAATATCGGCAAAGAGAAAGGATACCTGCTGTACGACGAAATCAACGAGCTGCTGCCGGCGGAGATCACCTCCTCCGACGAGCTCGACGATCTGTTCAACACGTTTAGCAGTGCCGGCATCGAGGTCATCGATTCGGACCAGAAATACCTCCGCGACGAGAAAGTGATCGACCGGACGGGCGAAGGCGCCGAGGAGATGGAGCTCGACCTCACGCCGGGCGCGCTCGACAAGACCAACGATCCGGTCCGCATGTATCTGCGCGAGATGGGTACCGTCCCGCTTCTCACGCGCGAAGGCGAAGTGGAGATCGCGCGGCGCATCGAGCGCGGCAAACTGGCCGTCATCAAGTCGATTTCGCGGACGCCGCTCGTCGCCAAGAAGGTCATCCAGCTCGGGGATCAGCTGCGAACCGGCGATCGGACGATCCGCGAGCTGGTGATTTTCAACGACGAGGAAATCACCGATGAGCGGATCCTCGAACGCTCGCGCCAGGTTCAGAAGCAGATTGAAGCGGTGCGCAAGGCCCGCGAGATCTCGGAGAAGCTCGAACAGAAGCTCGCCGAGACCCCGAGGGGCGCGACGACCAGGGACAAGCGCAAGTACCGCCGCGCACGGTGGGCCGCGATGCGGGCGCGCATCGACCTCTCCAACTACATCCGCAAGATCGAGTTCACCGAAGCCGTGAAGCGGCGTCTCATCGACGAGATGAAGGACGCGGTCGAAGGCGTCAAGGGCGTCCAGCGGGAGATCGAAGCGCTGGATCGGCTGCTCAACCCGAGGAACCGGAAGCAGCGGCTCAAGGACGAGGAACGCAAGAACATCCTGCGCCAGATCAAGGATCAGAAGCTCAAGCTGAAGGCCATGACCGACACGCTGGAGCAGGAGCCCGGCGAGCTCAAGAAGACGCTCGATACGATCATACGCGGAGAGTGGCAGGCCGAGCAGGCCAAGAAAGAGCTCGTGGAGGCCAACCTTCGACTGGTCGTCTCGATTGCGAAGAAGTACACCAATCGCGGGCTGCAGTTCCTCGACCTGATTCAGGAGGGCAACATCGGCCTGATGAAGGCGGTGGACAAGTTCGAGTACCGCCGGGGCTACAAGTTCTCCACCTACGCCACGTGGTGGATCCGTCAGGCGATCACGCGCGCGATTGCCGATCAGGCGCGGACGATTCGAATCCCCGTGCACATGATCGAGACGATCAACAAGCTCATTCGCACGTCGCGGGCGCTGGTGCAGGAGCTCGGCCGCGAACCCACATCCGAGGAGATCGCCAAGCGGATGGACATTCCCGTGTCGAAGGTCCGCAAGGTGCTGAAGATTGCGCAGGAGCCCATCTCGCTCGAAACGCCGATCGGCGAGGAGGAGGATTCGCATCTTGGCGACTTCATCGAGGATCGCCAGGTGGTTTCGCCCGCCGAGGCGGTCATCAACCTGAATCTGAAGGAACAGACCGAGTCTGTGCTCAAGACGCTCACGCCGCGCGAGGAGAAGGTCATCAAGATGCGGTTCGGCGTCGGGGACGGCAGCGAGCACACGCTCGAAGAAGTCGGCCAGAGCTTTGCGGTCACCCGCGAGCGCATCCGGCAGATCGAGGCCAAGGCGCTGCGCAAGCTGCGGCACCCATCGCGCAGCCGCAAACTTCGAGCGTTCCTCGAAGGCAGGACGACGTAGGCAGGACAACATCAGGCGGACGACGTAGAATTGAGCGGGCCCATAGCTCAACGGTCAGAGCCGCCGGCTCATAACCGGCCCGTTCCAGGTTCGAATCCTGGTGGGCCCATTACGATGCGCCGCGATTGCAAGTTGCAGATCGCAGGTTGGAGATTGCAAGTGGCAGATGGCAGGTTGGAATTGCAAGTTGCAGATGGCAGGTTGCAGAGTGTCTGAAGTCGCCAGGGCGACACGTTCGCCCGGTGCCCCTGAGGCCCTGGAGACGCTGGCGCGCTCGGCCGGAGTCGAGGGTCGAGCGCGGTCGAGGACCGAGCCCCGGTGCGCAAGCGCCGGGGCTCTTTTTTTTTCCGCCCATGCTGCCTGATCTCGAACGCCTGATTGCACTCCAGCGCATCGATTCCACCGCCGCCGACGCGCGGCGCCGTCTGGCCGAAGAGCCGGAACGTGAGCGCGTGTTCGAGGCGCGCATCGAGACCCTTCGCCTGAAGGTGACAGCGGCCAAGGAACAGCTCGCAGACAATCAACGCGTCCGCCGCGGAGTGGAGAAGGACGTGGCCGTCCACCAGGGCCGCCTCTCGAAGTTCCGCGAGCAGCTCATGTCGGTCAAGACCAACGTCGAGTATCAGGCGATGCAGAAGGAAATCGAGTTCGCACAGCGGGAAGTGAAGGCCCTCGAAGACCAGATCCTCGAACGCATGCTGGAGGCGGACGACCTGACGGCGGCCGCCAAACGCGCGGAGCTCGAGCTGGCATCGGAGCAGAAGGCGGTGGAAGCCGAACGGCGCCTCCAGTCCACTGAGCACGACGAACTGAAGCAATCACTCGAACGCGTCAGCCAGGAACGCGCGGACCTGGTCACGGCGCTCGACCCCAAGATGCTGGTTCTGTTCGACCTCGTCTCGAAACGGCGCAACGGGGTAGCCGTGGCGGAAGCGCGCGACGGCATCTGCACGATCTGCCACGTGCGGCTGCGCCCGCAGGTGTTCAATACCGTCCGCCGCAACGAAGAAATCGTTCAGTGCGACAGCTGCAACCGCATCCTGTACTTCACACCGGCGGCTCCCGCATCTGCCGAAGCTGCCGCGCAGCCGGCGCCATGACCCTTCGCTTCCGCTCAGGGCAGGCCCTTCGGCTCTGCTCGGGGCAGGCCCGTCGGCTCCGCTCAGGGCAGGCTCGTCGGCTCCGCTCAGGGCAGGCCCGTCGGCTCCGCTCAGGGCAGGCACTCCGCGTTCGCTCAGGGCAGGCGTCTCCGCTCTCCTCGAGGCAGCGTTCGTGATCGTGGCCTACATAGACGGGGGGGCTCGAGGCAATCCGGGGCCGGCGGGCTACGGCGTGCGAATCGAGCAGGAAGATGGCACGCTCATCGAGGAATTCGGCGGGTCCATCGGCGTCGCGACGAACAACGTCGCGGAGTACCGAGGGTTGATCGCCGCCCTGGAGTGGGCGCGCTCGCAGGGCCACAAGGCGCTTCGCGTGCGATCGGACTCGCTCCTCCTCGTGCAGCAGATGCGCGGGTTTTACAAGGTGAAGCATCCCGGCCTGCAGCCCCTGCATGCCAGGTCCCGCCTTCTGGCCCACGAGATTGGACGCGTCACGTACGAACACGTGCGCCGTGAGTCGAACGCGCACGCCGATCGGCTCGCGAACACGGCTATGGACGACGCCGGACCGACTTGATCGCCCCGGCCAGACGACCTGCCGGCGCACCATCCCGCCGGTAGGAACAGAGCGCGCCCGGATGACTCGCGGTGCAGATCTCTGCGAGGAAGATCTGCGCGGATCGCACACCAGCCGCGATCAACTGGCCGCGCGTGCATGCCCATCCGTCGAAGAACCAGCGACCCGGGCGCCCCTTCGCCTCGAGGCCCGGCATGGACGGATTGCGCGACGTCGGAACGGGCGCGTTCACAAACCACTCGTCCAACTCCTTTCTGCTGAAGCCCGCCAGCGTGAAGCCTTCGCGGACATCCGGACCCACCTCGTAGCAGCACGCGCCAATCGACGGGCCGGCAGCGGCGACAAGATCCTCGACGCGACTGCCGCACTCGCGCGCAAGCGCGTCAACGGCCGCTGCGGGCACCCGCCCAGCCAGCCCCCGCCAGCCCGCGTGGGCTGCGGCTACCGCTCCCGTTCGACGATCGGCGATGAGGAGCGGCACGCAGTCGGCAACGCGGATCGCCAGCGCGAACGCCGGATCGTCGGACACGATGATGTCGGCATCCTGCCGGATGGCGACGCCCCCGCGGGCAATCGCCATCTCAGCGCCGTGCACCTGTCGGACGCGCACGAGCCGCCGCTCATCGACCTCGAGCGCGGCGGCGACCTCGTTCCATCGCTCTGTATCATCGCTCTCGAGCGTTCGAGAGCCGAGCCGCCAGTGGCGTGTCGTGAACAGATGCGGCGCGAACGGTTCGAGCGGACGGCAGACCAGACCGGGCACACCATCGATCCCGACCCATTCGAACGATGTGGTGGGGGATGGCAGTATCATTCGCTATAGGTGTCTCACATCATAGGCACGGGCATCGACGCCACCGATATCAGCCGCATCTCGGACGCCATCGACAAGTACGGCGACCGGTTTCTCCGGCGCGTCTTCACCGATGGTGAAATGGCGTACTGCAACCGCCGGCGCGTGCCTGCGATTCACTTTGCGGCTCGATTTGCGGCCAAGGAAGCGGCGATGAAGGCCCTCGGCACCGGGCATACGCAAAACGTCCTGTGGCGCGGAGTGGAGGTCGTCCGTCATGGCGGCCCCCCGCAACTGCAGTTTCATGGGGGCGCCGAAAGACGATTCAACGCACTCGGCGCGCAGTCTTCCCTCCTGACCATCACCCATTCCCAGCACCTCGCTCTCGCTCACGTGCTGCTCCTCGGACCCTGAGAGCTCTCTCAAGCCGGGCTCAGTCGCGCAAGCACGAAAGAAACCTCCGCGAATGGCATTCATGAGATGACGTTTCGTCAACCCGCGTTGTCGTTCCTGCGGGCTGTCGCGGGCCCGCGTGCGAGCGCTCCTCGGCTCAGCCTGTAACTTCCCCCAATTGAGCACGTTACGGAACCATGTGCGGGTTGCTCCTCCCGGCATGTCGCTTGATGTGATCGCTCACGTCCAGGTTGTTCACGAGCGGCCTGTCGCAGGCCGCTGACGAGCGCCACAAGCGCAGAAGAGGAGCGTGTCGCATGACCGTCAAGATTACGCCAAACGACAAAGGCAACCCGCCGGGAAAGCTCGCCGAGGCGGAGCTGCATTTCGCCGACGGGCCGCTCGAAGGGTTGAAGTTGATCGGCTTCGCGATCTGGGAACGTCGAGGCGCTGCGGGCGGGCGCAATGTCACATTTCCGGCACGGTCATACAGCGTCAACGGCGAGCGTCGCAGCTTTGCGCTGCTCCGTCCGATTGTCGACGCAACCGCCCAGAGCAAGCTGCGAGACATCGTGCTCGAAGCGTTTCAGGAATACGAAGAGCGCGCGGCCATCGCGTCGTAGGACGCGACCAAGAATGACCACGAACGTGTATCACGAAGTCACGAAAGCCACGATGATTCCTTTGAGATCCTTCGTGTTCTTCGTCCTTCGTGATGAACAGGCGACGGCCACTGTTCTGAAGCCGGACTGAATCAGCGTGGACAGGCCACGAGTTCGCCGAGCGCGCGACTGGCCGCCAGCTAGTCAATCATCGGCAGGAGCTTCGCGTTCTCCTGCTGACGCTTGGGTGGAAGCGTCCATTCTTCGCGAAGGGACTTGTCGTATTCGGCGTGGAAGAAGGTCGCCTTCATGCCGCCGTCGATGATGTCCCAGGGAAGCGCGGCGTCGCGGCTGCGATCGCGGAAGATGTAGGCATCCGCGTCGAGTCCGGTCTCCGCGACCGCGGCGCGCCAGTTCTGCCCGTTGCGTTCGGCGGCTTCGATCGACGGGGCGACCCGGCGATCGCCGAGCGACAACAGCGCCTGGTAGTAGGAGTGTCGTTCGGACTTGATGTTGAAGTAGACGTTGTCGATGCCGGCCATCAGATTGCGCAGGCGCTTGATCTTCCGCTCCGTGACGGCCGGATCTTCCATCGGCAGCCACTGGAACGCCGTGCCCGGCTTGGGAATCAACGGGTTCACGCTGCCGACAATGCGGCCGACGTCGCCGCGCGAGCGAGCATGCCTCAGCATCCGATCGCGCATCTGGAGCGTGAGGTCACGGATGGCGACGAGGTCCTCATCGGTTTCCGTGGGGAGCCCGATCATGTAATAGAGCTTCAGGTTCTCGATGCCGCTCGCGAAAATCAGCTCCGCCTTGTCGAGGATCTCATCGTTGGTCACCGTCTTGTTGATCACGCGCCGCAAGCGGTCCGACCCGGTCTCGGGGGCAATGGTGATCCCGCGTTCTCCGCTCGCCTTGAGCACCCGGACGATCGACTCGGTCAGATCGTCGAGCCGCAGCGACGCCGGGCTGATGGCGTAGCCCATCTCGTAGAGGCGCGCGAGAATGCGCTCGATGTCGGGATGGTCGCAGAGCGCGATGGACACGAGGCCGACACGGCTCGCGTGGGCGCGCGCCGCGTCGGCCAGCTCGAGAATCCGCTCCGTGGGAAACGCGCGGACCGGCAGATAGTTGTAGCCGGCCCAGCAGAACCGGCACAGATTCGCGCACCCCCGCACCACTTCAATCAGAAAGCGGGAGCCGAACTCCGTTTCAGGGGTGAAAATGCCGGTCGCTGGAGGATCGAGCGCGTCCGTGGTCTTGACGGCGGCCTTGCGCACGGGGAGCGGGGCCCCCGGTTCGGTCGTGGTGAAGCCGGACAGGAAGCCCTCGGCGCCGTACTGCGGCTCGTAGAACGACGGCACGTAGAACCCGCGCTCGCGGGTCAGCCGGCGAAGCAGATCCGGGCGATCGATCGCTTCCCGGAACGCCCGCTCGAACGAGGGCACGAGCATCTCGCCCTCACCGGCCGCGATCACATCTGCAAAGGGTGCGAGCGGCTCCGGATTGACGAACGTCACAGCGCCGCCGATGACGATGAGCGGATGGTGCGAGGTGCGTTCCGCCGCATACCGGGGGATGCCGGCGAGCCGAAGAAGCGTCAGTACGTTCACGTAGTCCCACTCGAAGGACACGGAGAAGGCGACGACGTCGAGCTCACCGACCGGGGTTTGCGACTCGAGCGTGAGGAGCGGGGCCCGCGAGGCCAGCAGATCCGCGAGCTCCTGTTTCGGCGGCAGAAACACGCGCTCGCACACGATGTCGTCCTGGTCGTTGAACAGACGATAGACCGTCTGGAAACCGAGGTTCGACATACCGACCCAGTAGGTGTTGGGAAACGCGAGCGCAACGCGCAAACGACCGCCGTGCGGCTTGCGGATGTAGCCGGTTTCTTTTGCGAGCGTGTCGAGTGCGCGTTCGCGCTGTTGCCAGGACTTCAAAGATGCCAGGAAGATTCAGAGTACCCAGCGTACGGCGGTTGACGCTGAGGCGCCGGCGTTCCCGTGTGCCGTGGATCTATTTACTCTACCACCGCGAGTCCTGCCCACCTGGCAAGGGCCGGCCTGCATGAGCTGGCGTGCGTCGGCCCGCCTCAGCCCTCCTGACGGCGCAGGAAGGCCGGCACATCAAACGTCGAGCTGTGATCCAGGTCCGGGTCGATGGCTCCGGCTTGTCCCTCGGCCGCCGCTGCCGGCATCGGAGCGCCGGAGGCAGCGAGCGAGAGGTCCAGGAGCGGGCGACGCGCGAGCGACAGGCGAGACGCCGCCGCTGTGGCGGCTGCGGGCTCTGCGCGCATACGCACGTGATCGGTGTAGCCCGACATGTCCACGGGCGTCTGCACCCCCTCCGTCCTCGGTCGTGCCGCCAGATGCGGTCCAAAGCCGGTGGCGATCACCGTAATCTTGACCTTGCCCTTCAGGGCCGGGTCTACGACCGCACCAAACATGATGGTCGCATCCTCGTCGGCCGCCTCCTGGACGATGGTGGACGCATCGCTCACTTCGACCAGCGACAAATCCGGACCACCGGTGATGTTGATGATGACGCCGCGCGCGCCGTTGACCGACGCCCCCTCGAGGAGCGGGCTCGAGATGGCCCGGCGTGCGGCTTCGACCGCGCGATCCTGACCTTCGGCAACGCCCGTGCCCATCATGGCGAAACCCATCCCGGCCATGATCGTCTTCACATCGGCGAAGTCGAGGTTGACGAGCCCCGGCACCAGAATCAGGTCCGAGATCCCCTGAATGGCCTGCCGGAGCACGTCGTCCGCGGTCGCGAAGGCGTCCGTGAGCGGCGTGGCGCGATCGATAATTGTCAGCAGCCGTTCGTTGGGGATGGTAATGATCGTATCGACACAGTCACGGAGCGCTTCAAGGCCCCGCTCCGCCTGCAGTTGCCGCTTCTTCCCTTCGAACTTGAACGGCTTGGTGACGACGGCGACCGTGAGGGCGCCGAGCTCGCTGGCAAGGCAGGCAATGACGGGCGCAGCGCCCGTGCCGGTGCCACCGCCGAGCCCCGTGGCGATGAAGATCATCTCGGCTCCGTCGAGGGCCTGAATGATCTGCTCGGTGTCCTCGAGCGCCGCTGAGCGGCCGACGCTGGGGTCGGCCCCCGCGCCCCGGCCATTGGTGAGCTTCGACCCGATCTGCAGTTTGATCTGCGCCGCGTTCTGCCTGAGCGCCTGCAGGTCGGTGTTGGCCACGATGAACTGGACGCCATCGAGGCCCGCGCGAACCATGCGGTTGACGGCGTTGCTGCCCCCACCACCGACTCCGATCACCTTGATGCGCGCCCCCGCTTCCGGCTCCTCGGCAAGTCGCAGCCGCAGCGTGGCCTCCCGAGTTTCGTCGTCAGGTGTCTGAAAGTCGGCCATGTGAGACTCCTCGAGGCGCGAGCGCTCCGGCCCGCGCGAGTGGGGCGGGCTGTCACGCCCGCGACGTGTACTGCAAGTCGGTCAGAAGAATTCCCGGAACAGTCCGCGCAGCCGTCCAGCCGCCCGAACGAGCGCTCCGGCGCCGATCGGAGCCCGACCCTGGTCGGCGGCGAAGTTGCGAAACCCATACAGCGCGAGCCCGACGCCGGTCGCGAATGTCGGACTGTTCACGTGATCGGTCAGCCCGCCAACGCCCGTCGGACAACCGCGCCGGATTGGCAGATCGAAGATCTGCTCGGCAATCTCCGGCATGCCGTCGAGAATGGCTCCGCCTCCGGTCAGGACGATCCCGGAGTTGAGGGTCTTTTCGTGGCCGGCGCGGCGGATTTCGTCCCACACGAGATGGAAGATCTCCTCGGCGCGCGGCTGCAGAATCTCCGACAGAATCCGCCGGGCCATCACCCTCGGCTTGCGTCCCCCCACACTCGCCACTTCCATCGTGTCGTCCTCGTCCACCATCCCCGAGAGGGCGCAGCCGCACTTGCGCTTGATCTTTTCCGCATCGGGTACAGGCGTGCGAAGCCCGACCGCGATGTCGTTGGTGAAATGGTCACCGCCGACGCCGACGACGGCCGTGTGCCACAGGCTGCCGCGCTCAAAGATGGCGATGTCGGTCGTGCCGCCGCCGATATCCACGAGGGCGACGCCGAGCTCCTTCTCGTCCTCAGTCAACACCGACTCGCTCGCGGCGAGCTGCTCGACGACCGTCTCGGCGACGTTCACGCCGGCGCGATTCACGCAGGCGACGATGTTCTGGGTCGCGCTCTGGCTGCCCGTCACGATGTGCACGTTCACCTCGAGACGCGCTCCTGTCATGCCCACCGGCGCGCCAATGCCCTCCTGCTCGTCCACGACAAAGTCCTGGGGCAGCACGTGGAGAATTTCGCGGCCCGTCGGCAGCGACACCGCCTTGGCGGCGTCGATCGCTCGGCGGACGTCCTCCCGCGTGATCTCGCGATTCTTGCCCGCCACGGCGATCACCCCGCGGCTGTTGAAGCCCTTGATATGGGGGCCCGACAGCGCCAGGTGCACGGAATCGATCTCGACGCCCGCCATCAGCTCGGCCTCGTCGATCGCCCGCTTGATGGAATCGACCGCCGCCTCCAGATTCACGACGACGCCGCGCCGGATGCCGCGCGACTCCGCGACGCCGAGCCCCACGATCTCGAGCCCGGCAGAATCGAGCATTTCGGCGACGACCGCCGTCACTTTCGACGTCCCGACGTCGAGCCCCACCAGATACCGCTCTTTGCGCACGCTGCCTCCGACTTCCTCGTGGCTACTGTTTCTGCTTCGCGCGGGACCCCGCTCCGGCCTCGGCGGCCTGCGACGTCCGTCCCGGTGGAGTGGCTCCGCCTCTCACCGGCTTGCCTGCAATCCGCGCGTAGATCCGATCGTCGAATCTGAGGTCGACGGAGTCGATTCCCGGCACGCGCTCCTTCATCGTCTCCGCGAGCTGGAGGTACGACTGAAGGCGAGGGAGGAATCGATCGGTGCCCACATGGAGCACCGCGGAATCACCGCTCAGAATGACGCCGGCGTTACGCACATCGCTGACATCGACCTGCGACAAGCGGCCGCCGACATCCGGATTCGACCGGAGCGACAGAATCAGCCGCGCGGCCAGCGCCGCGCGCGCTCCGTCGGCGACCGCGTCGCCCTCTCCGAGCGAGTCAGACAGGCCGTCGACGATCGGCAGGTCGAACTCGGCGTAGGATGGACCGTACTCGTCGATGATCACGCCTTGGTCGTCGACGAGATACAGCCGGCCGCGAATGCGGCCGAGGCCGATCGGCTGGCGCTCCTGGACCACGACGTCGACGGTGGACGGAAGCACGCGCCGAAGGGCGGCGTCCTTCACCCACGGGGAGGCGAGCAACCGTTCCCGCGACGCGTCGAGGTCACTCAGGAGCACGTTCTGCCCGCGCAGTCCGGCCAGCAGCGCGCTCACCGCCTCGCTCGAGAGCCGGGCATTGCCCCTGACGACAATGCGATCGATCTGCAGCGCGCGCGCGTGTGCAACGCCGGACGCGCCACGGTACAGACCGTAGAGCGTCAGCGCGGCGAGCAGCCCGTATTTCGCCAGCGGCCTGGCGAGCGTGCGCCACCGGCGGCGGCGGGCCGGCTTCACATGGGCGCGCCGGAAGCGCTTGTCCGCGGGCACTGAGACAGGACTCATGAGGGACGACCCGCGCCCGCTGCAGGCGGCGCGTCCGCCTGACGCTCCGCCAGAAGCTCGAGCAGACGATCCGGCACGGTTCCGATCGATCCGGCGCCAAGGGTAATCACCACATCACCAGGCCGCGCGACGCGCGCGATCGCGGCTGCCAGTTCTTCCAGCTTCGGGACGACGTCGACGCTCACCGTCAGATCACGCCGCACCGCCCGCGCCAGCACGTCGAGGCTCACGCCTTCGATCGGACTCTCACCGGCCGCGTAGATGTCGGTCAGCAGCACGTGATCCGCGCCCGCCAGCGCCGGGCCGAACGCGTCCATGAGCGTGGCGGTCCGGGTAAAACGGTGCGGCTGAAACGCGACGACGATCCGGCGGTTGAGGGCGCGGGCCGCAGCCAGCACGGCCACGATTTCTGTCGGGTGATGCCCATAGTCATCGACCACGAGAATGGCGTTCACCTCGCCGCGAACCTCAAAACGCCGTTCGGCGCCCCGGAACTCGCCGAGACCGGCGGCGATACGGTCGAAGGACAAACCCAGTTCGAGACCGACAGCCACGGTTGCCAGCGCGTTCTGCAGGTTGTGACGCCCGGGAACGCCCAGGCTGAGCGGGCCCAGCGTGACAATGGTTTTGGCTGAATCAGCGGAACGGCGCGCGCGGTAAAGCACGGTCGCGCGCATGGTGAGCGGACCGGCGACGACATCGGTCGCCGTCACGTCGGGAATCTCTTCCCCAGAAGCCTGCAGACCGTACGTCGTGACACGGCGGGTCATGCGAGGCATCACGGCCCTCAGATGTTCATCGTCGCTGCACACGACAACGGCGCCGTAGAACGGCACCTTGTTGGCAAAGTCGACGAACGCCAGCTGCAGGTCCGCAAACCCGCTGTAGCTCTCGAGGTGCTCGTGGTCGATGTTGGTAATCACCGCTATCGTCGGAAACAGTTTCAGAAACGACCGATCGCTTTCATCCGCCTCCGCCACCATCAGTTCGCCGCGACCCAGACGCGCGTTGCTGCCGAAGGCTCGAAGGCGGCCGCCAATCACCGCCGTGGGGTCGAGCCCCGCCCGTTCGAGCACCAGCGCGATCATCGACGTGGTCGTGGTCTTGCCGTGCGCTCCCGCCACCGCGACCGAGTAGCGAAGGCGCATCAGCTCGGCAAGCATTTCCGCCCGGGGGATCACCGGGATCTGACGCCGATGCGCTTCGAGCACCTCGGGGTTCCCCGGCCGAACGGCCGAGGACACCACGACCACATCGGCACCACCGACGTGCCCGGCGGCATGGCCGTCGCTGATCTGAACGCCCAGGGTCGCCAACCGCTCCGTTATCGCCGACCGCCTTTCGTCCGAACCGCTGACCGCGTACCCAAGGTTCGCCAGCAACTCGGCAATCCCGCTCATGCCGATGCCGCCGATCCCGATGAAGTGGACGCGCCTTGTCTTGCCGAGCACCGCTCTTCTAGTGTCCTGTCACGAAATTCCCATCAAGGTCAGCGCCCGATCGGCGATGACCTTCGCCGCATCCGGTTTGGCCATTCCTCGAGCCGCTCGAGCCATCCGCAAACGCCTGCCTCGGTCGGCAGCGAGCGTCAGAATCCTATTCGCCAGTTCGTCGCCGGTGGCATCCGCCTGCATCAGCATCTCCGCCGCGCCCGCCGACGCGAGCGCCTCGGCATTCCTGCGCTGGTGATCGTCGGTTGCCGTTGGCAGCGGAATGAGAATCGCCGCCTTTCCGGCCGCGGTAATCTCGGCCAGCGTCGTCGCGCCGGCTCGCGAGACGATCACCTCCGCTTGCCTGACGCGCCGTCCGATGTCGTGGAGAAACGGCTCGACCTCTGCCGCCAGCCCCGCCGCCCGATAGGCGGCGCGGACCATCTCCAGGTCTCGCTCTCCCGTCTGGTGCGTGAGACGAAGAGTCGGCGCGCCGGTTGCCAGCTTCGCCGCCGCCTCCGCCATGGCCACGTTGATCGCGTGCGCGCCCTGAGAGCCGCCAAAAACCAAGACCCCAACGCCAGGTGTGTCGTCATCGGTGCCCGACTCCTTTCGGGGTTCGGCGGCCTCGAGGAACTCCGGCCGAACCGGGTTACCGCTGACGAATGCCTTCGATCCAAAGAACGTCTTCGTCGATTCGAACGTCACGGCCGCCGCCCGCACGAAGGGCGCGAGCAGCCGGTTGGTCAACCCGGGCACGGCGTTCTGCTCCAGCAGCATCGTGGGTGTGCCGCGGACCGCCGCGATGAGCACGACCGGGCCCGAGCTGTACCCGCCAACCCCGATGACCAGGTGCGGACGCCGCGCAGAAACGATGCGCCACGCGTCCAGCAGACCCAACGGAACGAGGGCAGCGCCGCGCGCGCGCGCGCCGATTGACTTGCCCTTGATGCCACCGCTGCGAAGGACATCCAGCTCGAAGCCTTCGCGAGGCAGGACTCTGGCCTCGATACCCTGCGCCGTCCCGGCGAACGAAATCCGGATACTCGATCGCCTTGACATCAACTCCCGCGCCACGGCAATCCCCGGATACAGATGGCCCCCGGTTCCGCCGCCAGCGATCACGACCCGCTCCCCGCGTCCCGTCATGCTTCGGACGTCGCATGCTGCGAGACGTTCAGGAGGACGCCCATCCCCAACAAATTGATGAGCAGCGACGAACCGCCGAAGCTCACGAGCGGCAGCGGAATGCCTTTCGTCGGCATCAGACCCAGCACGACACTCATGTTCACGAACGCCTGAACAACAACCATCGTCGTCAACCCCAGCGCGAGGAACGCGCCGAACTTGTCGGGCGCACGAAGCGCGATGCGAACGCCACGCCACGCGATGACGCAGAAGCAGATCAGCACGAGGGTTGCGCCGATGAGGCCGAGCTCCTCGGCAATCACCGCGTAGATGAAGTCGGTCTGCGGCTCAGGGAGGTAGAACAGCTTCTGGATGCCGTTCATCAGTCCGCGCCCGGCAATGCCGCCCGTGTGGACGGCGATGAAGGACTGGATGATCTGATAACCGGCGCCGAGGGGGTCGTCCCAGGGATGAAGGAACGTCAGCACCCGTTGGAGTCGGTAGTCCCAGAACATGATGAGCAGGGCCACCGCCGGCAACGCCGTGAGGGCCATGATCGTCAGGTAGCTATAGCTGAGACCGGCGGCAAAGACCATCACCCCGGTAATCAACGCGATCGCCAGGGAGGTTCCGAGGTCTGGCTCCAGGAGAATCAGCCCAATCCATCCGGCCACGACGAGCGCAATCGGCATCAGGGCATGATGCACGTCGTTGACGCGGTGCATTCGGCGTTCGAGCAGCGCCGCGATGTACACAATCGCCGCCAGCTTGGCTGGCTCCGAAGGCTGGATGCCGAGCCCCCCGATTGCGAACCACCGGCTCGCCGAGTTCACCGGGTGCATGAAGAGCACCGCGACCAGCGCGACGGTCACCACCCCCAGAAAGGACCAGATGAACGCCGGCTCCCTGTAGTTGCGGTAGTCGATGCCCATCACCACGCTCAGAATCGCGAGGCCGAGCGCGACCCACATGAGCTGTTTCATCAGATAGTCGTAGGGATTCCTCACCGCCGAGGCGCTGTAAACCATCACGACGCTCAGGCAGACCAGGAGCAGCGTCGTCAGAAACAGAATGCGATCGGACTTGAGTTTTCGAGCCATTCCCGTCTATAAAGCTGAGCCGTGCTTGATCCGACACACTGTGAGCGGTCAGCAGTCATCAGTCGGCCGTGGATGAAGGCACCAGCTTCGCAGGCCGGGGCAGCCTGCGTTCCCAGCAGCCAGTCCTTCACCGCTAAGACCGACTGATGACAGCTCACCGTTCACAGCCACCAGTCGCCACGCGATACCGTTGCACGCCCGCGGCGTGAGAGCCGCGGCGAAGTTGTCTCTCTCCCTCGCCCGACCTGAAGGTCGGGCCTACGACCGGCACTGGGCTCAGCAATCTCGTAGGCCCGAGCTTCAGCTCGGGCGCCGCGGCCGATCCTGTCCACGCCCGACCTGAAGGTCGGGCCTACGACCGGCACTGGGCTCAGCAATCTCGTAGGCCCGAGCTTCAGCTCGGGCGCCGCGGCCGATCCTGTCCTCGCCCGACCTGAAGGTCGGGCCTACGACCGGCACTGGGCTCAGCAATCTCGTAGGCCCGAGCTTCAGCTCGGGCGCCGCGGCCGATCCTGTCCACGCCCGACCTGAAGGTCGGGCCTACGACCGGCACTGGGCTCAGCAGTCTCGTAGGCCCGAGCTTCAGCTCGGGCGCCGCGGCCGATCCTGTCCACGCCCGACCTGAAGGTCGGGCCTACGACCGGCACTGGGCTCAGCAATCTCGTAGGCCCGAGCTTCAGCTCGGGCGCCGCGGCCGATCCTGTCCACGCCCGACCTGAAGGTCGGGCCTACGCCTCCCCGCTGAAGGTCGGGCCTACGCCTCCCCGCGCGCGATGCGCGTCGCTTCCTCCTTGAACGTCCGGCCGCGCTCCGCGTAGTCCTGGAACATGTCGAAGCTGGCGCACGCCGGCGCGAGCAGCACCACCCCGGCCGGCCGGGCCAACGCGAAGGCGGCTCTTACGGCCTCTTCGAGCGAGTCCGCTTCGTGAACGTCGACCGCCCCGGAGAGCGCCTCTCGCAGAAGCGTTCGCGCCTCACCGATTGCGACGACCGCCTTCGCCCGCGCCGCCAGCGGCGTCCGAAGCAGTCGCAGATCTCCACCCTTGAAGCGTCCGCCCATGATCGGCACGAGCCCGGATTCGAAGCTTTCGATCGATCGGAGCGCCGCCTCCACGTTGGTCGCTTTGGAGTCGTTCACGAACCTGACACCGTCGCGTTCCGCGACGAGCTCCATCGCGTGTTCCAATCCATGGAATGATTCGACGGCTGCGGTCATCGCCGCGGGCGCGACCCCGGCAATCACCCCCACCGTTGCCGCCGCCATCACGTCCTCGACCAGGTGAGGGCCGAGCAGGTGGATCGCGTCGATCGGCACGAGACGCTCATGGCGGTCGTCGTTTCGGTCGACGATCCAGCCCGCCTCGACGCGCGTGCCCGCGATATCTGGATGGCGTCGCGCGAAGAGGCGTTTGACTGCACGACTCCGCCGTGCCATCGCGAGCACCTGGGGATCGTCTGCGTTGATCACCGCCCAATCGCCTGGCTCTTGATTCGCGAAGATCCGCGCCTTGGCCGCCGCATATGCGCCGACGCTGGGGTGTCGATCGAGGTGATCGGGCGAGAAGTTCAGCATCACGGCGATCCACGGGTGAAAGGTGTCGATCTGCTCGAGTTGGAAACTGCTCGTCTCGACGACGTGGAGTGTGTCCGGCGTTGATCGTTCTACCTGGGCACTGAGCGGAGCGCCGATGTTGCCGCCTACCGTCACCGCGAAACCGGCCGCCTCGAGGATTCTCCCCGTCAGCTCCGTTGTCGTCGATTTTCCCTTCGTGCCGGTGATGGCGATGACGCGGCCGCGCAGCCAGCGCGACGCGAGCTCCACCTCTCCGATGACCGGCACGCCGTGCTCGCGGGCCGCAGCCACGACTGGCAGTCCCGGCGGCACACCCGGGCTCAGGACCACGAGGTCCGCCTGCGAAAATGTCTCCGCCACATGACCGCCCAGCTCCAGCTCGACGCCGAGGCGCTGCAGTGATTCGGCGCCCGTGACGGTCTCGCGCACGTCGGACAGGATGACCCGGGCGCCTCGCCGCGCGAGCAGCTCCGCCGCCGCCTTTCCGCTGCGCGCCGCGCCGGCCACCGTCACCCGCCTGCCCTCCACTGAGAACGCCATCAGCGCAGCTTCAACGTCGTCAGACTGAAGAGCGCGAAGATGATCGCCACGATCACGAAGCGCGTGATGACCTTGGGCTCGCTCCAGCCAATCAGTTCGAAATGGTGATGAATGGGAGCCATCCGGAACACGCGCTGGCCGGTCATCTTGAACGACGCCACCTGAATGACCACGGAACACACTTCGAGCACGAAGACGCCTCCCACGATCACCAGCAGCAGCTCCTGCTTGATGAGAATCGCGACGGTTCCAATCGCGGCTCCAAGCGCGAGCGACCCGACATCGCCCATGAAGATCTCGGCAGGATACGAGTTGTACCAGAGGAAGCCGAGCGCCGCGCCGACGAGGGCGCCGCAAAAGATGGTCAGCTCCGACACCGCCGAGAAGTGCTCGAGCAGCAGATATTGGGCGAACTCTCGATGCCCGACGATGTAGGTGAGCGCCGTGAACGCCGCGGCGGCGATCGTGAAGGTGCTGATGGCGAGACCGTCGAGGCCATCCGTCAGGTTGACCGCATTCGACCACGCGGTCAGCATGAACATCGTGAACGGGACGTACCACCAGCCGAAGTCCGGGTTCAGCGCCTTGAAAAACGGAAACCCGAGACGCGTCGAGTACAGGTTGTGCCGCTGGAGCCAGAGCAGGACGAAGCCCACTCCCATGGCGATCACCAACTGCAGACCAAACTTGAAACGGGGCCTGAGCCCGTGATGGTCGCGCCGGACAATCTTCAGGTAGTCGTCCAGGAATCCGACGGAGCCGAAGAGCGTCGTCGATCCCACCGCGATCCACATGTACTCGTTGGTCAGGTTGGTCCACAGCAGCGTCGGCACCAGCGCGGCCGCGAGAATGAGCAGCCCTCCCATGGTCGGCGTGCCGGCTTTCAGGCGATGCGAGGCCGGACCTTCCAGCCGAATCACCTGACCGACCTGGAATTCCTGCAGCTTGCGGATGAGCCACGGACCGAGCACGAGGCCGATCGCGAGCGCCGTGAGACTCGCCGCCGCCGTGCGAAATGTCACGTACCGGGTCACATTCAGGACCGACAGCCACGGGTGCCGCGACGAGAGCGGGTACAGCTGAACGAACAGCAGGTAATAGAGCATCGCGCTTAGACAACACTGGAGTTGCTGCGGCGCCGGTTCAGCGCATCCTGCGCCACCGTCACGTCATCGAACGGAAGCATCTCTTCTCCGATCACCTGATACTTTTCGTGGCCCTTGCCCGCGATCAGCACGACATCGCCGGGCCGCGCGAGCTCGATGGCCTTGGCGATCGCCTCGCGCCGGTCGACCATCGAGAACAGCTGCTGCGCGCTGTCGCGGCGCGTGTTGGCCGTGATGCCGCGCCGAATCTCCTCGATGATGCGGCCGGGATCTTCGCTGCGCGGATTGTCGGACGTGATGAGGATCAGGTCGCTGAGCCGTCCCGCGACGGCACCCATAAGCGGCCGTTTGGTCCGGTCGCGGTCGCCGCCGCAGCCAAACACCGTGATCAGCTGGCCGTGCGTCAGCGGGCGCGTGGTCTCGAGAAGATTGCGCAAGGCGTCGTCGGTGTGCGCGTAATCCACGACGACCGTGAGCTCATCCTTCGGCCGCGAAACGATCTGAAAGCGCCCGGGCACACCGGACAGCGCCGTCAGACCTCGCTCGATGGCGTCGAACGAGACGTCCAGCGCCGTTGCGGTCGACACGGCTGCGAGGATGTTGTAGACGTTTGGCCGGCCCACGAGGGACGAGCGCACCTGGAGCGTCCCGCGCGGTGTGCGGACGTCGAAGGCCAGGCCCTCGAGAGAGAACGACAGGGGGCCGGTCGTGATGTCGGCGGGCCGATTGACCGCGTACGTGACGGGCCTTCTTCCCACTTCGGTCAAGGCCGCTCCGCGCGGGTCGTCGAGGTTGACGAGGCTCGGGGCATCCGGCGGCAGCATCTCGAACAGTCGGCGCTTGGCCTGAAAGTACGCCTCCATGTCCGGATGGAAATCGAGGTGGTCGCGCGTGAGATTCGTGAAGACGCCGGCAGCGAAGGTGACCCCATCGACGCGTCGAAGCGACAATGCGTGCGAGGACACCTCCATCGCGCAGACGCCGCAACCGCGCTCCGACATCTGGCGAAGCATGTGCTGCACCTCGGGCGCTTCCGGCGTCGTGTGGGTCGCCGCACGCATGTCGTCACCGATCCGATGGCCAACCGTCCCGAGCACACCGCATCGACGCCCGGCCGCGTCGAAGATGGACGCGATCAGAAAGGCCGTCGTGGTCTTGCCATTCGTGCCGGTGATGCCGATGACCTGCATCTGCGAGCTCGGATGTCCGTAGAACGCTGCGGACAGCATCGCCAATGCCTGTCGCGAGTCGGTCACGGTGGTCCAGCTGATGGAGACGTCCGGTGGCGCCGGTTGATCGGAGACGATGGCGACGGCGCCACGCTCGATTGCCTGACGGGCGAAGGAGGCGCCATCAGCATGCAGGCCCTTCAACGCCACGAACACCTGACCGGGGTCGACGCGCCTCGAATCGTAGGCCACGCCGGTCACGACGTCGTGCGACGGGGCCGCGGTCCCCGCGGTCCCTTTGAGGAGACCTCGTTCGCGAAGCACGCTCGAGAGCTCCGTCCAGGTCATGGCTGCGCCGCGCTCGTCGAGGGCCTGGAAGGAGCACGGGCGAGGATCAATTCGCAGACCGATCCGGCAGCCAACGGCGTCCCTGGAGCAGGACTCTGCGACACCACAAGGCCGTCGCCGTCCATACGAGGAGCCGCGAGGCCGAGCTTCACGAGCGTGCGGGTCGCGTCGCGCGCGCTCATGCCGCGAAGATCGGGTAACGTGCCCGCCGGCGTGTCGCGGACCAGGCTGACCGCGGGCGGCGCGTCCGCAGTCGCTCTCGGGATCCGGGGTCCGCCCGCGCCAGCGCGCGCGACGAGCACCTGAGAAGCCTGGTTGAGCGTCGGCGCGATGCCGAGATGCCGCAGGGTTGCCTCCGCGATGCGACGGAAGATTGGCGCCGACACGACGCCGCCGGTGTTGCCATTTCCGTGCGGCGAGTCGATCATCACGATGATTGCCACAACGGGCTTCCTCGACGGAAGGAAACCAACGAACGAGACGTTGTTGTCGCTCGCTGAATAGTGTCCGTTGATCACCTTCGATGCCGTGCCGGTCTTCCCGGCGACCGTGAAGCCGGGAACCTGAGCTGCCTTCCCCGTGCCGTCCGTCACCACGCCTTCCATGATCGTCGTCAACGTCGCGGCCGTGTCTGCGGTGATGGCACGCCGGACGACCTTCGGCTGCACGGCAATGCGCCGACCGTCCCGATAGACCGCGCGCACCACACGCGGTTCAATGAACGCTCCGCCGTTGGCCACCGAGGCGACGGCGGCCAGCATCTGCAATGGCGTCACAGAGATCTGATATCCCATCGACATTGATGCGAGCGCGCCATCGGTCAACGTGTCTGCGCTCCAGACAATGCCGGAGCTCTCGCCGGGGAAGTCCGGCGAGGCGGCCTGGCCGAACCCGAACCGCCGCACGTAGTCGCTCATCCGGTCGGCGCCAACCTTGAAACCGATCTTGATCGCTCCGACATTGCTCGATTTCACGATGACGTCGGTGAACGAGAGCACGCCGTAGTTGTGCCCGCGGTACTCGTCCACCACGCGGTTCCCAGCTAGCCGGATCACCCCCGGGCTGGTGTCGATGAGCGCATCCACCGACATCACCTTTTCTTCGATCGCCGCGGAGGCGGTCACGATCTTGAACGTGGAGCCCGGCTCGTACACGTCCTGGACGGCCCGGTTCCGGCGATCGCCCTCGCCCGAATCGCGCACCGCGTTCGGATTGAACGTCGGCTCGTTCGCCATGGCCAGGATCTCCCCGGTATGGGGATCGATGATGATCGCGGTCCCGCTCGCCGCGCGATTCTCGACGACGCCGGCGTGGAGCTCCCTTTCGGCGACATGCTGCAGGAGCTCGTCGATTGTCAGCTCGAGTGTCGACCCGGGCGTTGGCGACTGCTCGAGTCGGCCGAAGACCTTGCGTTTCGCATCAGTCTGGATGACGACCTGCCCGTCTTTTCCGCGGATCGTCTTGTTGAACGCGAATTCGATGCCGCCCAGTCCGTCGTTGTCGATGCCAACCCAGCCGAGGAGGTGCGCGGCGAGCTCCTTGTTCGGATAGTGGCGGAGGCTCTCCTTACGGAACGCGACGTAGTTCAGGTCGAGTGCCGCGACACGACTGGCCTGCTCGGGCGAGACCCGCCGGCTGACCCACGCGAACGATTTGCGAGTGCTGAATCGCTCGACGAGCGCCTGCCGTGCGGCAGTGGTGCAGTCAGCGAGCGCCCTGCACAACTGGTCGACGGCGTTCGCCTTGTCGGGAATCTCCGACGGCACCGCAAAGACTGAGTCGGCGTCCGCGCTCGTCGCAAGCACGTGGCCGTGGCGATCCAGGATGTCGCCGCGGGTGGCCGCCACCGCGAGAGTGCTCTGCTGCTGCGCCTTGGCTCGCGCCTCGAGCTCGGGACGGTCGAACACCTGCAGGTACACGAGCTTTGCCTGAATACCGAATGCCCAGATCGCCAGCAGACCCGTCGCCACGACGACCCGGCGCTTGAGGGTCAGGCGCCAGTCGACCGCCGAGTCGCAGTGCGTCGCCGTCCGTTGCCTGCGCCTTGGCAGGAAGCGCCGGACCTGTTGAGTCAATTGATTCACCGCTCGGCCACCACCGAATGCGCCGGCGGATCGGCCGCCTCGACACGCTCAATCACGATCGATTCGTCGAGCGTGGGCTGCACCATGTGAAGCATCCGGACGGCCAGGTCCTCGATGCGCTTGGGCGACCGCAGCTGCTCGAGCTGCAGCAGCAGCTGACGGCCCTCGTTTTCTTCCCCGGCGAGCTGCTTTTGCACCTCGACGATGTCGTACCCGTGCTGCCTCAGCACCCAGTGCTGCCACGCCGACAACAGCGCGACGACCACGAGAAGTCCGGCGACGCCGAACCATTTCCACTGATCGAGCTCGCGCGCCTCATCCACCTCGCGCACGATGGGGTTGTTCCGCACGTCTTTCCTGATCGCATACTCGAACGGTTCCATGGTTCCCTTCACGCCGCGGCGACGACGCGCTCGGCGGCCCGCAGCTTCGCGCTCCGGGCCCGCGGGTTCCTCAGCACCTCTTCATCGCCTGGGACAATCGGTTTCCGGGTCAGGACTTTGACGGTCGCCCTTTCGCCCTCGGCGAGGGCGCGAAACGTGTGCTTGACGATGCGATCTTCGAGTGAGTGGAAGGTGATGACGACGAGTCGCGCGCCGGCCCTCAGGCGACGGACTGCGGTTTCCAGAAAACGATCCAGCCCTACGAGCTCGCGGTTCACCCAGATACGCAGCGCCTGGAATGTCCGCGTCGCCGGATCAATACGCACACGGCCTCGTCTCGGCAGCGCGCGACGCACGATCGTCGCGAGGCGGCCGGTCGTCTGAATGGCTTGGACGCGCCGCGCCTCGACGAGCGCCCGGGCAATTCGCCGCGAAAAGCGCTCCTCGCCGTACGCATAGATGGCGTCTGCCAGCTCGCGCTCCGTCGCGCGCGCAACCAGATCCGCCGCCGTGTCCCCGCCTGTACGATCCATGCGCATATCGAGCGGCTCGTCACGCTGGAAACTGAACCCGCGGCCCGGGGCATCGAACTGCAGCGAGGACACGCCAAGATCAGCGAGCGCGCCGTCAATCAGCTGAACACCCGATCGATCCAGGACGCTGTCGAGATCGCGGTAGTCGGCATGGACCAGTTCGACGCGATCAGCCCACGGCGCCAGGGTGAGGCGCGCCTCGGCGAGGGCATCGGGGTCCCGGTCGAGCCCGATGAGGCGGGTGGCGCCTGCCTCGAGCAGCGCGCACGCATGGCCACCGAGGCCGACCGTGCAGTCCACGAACAGTCCCGCGCGCGCGGGCTGCAAGTGCGCGAGCACTTCGGCCCGCATGACGGGGAGGTGGCCGCTCAAATGCCGAACTCCGCCAGAGCCCGCGCGTCGTCGTCGGTGAACGGTTCGCGCTGCAGCCTGGTGAGAAATCGATCGTGATTCCAGACGTCGAGGTAGTTAAACTGTCCCAGTACGTCAACGTCGCCGGCCATCGTCGCGGCGTCGCGCAGCCGGACGGGGATGATGACGCGGCCCTGCACGTCGAGCTCACTCGATTGGCCGAAGTAGTTCACGCGATCGAGCAACCGGAGCTTGGAGGGATGCGTGGTCGGCATGGCGCCGATCTTGGTCTCGAGCTCGAGCCACACGGGCATCGGGTAGACGCGCACGTATTCGCCGGTCAGGCTGGTGAGAAACAGCTCGCGACCGTACTTTCCTTCGAGCAAGGAGCGGAAGGCGTTGGGCACCTTGAGCCTCCCCTTGTCATCAATTCGAGCGGGCGCGTTGCCCCTGAACACGCGCTATTACTCCATCTGCTTCCAGAAATTTCCACCGACATAGTAGAAGTCGGACTTCTGGATGTCAACCTTAAAACGCAGTCGGTCAGTAAGTTACGCCTAATTTTCGCCTTTTCCTCGCCCCATCGGTCCGGCGATCCACAATCGGTTGGGCTCCTCGCTCCGTGGTACGCCGTTTGGTTCTGACCGACGACCTGCCGAACGTGAGGGGCGTGCTACGATGCCGGGTTTCTGATGCTCAGAGCGGCCCTGATTGGTGTTGGTTCCAGCGGCAAGTCCACTCTTTTTCAGCTGATGACCAGCATCAAGGACTCTCCCCGCGGCGGCGGAAAGGCCGATACGTCGATCGGCATTTCCAAAGTGCCCGATGCCCGGCTGGATCGATTGACGGCGATGTACAACCCGAGGAAGCGGGTTCCCGCGACAGTTGAATTCTCTGATTCTGCCGCGGCGGGTCGTGCCGGCGGTGCACAGGCGCTGGTTGACGTGCTCGCGTACAAGAACGCCGACGCGCTCGTCCACGTCGTCCGCGCGTTTTTGGATCCGGCAGTGCCCCGTCCGGCGGGGTCGATCGATGCTGCGCGCGACGCGCAGGCCATGGAAGACGAGCTGATCCTCGCCGATCTCGGGGTGGCCGAGCGGCGGCTCGAACGTCTCGAGAAGGACCTGAAAAAGACGCGCACGTCCGAGCTCGAACACGAACGGGACGTGCTCACACTGTGTCGCGCCGCCCTCGAGGAAGGACGGCCGCTTCGCTCACTCGACTTGAAAGGTGAAGATCTCAGACGGCTGCGCGGCTTTCAGTTGCTCTCCGCGAAGCCGCAGCTCATCGTGATCAATCTCGACGAGGCACAGCTCACGGCGCATGGGGGCAACGCGAACGCGACACCGACCGATCGCGCCGCCGACGCCGCGGGGCTCGCGAGGTTTCTCTCGCGCGCCGCCACGGCAGCGGTCGCGGTCTGCGCGAAGATCGAGCTCGAAATCGCCGAGCTCGACGCGGCAGACCGAGCGGCGTTTCTGACCGATCTGGGTCTGACCCAATCCGGCCTCGATCGCGTCATTCGCGCGAGTTACGACCTCCTCGGCTACATCTCGTTCTTCACGGTCGGCGAAGACGAATGCCGCGCCTGGTCGATTCCGCGCGGCACTCCGGCCCAGCTCGCCGCGAGTGAGATTCACAGCGACATCGCGCGCGGTTTCATCCGCGCCGAAGTCGTCAGCTACGAGGCGCTGACCGGACGCGGCTCCATGGCGGCCTGCCGCGAGCACGGCGAAGTCCGCCTCGAGGGCAAAGAGTACGTCGTCCAGGACGGCGACATCATCAACTTCCGTTTCGCCACGTGACCGATACTCCCTCGCTGTGCGCTCTCACATCGGTCGTTGACAGCTCTCTTTCATGCTAAGGTCTACAGATTTTCTTCGAGCTCCCCGCGACGATGAACACCGTGAACGTCGACGACATCGATTACCGGAACTTCTACCGCGGCCGCCGGGTCATGGTCACCGGAGGACTCGGTTTCATCGGGAGCAATCTGGCCCGGAGTCTCATCGATGTGGGCGCCGATGTGCTGCTGGTCGATTCGCTGATTCCCGACTATGGCGGCAATCTGTTCAACATCGACGGCATTGCCGACCGCGTGCGCGTCAATGTGGCCGACGTCCGGGAGCAGAGCACGATGAACTACCTCGTCCGTGATCGGGAGATCATCTTCAATCTGGCCGGGCAGGTGAGTCACATCGACAGCCTGCGGGATCCGTACGCGGATCTCGAGATCAACTGCAGAAGTCAGCTGACGCTCCTGGAAGCCTGCCGATACAACAATCCCGGCGTCAAGGTGGTCTTCGCCGGGACGCGCCAGGTGTATGGCCGTCCCGACTCGCTTCCGGTGAACGAGAGTCATCTGGTGCGCCCGACCGACATCAACGGCATCAACAAGGCGGCCGGCGAGTACTACCATCTCGTGTACAACAACGTGTTCAGAGTGCGCGCCTGCTCCTTGCGACTCACCAATGTGTACGGCCCGCGGCAGCTGATCCGACACAATCGGCAGGGCTTCATCGGCTGGTTCATCCGGCTCGCGATCGAAGGCGCGACCATCAGCGTCTACGGAGACGGTTCGCAGTTGCGCGACTTCGTGTTCGTGGACGATGCGGCGGACGCGTTTCTGCGGGCGGGCGCGAATGACGCCTGCAACGGCGAGGTGTTCAACGTCGGAGGAGATGAGCCCATCAGCCACCGCCGGCTGACGTCATTGCTGATCGAGCTGGCCGGCTCCGGCCGCGTGAGCTACACGGAGTGGCCGGCCGAGAAGAAGGCAATCGACATCGGTGACTTCTACGCCGACTCGTCGAAGTTCAGGCGGACCACCGGCTGGAGGGCCTCGGTGCCTCTCCGGGAGGGTCTGCAGCGGACGCTCGCGTTCTACCGAGAGCACTTCGACCGCTACGTCGACCCTGCCGATCGGTCCGCGGAGCCCGAATGACCCGGACGCGCATGCCGTTCGCAGCTCCGGCGCCGCGAGACGATGCGGCCGAGGTTCGCGCCGCGATCGATCGCGTGGTGTCGAGCGGATGGTTCATTCTCGGTCCGGAAGTCGAAGCCTTCGAGGCCGAGTTTGCGGATGCCACCGGAGCCGCGCACGCCGTGGGCGTTGGCAATGGCACCGACGCGCTGGCGCTGATTCTCCGCGCGCTCGGCATTGGGGCCGGCGACGAGGTCATCACCACACCGCTCTCGGCGGCGTACACAGCGCTGGCGGTGATCATGGCGGGAGCGCGCCCGGTCTTTGCCGACATCGATCCGGCGCGGATGACGATCGACGCCGACGCCGCGGAGCGTGCGGTCACGCCTCGGACGCGCGCCCTTCTTCCAGTTCATCTGTACGGCCAGGCCGCCGACATGGCGGCGCTCGAGCGGGTGGCCGCGCGCCACAACCTGGCCATGGTCGAGGACTGCTGCCAGGCCCATCTCGCGACGGCTGCGGGTCGGCCGGTTGGCACCATCGGTGTTGCGGGCGCCTTCAGCTTCTACCCGACGAAGAATCTTGGCGCGCTCGGCGACGGCGGGGCCGTGACGACCCGCGACCCGGCGCTCGCCGAACGCGTCAGGCGGCTGCGCAATGGTGGCCAGACCGCTCGGTACCAGCATGAAGAAGCCGGTGTGAACTCGCGCCTCGATGAACTGCAGGCCGCCATTCTCCGCGCCCGGTTGCCCTTCCTGCGCGGGTGGACCGCCAGCCGCCGCACACTCGCCGCCGGCTATCGCGCCGGGCTGTCCGGCACCAGCGTCAGGGTGCCTCCGGAGCTCGACTCCGGCCATGTCTACCACTTGTTCGTCGTACAAACCGGCAATCGTGCAGCATTGCAACAGCACCTCGCGACGCAAGAGATCAGCACCCTGGTGCACTATCCCACCCCGATCCCGCGACAGAGGGCGTTCGCCGCCAGCCGGCCGGCCCACTGCCCTCTCGCAGACACAGCCTGCAACGAACTGCTGTCGTTGCCGCTCTATCCGGGCCTCGACGATGTTGATCTGCAGAGGGTCGTCAGGGCCATCGGCGAATTCCAGGAGGTTTGACTCCTGGTGACAGGCCACTAGTGCGCGCGTTGATCACAGGCGGCGCCGGATTCATCGGATCCCATCTGAGTGAGGCCCTGCTCGACGAGGGGCATGGCGTCCTGATTCTCGACAACCTCTCGACGGGCGCGATGAGCAACATCGCGCATCTCAAGGGGCGCGCGGAATTTGAATACTTCATTGATACCGTCGAGAACGAGCCGCTGCTCGCGGAGCTCATCGATCGCAGCGATGTGGTCTTCCACCTGGCCGCCGCGGTGGGGGTCAAGCTCATCGTGGAGCAGCCGGTCCATACGATCGAGACCAACGTGCACGGAACAGAGGTCGTCCTGAAGCACGCGAACAAGAAGAAAAAACTGGTCGTCATCGCGTCCACCTCGGAGGTCTACGGGAAAAGCGTGGACGTGCCGTTTCGCGAGGACTCGGATCTCGTGATGGGGCCCACACCAAAGCATCGGTGGGCCTATGCCTGCAGCAAGGCGATCGACGAGTTCCTCGCGCTCGCCTACTGGAAGGAGCGCAAGCTTCCGGTCATCATCGTCCGCTTCTTCAACACGGTCGGGCCACGCCAGAGCGGCCAGTACGGGATGGTCATTCCGAATTTCGTTCGGCAGGCCCTCGCGGGCGAGCCGATCACCGTGTTTGGCGACGGCAGGCAGTCGCGGTCGTTCACCCACGTGACCGATGTCGTGGGCGCGCTGTTGAAACTGGTCGCCGAGCCCGCCGCCATCGGACAGGTCATCAATATCGGCTCCACGCAAGAGGTGACGATCGGGCGGCTCGCCGAACGGATCCGCGAGCTCACGGACTCCGCGTCACCCATCAGGTTCATTCCCTATGACGAGGCCTACGAGTCGGGCTTCGAAGACATGCCGCGTCGGGTTCCCGATCTGACCAAGGTCCACGCGATGATCGGCTACGAGCCTCAGCACACCCTGGATGACATCCTCGTGCAGGTGATCGACTACTTCAGGCGGAAATGAGAGATGGCGCGGCCCTCTTGGGGCGCCTGCGGAGGGGTATACTGGTACGGTCGCGAACAGGAAGAAACATGAACACACGAAAGATTTTCGGTTTCGCCGCGGCCGCGTTTCTCGCGGCAGCCGGGCCGGCACGCGCAGACGTGCGGTTGACCATGCACGACGGTCTTGTCACGATCGTCGCCAAGGACGCGACGCTGCGTCAGATTCTGGCCGAATGGGCCAAAGTGGGCCAGGCGACGATCGTCAACGCCGATCGCATTGCGGGCGGGCCCATCACGATCGAGCTCACCGACGTTCCGGAAAGACAGGCCCTCGACATCCTGTTGCGTTCGGTGAGTGGCTATTTCGCCGCGCCAAGACCGACGCTCGTGCCCAACGCGGGCCGGTTCGATCGCATCTTCGTGCTCCCGGCCGCCGCGCAGCCGCGGACGGCGTCTGCGAGCAGTCCGCCGCCCCCGTTGGTGCAACCGACCCGTTTTCAGCTGCCACAAGCGTCCGACGTTGATGATCTGAACTTTGCAACTGATCCGACCCTGCGCGTGCCGGTTGTGAATATGTTCAACCCGCCCTTCCCGGGGGCGCCGGACGCGGGACGCGCCGCACCCCCTCCCACATTTGCTCCTCCGACGGCGCCAGTGGGCACTTCGGCTCCGGGAATGGTGCTGCAACCGACGCCGGTGACCATCCCGCAGCAAGGTCCACCGCCGATGCCCGTGGCCCCACCGCCGCTGCCTGGGGCACCATCGCAGGTGCCTGGAGGATTCTGAGGTTCACGGTCCGTCCCCATGCCGATTGTCGATGACGTGAGCGCCGCGATCGCCGACGCCATGCGCCGGCAGGATCGGGCGAGGCTCAGCGCTCTGCGCATGCTCAAGGCGGCGTTCATGAACCGCTCTGTCGAGAAGGGCCGCGATCTCGACGATGGAGAAGCGAGACAGGTGGTGAGCTCGCTCGTCAAGCAGCGGAAGGACGCGATCGAACAGTTCACGAAAGGCGACCGCAGGGATCTCGCCGAGAAGGAAGCCGCCGAGATCGTCGTGCTCGAGGCCTACCTGCCGCCTGCGGCCGATCCCGCCGCAATCGACCGCGCGGTCGTGGAGGCAATTGCCGAAACCGGCGCGGGATCCGCGAAGGATATGGGACGCGTCATGAAGGCCGTCATGGCAAAGCTGGCCGGCCAGAACGTCGATGGCAAGATGGTCAACGAGCTGGTTCGCGCCAAACTCGGCACCGCCTGACGATTCAGATGCTACCCGACGCCGCCTCGGGCGCCGGCACACTGCCGGATCCCCCCGATGGACGGCTCGCCCGCTCGGCCGGACTGGCCGGCGTCGCCACGCTCGCCAGCCGCATCCTGGGTCTCGTCCGCGAATCGGTGCAAGCGGCAATCTTCGGCGCCAGCAACGAGATGGACGCGTTCCTCGTTGCGTTCCGAATCCCCAACCTGGCGCGGGACCTCTTCGCCGAGGGCGCCATGAGCGCCGCGTTCGTTCCCACCTTCACCCGCGATTTGACGCTTCGGGGAAAAGCGGACGCCTGGCGTCTTGGCAACAACGTGATCAACGCGTTGTTGTGCGCGTCGGGACTGCTCGTCGTCGTGGGAATTGCTTTCGCGCGTCCGCTGGTCACCGCGTACGCCGGAGACTACGCCGCCGTGCCGGGCAAGCTCGAGCTGACCGTCGAACTGAGCCGCGTGTTGATGCCCTTCCTGACCCTCGTCGCGATCGCCTCGGCGATGATGGGCATGCTGAACTCACTGCATCACTACTTCGTCCCGGCGCTGTCGCCCGCCATGTTCAACATCGCCGCCATCGTCTGCGCGGTGGCGCTCGTGCCTCTCATGCCCGTCCTGGGATGGCCCCGCGTCATGGCCGTGGCCATCGGTGCCATTCTTGGAGGCATCGGACAGATCGTCATCCAGGTGCGACCGTTGTGGCGCGAGGGCTTTCGCTACCGCCCGATGCTGGACACCCGCGACGAAGGACTGCGTCGGATCCTGGTCCTGATGGGGCCAGGGACGCTCGGTCTTGCCGCGACCCAGGTCAATGTCCTCATCAACACGATGCTCGCGACGAGTCAGGGCACGGGTGCCGTGTCCTGGCTGACCTACGCCTTCCGGCTCATGTATCTGCCGATTGGTCTGTTTGGGGTGTCGGTGGCGACGGCCGTTCTTCCGCAGGTCGCGCGACACGTCGCTCTCGGCGATCATCAGGCCATACGTGGCACCGTCTCGCGCGGACTCGCGCTCATGCTGGCCGTCAATGTGCCCGCGATGCTGGGCTTGATCGTGCTGGCGGAACCGATCACACGCCTGCTGTTCGAGCGCGGGCGGTTCCTGCCGTCGGATACGGCAGCGACGGCGGACGCCCTTCGGTTCTACGCCGTGGGGCTCGTCGGCTACTCGGCGGTTCGCATCGCATCCCCAGTGTTCTACGCACTCGGCCGGAACCGCCTGCCGGTGGGTGCCGCCTTCGGGTCGATCGCCGTCAACGTCCTCGCCAGCGTCCTTCTCGTGAGACTGCTCGGCTTCCGTGGACTGGCGCTCAGCACCTCGATTGCCGCGCTCATCAATGGAGGGGCGCTCATCTGGCTCCTGCGGAACCCGCTCGGCGGTATCGATGGCGGTCATCTTCTTCTCACGTTCGTCAAGACTCTCAGTGCCGCCGCGGTGATGGCCGCGGTAGCCGTCGGCATCGAGCGCTGGGTCGTGGTGATTGTTGGAAACGATCGCGTGATCGATCAGAGCATCTGTCTGAGCGTCTCCATCACCGCCGGGCTCCTGGCGTTGGCTGCAGCGGCCAGGCTCCTTCGCATTCGCGAGTTCGACGAGGCGTTTGCTCTCGCCCGCGAGCGTCTGCAGAAGCTGCGCGGCTGACGAAGGGTCGGATCCGTACGTGATACGATCCGATCGACAGCCTGACATGCCACGCACTCGTTCCCCCTACGCATCCAGTATTTCCTTCGGGCCCGGACCGCCCTCGACGGCGATCAAAGCGATCATCGCGGCCAATGTCGTCCTGTTTCTCGCGCAGAGCTTCGGCCTGCGCGGCGTGCCGTCGTACTCCGACGCGGTAACGGAATGGCTGGGGTTACACCCGGGGAACGTCCTCGGTCCTCTGGTCAAAGATGGTCATCTGTACGTCTGGCAGCTCGCGACCTACATGTTTCTCCACGGCGGCATATCGCACATTCTGTTCAACATGCTGGCGCTGTGGATGTTCGGGACCGAGTTAGAGCGGATGTGGGGCACACGCTATTTCCTGAAGTATTACTTCGTCACCGGGATTGGCGCGGCGATCCTGACGGTGCTCTTTTCCCTGCTGCCGTTCGGCTTCGCCGCCAGTGTTTACAAGTCCAACGTGATCGGCGCGTCTGGCGCCATCTACGGACTGCTCCTCGCGTACGCTCTCTATTTCCCGGATCGGCCCATCTACATGTACCTCGTGTTTCCCATCCCGGCGAAGTACTTCGTCATGATCATGGGAGCGCTCGCCTTCTACTCGTCAGTTGGCAACATCGGGGGTGTCGCGAGCGCGACGCACCTCGGAGGGCTGCTCGTCGGCTATCTTTACCTGAAGGGTGTGCGCATTCACCCCTTGTCCGACGTGAAGTACCGCTACGTGAAGTGGAGGATCAACCGCGTCCGCAAGAAGTTCGACGTGTACTCCGGCGGCCGCACCGACGACTGGGACCGGCGGATTCACTAGGCGCTATCTCACAAACACGGTGCAGCCACGACAGCACGAAATCACGAATTAGAACATTGGGCATTGTTTCGTGTTTTCGCGTTTTCGTGGCGATTCGGATTGATGAGATGACTTCTAGTGCAGGCGGTAGACCTGAAGGCCTGCGCGACGAACGTCATCGCAGGCCGGAAGCTCGGGCCTACGAGCCCAGCGGGTCGGTGGCGGCGCGACTGGGCCAATCCTGGCGGATCGGGCTGAAAAAATCGAGCTCGAATGTGTCCTCGAGCGCTTCAGCCTGATGCTCGATGCCGGAAGGGATGTGCAGCACCTCGCCTTCACGCACGGTGATCTCTTCTCCACCGACGAGGAATCTGAGCGCGCCCTGCAGCACGTAGGTCATCTGCTCGCTCTCGTGCGCGTGCATCGGCACCAGACAGCCTCGCTTGACATAGATCTGGACGAGCATCTCACGCTCCCCCTTCACGCTCTTGCGCGAGAGCATTTCGGTGACTTTCTCTAACGCAATCTCGTCCCACCGATGAAGCTCCGCCGTCGTCGGGGCCATGGGGACGAAGGATATCTCATCGGGTCCGAATGCTATAATCCAGACCCCAAAATGGACGGGACTGTCGTCAATTCTCCGGCCGCACAAGCATTCGACGGGCTGAGCCGTCACGATCTCCTGAACGTGTATCGCGTCATGCTCTGTTCCCGCAAGCTGGATGACAAGGAAATCCAGCTGCGGAATCAAAACCGCATGTATTTCCAAATCAGCGGCGCCGGACATGAGGCCGTGCTCGTGGCGGCGGGCCTGACGCTCAAGGCTGGCTACGACTGGTTCCATCCGTACTACCGCGATCGCGCACTCGCTCTCCAGCTCGGCATGACATCGCTGGACATTCTCCTGGCGGGCGTCGCGGCAGAACGCGACCCGAGCAACGGCGGTCGTCAGATGCCGTCTCACTGGGGCAGTCCCGAGCGGCACATCGTGGCCGGTTCGAGCGCCACCGCGACGCAGGTGCTGCACGCGGTGGGCATGGCGGAAGCCGGTCTGATCTACGAACGAGTGACCGGGATTCCCGATCGGGAGACGCGTTTCCAGCGGGATGAAATCGTCTACGTCTCGCTCGGCGAGGGCGCGACGAGCGAAGGCGAGTTCTGGGAAGCGCTCAACACGTCGTGCACGAAGCAACTGCCGGTGCTTTTTCTCATCGAAGACAACGGGTACGCGATCTCCGTTCCCGTCGAGGTCCAGACGCCCGGAGGCGACATCTCGAAGCTGTTGCGATCGATGCCGTCGATGCACATCGCCTCCGTCGACGGCACGGATTTCTTTGCGAGTCTGCGCGTCATGCGGGAGGCCGCGGCGTACGTGCGCGCTCGCAAGGGCCCGGCGCTCGTCCACGCGCACGTCGTCCGGCCGTATGCCCATTCCTTCTCAGACGATGAAAGGCTCTACAAGACGCCTGCCGAGCGGGAGGCGGAGGCGCGTCGTGATCCGCTGCCGCGCTTTGCCGAATTCCTTCGGGCACAGTCGCTCGCGACCAGCGTGGACCTGGCCGCGATCGGCACTGAGCTCGATCGCGAGATCGAAGCGGCGGTCCTCGAGGCGCTGAAATCACCGCAGCCGCCGCCGGCGAGCGCAGCGTTCTGGGTGTATTCGCCGGACGTCGACCCGACCTCCTCGGCGTTCGCCACTCCACCCGCGCCTGAGGGTCCCGCGGAAACGATGCTGGACGCCATCAATCACACCTTGAAGGACGAGATGCGACGCGATCCGCGGATCGTGGTGTTCGGGGAGGACGTCGCCGACGCGAGCCGTTCGGAGGTACTGCCGCTCGTCAAGGGAAAGGGCGGCGTCTTCAAGGTCACGTACGGACTTCAGCGGCTGTACGGGAGTGATCGCGTCTTCAACGCGCCGATTGCAGAAGCCAACATCGTGGGCCGAGCGGTCGGCATGGCGGGCCGCGGGCTCAAGCCTGTCGTCGAGATCCAGTTCTTCGACTACATCTGGCCCGCGATGATGCAGATCCGGAACGAGCTCTCGATGCTGCGCTACCGGTCGGGCAATCACTTCTCCTGCCCGGTCGTGATCCGCGTGCCGATCGGCGGCTATCTGCGCGGCGGCGGGCCGTACCACAGCCAGTCGGGCGAAAGCATCTTCGCGCACTGCCCCGGGCTCCGAATCGTCTATCCGTCGAATGCAGCCGATGCCACCGGGCTGTTGCGGACCGCCATCCGCTGTGACGATCCGGTCATGTTTCTCGAGCACAAACACCTGTACCGGCAGACGTACAACAGAAGCGCGTACCTGGGGCCGGAGTTCATGCTGCCGTTTGGGCGGGCCGATTTGCGTCGGGACGGCGCCGACGTCCTGGTGATCACCTGGGGGGCGCTGGTCCAACGATCACTCGTCGCGGCGCAGATGGCAGAAAAGCACGACATTCAGGCGGCGGTCCTCGATCTGCGGACCATCGCGCCGTACGACTGGGCGGCCATTGCGGAGCACGTCAGGCGGATCAACCGCGTTGTCGTGGCTCACGAAGATCAGCTCACCTGCGGGTTCGGTGCGGAGATTGCCGCGAGAATCGCGGGGGAGCTGTTCGAGCATCTCGACGCGCCGGTCAAGCGCGTTGCCGCTCTGGATACGCCGGTCGCCTATGCTCCGGAGCTCGAAGAGGCCATCCTGCCCCAGACGTCAGACGTTCTTGCGGCGATTCAGGAAACGGCCCGCTACTAAGCCCGAGACATGAGGATCATCGACAAGGGCCAGGGGATCCCGGTCGTGCTGGTGCCCGGTATCCAGGGTCGATGGGAGTACTTCGGACCCACCGTTGAGGCACTGTCCCGATCGCATCGCGTCATCACCTTTTCGCTGTGCGACGAACCGGGCTGGCGGCCATCGGGCGACCAGAGACCCGGGCTCGACCGGTTCGTCGACCAGATCGATGCGGCTCTCGCCGAGAGCGGCCTCGAGCGCGCCGTGATCTGCGGCATCTCGTTTGGAGGGCTGGTGGCCCTTCGCTTCGCCGCCAGCAGACCAGACCGCACGACGGCGCTCGTGCTCGCCTCTGTCCCTGGTCCGGGTTGGCACCTCCGGCGGTCGCACCGCCGCTACGTGCGCTTCCCGTGGCTGTCCACGCCGCTCTTCCTGACCGGCGTGCCGGGACGACTCCGGGGAGAAATTGCGGCAGCCATCCCCGATCCCGTCGAACGTCGGGGATTCACTCGCGGGTTGCTCGGGCTGCTCCTGAAAGCGCCGCTCTCCCCGTCCAGAATGGCGGCCCGCGCGCGCCTGATCGACGGCGTCGATAACGCCGCAGAGTGTGCGCGGATTGCGGCCCCCACGCTGCTCGTCATGGGAGAGCCCGAGCTCGATCATGTGGTGTCTGTTGGCGGCACGAACGAGTACGCGCCACTCATTCCAGGGTCGCTCGTCGTGACACTGGATCGCACCGGACATCTGGGATGCATCACCCGTCCGGTGGCATTCGCTGAGGCGATCGGCGGTTTCCTGAAAAGCGCCGGCGTCGCGTCGCGTTCTGGCGAACATGCTGCGTGAAATCCCGGGGCCCGCCGGCCGGCTGGAAGCGTTGCTCGACGAGCCGGCCGATTGCCGCCGCGTCAACCAGGATGGTCTCGTTGAATCGGGCTTCAACGGAAGGGTCCACGCGGCCGTCGTCTTCGGTCATCCGCACCCTCAGTATGGCGGGACGCTGCACACGAAGGTGGTGTACCAGTCGGCGAAGGCGCTTGCGCGGATCGGGTGCGCCGTTTTGCGATTCAACTTTCGCGGCACCGGGCTGAGCGCGGGCGCCTTTGACCACGGCATTGGCGAACGCGCCGACTTCCAGGCCGCGCTCGACTTCATGAGCGGCCGTTATCCTGAAGCACCGCTGTGGGCGGCGGGCATGTCGTTCGGATCGTGGGTCGGGCTGACGACCGGCGCCGCCAATCCACGGGTCTCGGTGCTGATCGGGGTCGCCGCGCCGATTGCGCACTACGATTTTGCAGCCGTGCAAGCGAGCCCGAAGCCGAAGTTCTTCATCCACGGAGAACGCGATGAAGTGGGTCCGCTCGAAGACCTCCGTCGGTTCTACGCCCGATGCGCCGATCCCAAGGAGCTCGTCGTCATCGACACCGCCAATCATCTGTTCGATGGTAAGGTCAGTGAGGTTGCTGACGCGCTTGAAGACTTGCTGGGCGACTGGCCCGACTAGGAGAGACACATGTCCTCGACCACCGCTTCTCCCTCAACCGCACTGCTCGGCGGCGGCGAGTGGCTGCTGCAGCCCTCGGATCCGGCCGGCGTCTTCACGCCAGAGCGCCTGTCGGAAGAACAGCGCATGATCGCCCAGACGGTCACGGATTTCGTGAGCAACGAGGTACTGCCGTCGCTCGACCGCCTCGAGGAGAAGGACTGGACGCTGGCCCGGGCGCTCGTCCAGCGGGCCGGGGCGCTTGGCCTGCTGGGCGTCGACGTTCCCGAAGCGTACGGCGGCCTGCAGCTGGACAAGATCACGTCGATGATCGTGAGCGAACGGATGTCGCGATCGGCGTCGTTCGGGGCCACGTTCGGCGCCCAGGCGAATCTCATGATTCTCCCGCTGGTGCTCTTCGGCAGTGACGCCCAGAAACGCAAGTACCTCCCGAGGTTCCTGACGGGCGAGCTCATCGGCGCGTACTGCTTGAGCGAGCCCGGGTCGGGCTCCGACGCGCTCGGCGCGAAAGCCCGAGCGACGCGCCAGCCGGATGGGAGCTTCGTCCTGAACGGCGAGAAGGCGTGGATCACCAACGGCGGCTTCGCCGACGTCTACATCGTCTTCGGCAAGGTTCTCGACGCCGCCGGCGAGCACTTCACCGCCTTCATCGTCGAGCGCGCGTTCCCCGGGGTGTCGAGCGGCAAGGAAGAGCACAAGATGGGTCTGCACGGGTCGTCCACGACGCCCGTGATCCTGCAGGACGTCAAGGTGCCCGCGGAGAACCTCCTCGGAGAAGTCGGCAAGGGACACAAGATCGCCTTCAATGTCCTCAACTTCGCGCGGTTCAAGCTCGGGGCGATGTGCGCGGGCGGCGCGCGCGTCGCGATCGCCGAGGCGGCGGCCTACGCGGGCCAGCGCAAGCAGTTCGGGCAGCCGATTGCCTCGTTTGGCGCCATCAAGCACAAGATCGGCGAGATGGTGGTGCGGACGTATGCCATCGAGAGCTTGATCTACCGGACCGCAGGCCTGATCGATGATCGCATCCGGGCCACGCCGCACGATTCCGCGGATCAATCAGCGGCGCTGGCGGCGCTGGAGGAATACGCGATCGAAGCCTCGATCGCAAAAGTGGCCGGCAGCGAGATGCTGAACTTCGTCCTCGACGAGAACATTCAGATTCACGGCGGGAACGGGTTCGTGCGCGACTATCCGGCCGAGCGCCACTACCGCGACTCGCGTGTGAACCGCATTTTCGAAGGCACCAACGAAATCAATCGCCTCTTGATTCCCGGGATGCTCGCCCGCCGGGCGGTCAAGGGAGAGCCTCCGATCATCGCCGCGGCAAAAGCTCTGCAGGCCGAGCTGCTCGCGCCTCCGGCCGCCGTGCCGGCGGAAGAGGGGACGCTGGCAGCGGAGCGCCGGGCGGTCGGCGCCTTCAAGAAATCGGCGCTGATGGTATTCGGCCTGGCGTTGCAGAAGTACGGGGACAAGCTGAGCGACCAGCAGGAAGTGCTGATGCACATCGCGGACATGCTGATGGACGTGTTCGCGGCCGACAGCGCCGTACTTCGGGCGGACGCATCGGCCGCCGCCGAGGCGCCTCGCGCTGCCCTGCAGGCAGATGCCGCGCGGGTCTTCGTCAACGATGCGGTGATGCGGCTGCTGGCTTCCGCGCGCCAGGCTCTCCCCGTCATGGTCGATGGCGAAATGCTGACGATGGCGCTGGCGGCGCTGAAGCGCCTGCTGACCTCGACGCCGATTAATACGGCGGCGCTGCGACGCGGCCTCGCTGACGAGACCGTCGCCCGGGGCGGCTACATCTTCTAGGAGTCTGCGCGGCAGTGGCGCGGCCCTTTCAGAGCCGCGTCCGGGGGGCCGAGAGCCCCGCGCTACAAATGGCTGAAAACCGCCGGAGCGCCGGGCAACCGTATCGGGGCTTCACTCGGGCAGTAACATAGACACGTGCGCCTATCAGCCCTCGCCCTTCTGATCGGCCTCGCCGCCGCCGGTGGAGCCTGCAACCCTCCGCCGCCCGACGCAGGCGACTACGTCACGCGCCTGGCGGCTGTGCGCGCGAACAAGGACACGCAGTTCCAGCGGGAGTCCACACCAGTGCCTGAGGGCCGTAAGGCGGGCCTCCTGCCGCTCGCGTACTATCCTGTCGATCCTGCTTACAACGTCCCGGCGGTTCTCAGGCCCTCCAGCGATGGCGCGATCGTGCTGATGCCGACCAGCACCGGCGAGCAGCGGCGGGAGCGGCGCGCGGGCACACTGGAATTCACGCTGAAAGGCGAGCCGATGACGCTGTCGGCTTTCGTTGAAGCGGACGCCTCCGACATGAATCACCTGTTCGTGCCGTTCCGCGATCTCACGAGCGGCGCTGAAACCTATGAGGCCGGACGCTACCTCGAGCTGAGCCGTACGTCGACCGGCTACTACGAGCTGGACTTCAACCGGGCGTTCAACCCGTACTGCTACTACAGCCTCGCGTATGAGTGTCCACTGCCGCCTCAGGAAAACCGGCTGAAGGTTCGCATCGACGCTGGCGAGAAGATCAGGAAGGAAGAAGACAAGAAGGAAGACAAGAAGGAAGAAGGAAAAAGGTAGAGAGCGGACCGTGCTGCGCGCCATCGTGTTCGACTTCGACGGCGTCATCGCGAACAGCGAGCCGCTGCATCTTCGCGCCTACCGGGACGTGCTCGCTGACTGCGGCGTCACGCTGACGGAAGCCGACTACTATTCCCACTATCTCGGCTACGACGATCAGGGCGTGTTCGAGGCGATTGCCGCCCAGTGGGACACCGCCTGGCGGCCCGATCGGATCGCCGACCTGATCCGCAGGAAGGCGCGGCGGCTGGAGGAACTGGAACGCGACGGGCCCGGTCTGTTTCCCGGCGCCGAGGCTGCGATCCACGCCGCAGCAGAAGCCATGCCGATCGCGATTGCATCCGGCGCGCTCGGCCCGGAAATCCGTCGCGTGCTCGATCGGGCCAATCTCACCCGGCACTTTACGGCGATCGTCTCAGCCGAAGACACCGCTGCAAGCAAGCCGGCGCCCGATCCGTATTTGCGCGCCCTGGAAAGGCTGTCGGCCGCGCACGGTCCCTTGCTGCCCGGCGATTGCGTCGCTGTCGAGGATTCGTGCTGGGGTCTCGAATCGGCGCGAGCCGCGGGACTCCGAACACTGGCGGTTGCGCAGACCTATCGCGCAGAGGCCTTGGAACCTGCGGACCTGACCATCCCCTCGATGGAGGCGTTCGATCTCAACGTGTTGCGGAAGCTCTTCTAGCAGTCCGTGGCGCAAGTGGGTTGCCGCCAGACAAAGGGGTCAGACCCCTTTGTCCACACGCGCGAAAAAAGGGGGTCTGGCTGTTTTAGCAAACAGCAGAGCTGGCGGCGCGCACGTCTTCTCAGATCTGCGGGAGTCGCGCGAGCCCCATCGTGGGCCCCCTCCAGAATTGTCAGACAAAGGCCGATAGGCAAAGGGCGGGGGACTGTACCACTCTTGAGGGGGCAATCCGGCTTCATCAGGGGGCACTCCGGCCTCCGGATATAGCGATGAGAGAATCCGAGAGATTGGTTCCCAATCTAAATATGTCTACATAGTTCTTTATTGTCATTTATTGTCATATAAAATCTCATAAAAGATGCTAGCATGGAGGGCAGCTGGACCCCAGTACAGCGGCCGGCTGTTCTGCAGCCGGGCAGACTTCAAAGGAGCTCCCGCAATGAATCGACTGGTCTTGATGTTCACGCTCATGCTGTCGATTGCCGTTCCGGCAGTCGCGCAGGTCAAGGGCGGCAACATCAGCGGCATCGTCAAGGACGACGAGGGCGGGGTCCTGCCTGGTGCATCTGTCACTGTGCACGGCGCGGACGCGACCCAGATGTCCATCACCGACGGAGGCGGACAGTACCGTTTTCTCGAGCTCGCCCCTGGAGCCTACACCGTGACGCTTGGTCTCTCGAGTTTCGCACCGGTCACGCGCGATGCGATTGTGGCGGTGGGTCGAACCGCCGACGTGTCCGTCACCTTGAAGCTCGCGAGCCGCGGTGAAACCATTGCGGTCACGGCTGCGCCACCGATCGTCGACCCGAGAGTCACCGGCACCTCCATCAATTTCAGCGGCGCCGAGCTCACATATATTCCAACCTCGCGCGACCCGTTCGCCCTGATGCGCACGGTCCCTGGCGTGCTTCTCGATCAGGTAAACGTGGGCGGCAACGAAACCGGCCAGCAGGCGGTCGTGCTGGGCAAGGCGTCACGCCAGCAGGACACGTCGTGGACGATCGACGGCGTGGAGATCACGGACATGGGCGCTCCGGGCCAGGCGCCGACCTACTTCAACTTCGACAGTTTCGAAGAGATCCAGGTCGCGACGGCAGGCAAGGACATTCGATCACGTACGGGCGGCGTCGGCGTCAACCTGATCACGAAGCGTGGGACGAGCCGGTTTCGCGGCGGCGTCCGCAACTACTTCAGCAGCGACGCGCTCGAGAGCTCGAACGTGCCCGACGAGCTCAAGACTCTGGTGATTCCGATCACACCCGACACCGCTGACCACACCATCCAGAGCTCCGATTACGGTTTCGACATTGGCGGGCCAGTGCTGAAGGACAAAGCCTGGTTCTACGCATCGCTCTCGCAGCAGGACATCAGAATCTTCAAGCGCTCGACCAAGGCGATCGACAAGACCAAGCTGCGCAATCCCCAGGTGAAGCTGAACTGGCAGGCCACGTCGAATGACATGGTCAACTTTCTCTTCTTCAACGGCTACAAGCTGAAGGATGGCCGCAGCAACGCCGCGAACGCAAGCACCAACGAGGCATTCGAAGCCACGCACCACCAGGACAACGCGTACAGCGATTCGTCTCCGCTGCACGGCCTCTGGAAGATCGCCGACGACCGGGTGATTGGCTCGAACATGTTCCTGTCGGCAAAATACGCCTATTACAACACCGGGATCGCGCTCACTCCGGAAGGCGGAATGGATGCGCAGGCGGGACGCAACGTCGATCAGTCCAGGGCGTACGGTTCGACTCTCCGGACACTTCAGATCCGGCCGCAACACTCCGTAACAGCCGACATGAACGAGTTCGTCCGGACATTCGGTGTCGCGCACGACGTGACCTACGGGTTTGGTTTCCGGCACGTCACCAATCTCGCCGAAGTGGAATGGCCGGGGAACGGTATCGTCGCGATAGAAGCGAGCGGGTCCACGATCGCGACCGGTCCTCGGGCGCAGGTGTTCCGGCAGGTTCACGGCGGCAACACCGTGAACTACCTGGACTTTTTCCTCGCCGACTCGATTTCGCTGAACCGCGCCACCGTCGACGTGGGCGTGCGCTACGACCAGGAGTGGGGCAATGCGCTGGCCTCGGAAGCCGCCGGCAGCAAGGCGTTCCCCTTGGTGATCCCGGGCGTGATCTTTGCCGGCTACGACTCGCCGTTCACCTGGAAGAACGTCTCCCCACGAGTAGGTCTGAGCTATCGCGTCGACGCCAGCGGCAAGACCGTGACGCGCGCGAGCTACAGCCGCTTCGCGGGGCAGCTGGCTCCGAGCACCGTCGGGATCCGTAACCCGACAACCGGCAGCGCACCTGGAAGCGTCACCTACCATTGGGATGATCTCAACGGGGATCACTTCGCCCAGCCCGGTGAAGTCGACCTCACGCAACAGATCGGTGCAGCCGGCGGCGGTTTCGACGTGACGAACCCGACCTCGCTGACATCCCTGAACCGGGTGAATCCAGACATCAAGGCCCCGATCACGCAGAGCCTGGTCACAGGACTCGAACGTGAACTGATGCCGAACCTGGCGGTCATGGTTGACTACTCGTACAACCGCACGTCGAATCTCTTTGGGAACCTGAGCTCCAATCTCACGCCCCGCAATGGCATTCCGCTGTCAGCCTATGTGCCCGCGGCGATCTCGCCACTCACCGGCACACTGCCAGACGGCACGCCGTACAGCGTCGCCGTGTTCTCGACGCCGGCGGGTGCGACCGCGGCTGGCTCGCTGACGACGAACGTGCCGGGGTACTACATCGACTACCACGGCCTCGAGGTCAATATCGTCAAGCGGCTGTCGCACAGATGGATGGGACGTCTGACATTCGCGTACAACAACGCCCGGGAGCATTTCAGCTCCACGGATGGTCGCTACAACACCAACGGCAACCCGACGCCGACGCCGTCCGAACCGCTCATCGACGGCGGTCAGCTGGCGCCGACCCAATCGACCAGCACCGGACTCTTTCTGAACGCCAAATGGCAGTTCAATCTGAACGGCATGTATCAGGCCCCGTACGGGATCGAACTGGCGGCCAACGTCTTCGGCCGGCAGGGCTATCCGTTTCCGATTTACCGGAGCAGCATCGCTCTCGGGCTGGACGCCAATCAGAACGTGCTGGTGTCGCCGGCGATTGACACGTTCCGGCTGGATAACGTGTGGGACACCGATCTGCGCATCGCCCGCCCGTTCCGCGTGCAGACCGGGAGGCAGCGCATCGACCTGCGGCTCGTGGGGGACATCTTCAACCTGTTCAACGCGAATACGGAGCTGGTACGGAACGGCAACATCTCGACCGCCACGACGTTCCAGTCATTGACGAAGAACCTGAGCCCGAGAATCTTCCGGGTCGGGCTGGTGGTCGGTTTCTAGCAGCCCCTGGTGAAGTCATAT
>JAHFUL010000001.1:106035-136910 GCA_023265155.1 Acidobacteriota bacterium
CCCTTTCTCTTCGCGAGTAGAAAAGGGGTCTGACCCCTTTCGGGCGGCAACTCACTTGCGCCACGGACTGCTAGGCTAGGCTAGGCGACGCCTCACCGCAGAGACGCAGGGTGCGCCTTGTGTCTCTGCACGTGAGGTCCTGGCACCTACGGCTCGCCGACGCCAGCAATTTCCTGATACAGAATCGCCGACGCGATGATGCCGTTGTGGAAGTTCGAGATGTCGAGCTTCTCGTTCGGCGCATGCGCGTTCTCGTCCGGCAGTCCCACGCCAAAGAGCACCGACGGCAGCCCCAGTTCCTCCTGAAACGTCGAGACCACCGGAATCGAGCCTCCCTCGCGCGTAAAGACCGGCTTTTGTCCGAAGCCCTTCTCGATCGCGCGGCCGGCCGCCTGGACGAACCTGTTGTCGAATGACGCCATCCACGGCTTGCCGCCATGCATGCGGGTCACCTTGAGCTCCACCGTTTTGGGGGCGATCGAGGTGACGTAGGCTTCGAAGAGCGCGGCGATCGTGTTCGGATCCTGATCGGGCACCAGCCTCATGCTGATTTTCGCCATCGCCACGGCCGGCAGGACTGTCTTCGCCCCGGCGCCGGTGAATCCCGACAGGAGTCCGTTGACCTCGAGTGTCGGGCGCGCCCACGTCCGCTCCAGCGTCGAGTAGCCCGATTCGCCGAACAGCTTGGGAATGCCGAAGTCCTTCTTGTATTTCTTCTCGTTGAACGGAAGGGACGTCCACGCCTGCCGTTCCGCGTCCTGCAGCGGTCTCACGTCGTCATAAAAGCCCGGAATCTTGACGCGGCCGCCGCGGTCCTTCATCTGCGCGATCATCTGCGCCAGCACGAATGCCGGGTTCGCCACCGCGCCACCGAAGATTCCCGAATGCAGGTCGGTGCCGCTGCCGCGCAGATCGATCTGAAAGTAGACGAGCCCGCGAAGCCCGTAACAAATGGACGGGACACCGCGGGCGAACATCGCCGAATCGGAAATGACGACGACATCGGCCCCGAGATCCGCCTTGTGCGCGCGGATGAAATCGTCGAGGTGCTCGCTGCCGACCTCTTCCTCACCCTCGAGCATCACCTTGATGTTCACCGGAAGACGGCCGTTCTGCTTCAAGTGCGCTTCGATCGCCTTCAGGTGCATGAAGACCTGACCCTTGTCGTCCGCCGATCCTCGCGCGTAGAGTTCCCCGTCGCGGATCGTCGCCTCGAAGGGCGGTGACTCCCAGAGGTTCAGGGGATCGACCGGCTGCACGTCATAGTGCCCGTAGAAGAGGATCGTCGGCGCCCCCTTCGCACCGAGCCAATCGCCGTAGACCACCGGAAACCCAGGCGTCTCGATGAGCCGCACGTTCTGCAGACCGACGCGCCGCATTTCAGCGCCGCACCAGTCGGCGCAGCGCTTCACATCGTCGCGGTGCTCGGGCAGGGCGCTGATGCTCGGGATGGCGAGCAGGCCCTTGAGCTCGTCGAGATAGCGATCGCGGTTCACGTTGATGAAATCGATGACCTTTTCCATGGGGCGTCATGCCTTCCATCGGGCATCCTCCTCGAACGCCCGCTGTTCCTTCTTCAGCTTGTCGAGGTGTGCGCGGATGGTTTCGCGCGCCGCCGGCATCAGCGCCGGATCGAGCCCATCATAGATGGATTCGGCGATCGACTCCACGGTGTCGCGGCCCGCGGCGAGCGCGTCAATCACCTGTCGTTCGCGCGCCAGCCGGTGGTTCACGTAGGCCGTCAGCGCCGCCTCCGGACTGGTCACCGCCGGACCGTGAGCCGGAAGCAGTTGGCGTGGCTGCAGCGATCGAATCCGCTCCAGCGACGCGAGATACTGCCCCAGATCACCGCCCCCGCTGGAGTGAATCATCACGCTGCTGCCGAGCACGATGAGATCGCCGGTGAAGACCGTTCCGCTGGCCTCATGCCAGAACGCCACGTGATCGGGCGCATGCCCGGGGGTGTGCAGCACGATCAACGACTCGGTTCCCGCCAGCACGCGATCGCCGTCGTTCAGGGCTCGCCACTCCACCACGTCGCTCTCGTCCGCCTCGGGCCACGGATACTTGTGAAAGCGCGCCGTCGCGTGCGCTGAGGCGAGGGCGGGCGCGCCGGACGCATGATCGGGATGCGCGTGGGTCACGAGCACCTGGTCGAGCGCGGCCCGGTGATCTGAGAGATGCTGGCGGATCGCCGCCAGATGCCGTGACTCCCCGATCCCCGCGTCGATGAGCGTCGCTCCGCCGGTGGAACCGACGAGGAGGTAGGTGTTATTGCCCCGCCCGGTCATCGGTCCGGGATTGTGCGCGGGCAGCAGAATTGGATTGAACACAATCGGGTCTTGCTTACTTACTAACACGACTTTGTCACTTTCAGCGGGTGCCCGGTCGAAGCCATGCGGCTCCGCGAACTGCGAGACGGCGCGGGAAACCGCCTCTCCGGGGTTCTGTCGGTCGAACGGCAGGTCCGTGACCTGCCGGGATTTCGGCCCCTACGAGGCAGTTTCCGGTCAAGGGCTGAACGTCGCGCCGCTCGCAAATGTTCGCTTTCGCCGCACGTCTCCGACCGGTCGCCCGCGAATCTGACAAAGTAGTGCTAAAAGCTGTACCGAAGGGAGAGCGCGAGATGAGAGTTCCGGCGGTACTGTCCCAGAAAATCCGCCGCCCTGCCCGCCAGCAGCGCCGCGATCACCATCGTCCGCCAGTGTTGGCCCCGAGCCATGGAGTACTCTCCCTTGGCGTACAGTCCGTCGCCGTTCTCGCGCACGGCGCACTCGAAGGCGGCGCTTCGGTTTGGATCGATGGTGTACGAAGCGCGGGCAATGACAGACCGCGTCAGACCACGATCGGGCGCGAAGCTGCCGATCGTCCGCCGCTTCGTCACCGCCTCTCCCGCATAGCCGCCCATGATCAGCCATTCGCCCGTCTGGCGCTCCAGCTGAACGACGTACAGCACGTACTCGTCGGCATCGGGCGTCGATGATGTGAAATACGCAGCCTCGACCTTGGCCATGAACCAATGCGTCGGCAGGGCCGCGTCGCCGCCGACCATGCGGAGCGCAGGATAGCTTGCCAGGATTTCCAGTTCGAGCGGATCGGCGCCGGAACGGACCGCGATGTTCGGCAGATGGTTGAAGCCATCGAAGAACGACAGCGCGTACTCGGACCCGCTGCCTGTGTGCGCCCAGCGCACTCCGGCTTGAGCGCGGTCAGGAAGGGTGGCCTTCACCTCGGTGAACGAGAACACGGCGCTCGACGGCGGAACGGCGGTCCAGCGCTGATTGGAGAGCGGCAGCCGACTCGGCGTGAAGAAGGGCATCCACGCCACCTCGAACGTCTCGTCCCTCGCCTGCAGCGTGAGGCGCGCGCCGGTCACGGGAAGAAACTCGTTGCCGATGACGTCCAGGAAGTCTCGCGGCGCAAAGCGATCGGTCGGCGTCACGATGTCGGTCTTCCCCCAGCGGATGAACTGTTTGCCGGCGTCGAGCGTCACGGGACCGTGAGCCATCGTCGAGCTGAGGCGACGGATCGACATCGCCGGACGGAGCCTCCCTCGATCTCCGAAATCAGGCCGCCAGGACGTCGAGACCTGTTCATGGGAGTTCGCGCGGACGTCGACGCCAGACGCAAACTGAAGCCAGGGAGTCAGCACGACAAAAACTTCCTCGCGCGCGAGGATGTCCAGAACGCCGTTCTGAGTGTCGTTCGGGGCGTCCTGTGGAAACAGCGTGGCCCGCGCCTCGACGAATCCGCGCTGCGTGACGGTTTGCGCCAGGCAGGGACCGCCCGTGCACCACGACGCAGCGAGGAAGCAGGCCGAGCGTGCGCCGGCACGCCACCACGCGCGAGAACCGCTCACGGCCGGCGCAGCGCCTGAAGGGTGAAGTCTTCCGTCTTCATCGGCAGGTTGTACTGCAGCTTATCGAGCGTCAGGGCCGTACGGCTCGCGCGGCGCAAATCAGCCATCTCCAGGCGGCGCGCCGTCCAGATTCCCTGCACGTTCTGGAAATCGCTGTAGGTCAACCGGCGCACGGCCTGCTCCCTCACGTAGTTCTCAATCCGCGCAAACGCGTAGGTGTCCTTGCGGATCCAGACGAGCGAACGCGTGTACTGAGACGACTTCGCCTGCTTCGGGGTCGACTGCACTCTCCAGCACATCGCGCCATCGACCATGTCCTCGCCCGCGAGCGAATAGTCGTACTGGTCGACGTCACGCTCCTCGAGATCCTCGAAGCTGAAATCGGTGCCGAAGAACCGCGTCGAGCGATCCTGGAGCGCAATTCGCCGATCCCGCTCGATCGCGGGCGTCCACATCCATTGATCCGACGCACGATCAGGGTGATTGACCACCAGAAGCGCCACGCCTTTGACCTCGGCGGGGGCGGTGAAACGCAGCACCATCCTGCTGTCACCGTGCGCCCCCAGGCGCTCGAGCGTCCAGCGCTTGTCCGAGAGTGTGCCCTTCGAATCGAGCACCTGGAGCAGGCCTTCGTAACGCTCGGACGTCGCATCGGTTCGACGCTGCGCCTCCTCGACGATCTGCCGTACGTTGTCAGCGGCCCGGCCCACGTCGATGCCGGTGTAGAGCAACGGCCCGAAGGTGTAGCGCAGGCCCTTCAGTGCGATGCAGGGCGGACCTGAAAGGTCCGCCCCACAAAGAGTTCCGATGAGCAGCAGGCAAAGAGTCCTACTCATACTCCAGCGCCTCCACCAGCGATCCACGTACGGCAGACTCTGCCGGCCAGATGGCCGCGATGAACGCCGACGCGAGAATGGTCGGCACGAGCAGCAGCGTCACGGGCAACGGATACGTGTAGTCCAGCCGCATCCCGGCGATGTCGCGTTGAACGATTTGCAGAATGTAGTACAGGTTGACCGCCCCGAGCGCGAACCCCAGGACGAGGCCCAGCACGCCGATGCTGATCGCCTCGATCCAGATCGTGCGCCTGATCTGGCCGCGGACGCCGCCGACCGCCTTCAGGACGCCGAGCTCGCGCCGCCGATCGGTAATCGACACGGTCAACGTGTTCACGATGCCGAGAATAGCGACCAGCACCGCCACGCCTATCTGCACGGAGGTGAGCCCGAACCACTGATCGGTGATCTTCAGGATGTACGCCTTGAGCTCGCCGTTGGTCAACACGAATACTTGCCGGACGCCGGCATATCGCTCGAGGATTCGTCGCTTCACATCGGGCACCTGCGCACCCGGACCGAGATACAGACGGAACGCATTGACCGTGTCGTCGTGCCAGTACTGCTGGAAGAGACGGCGGTCCATCAGGATTGTCCCCTGCTGATCGGAGTAGTCGACGACGATCCCGACGATGGGGAGCCGAATCGTGCCGTGAGGCGCTGGAATCTCCAGGACCTCGCCGAGCCGGAGTCGCTGCAGCTCGGCGAGATTCTCCGATACCATCAGCCCGCGGCCCGCCGCCGCCGATCGGTACATCTCGCCGGCCTCGCCCTCAATGGGCGGCCGGTGCGCGGTTTCCGACAGGCTCCTGATGTCCGTTGCCACGATCAAGACGGGCGTCTGACGAAAGACGATCCGGGCATCACGCACCATCTGCACGCGTTCGACGCCCGGCAGCGCCGACAGTTCCTGCCCCATTTCCGCCGGGAACCGCAGCGTGCGGATGACGATGTCCTGTGAGGGCATGACGAAGAGATCCGGGTTGAGAGCCGTTTCCATCCAGTCGATGATCGCGTTGTAACTGGCGCCCGTCGTGCCCGCGAACGCCACGACCAGCGCCAGAGACAGCATGAGAGCGGCCACGCTGGCCGATGTCCGCCGCGGCGCTTGAATCAGGCTGTCGGCCGCAAGCGCGCCCTCCACCGGGCGCAACCACTTCAGGACGGGCCGCAGCGCCCGCGCGAGCGCGAGTGAAAGGAGCGGTCCGAGAAGAAGCGCCACAACGAGGGCGAGCGCATAGCCGGCATAGAACACGATCCGCGAAGTGCCGGCGACGAGACAGCCCACTGAGCCCGCCCCGACGAGCGCCGCGATGATCGCACGCATCCGGCTTTCGCCGGCAGACAGCACCTGGTACTTGCCTTTCTGGAGTGCCTGGACCGGGTCGACGCGCGCGGCCTGGCGCGCCGGAATCCACGCGGCGATGACGCTGGTCGCGATGCCGATGATGAACGCCAGCCCCAGCAGCCGCGGATCGGTGGCCACCGCTTCGGCGTGCTGCGCCACACCGTACACGTCGCTGATCAGATTCCCGATCGTCGCTGCGATGGCGCGGGCGATCAACAGGCCGAACAACACGCCGCCGATCGACCCGATGATGCCCGTAACCGCGCTTTCCACGAGAAAGAGCGATCGAACCTGCTGCCTCGTCGCACCAAGCGCGCGCAGCACGCCAATCTCGGCGCGCCGCTGGGTCACGGCAATCGCAAAGGCGTTGTAAATGATGAACATTCCAATGAACAGCGCGAACAAGCTCGAGATGTTCACCGACGTCGAGTAGGCGGCGGTCATCGCCTCGAACTGCTGGCCGCGCCCCGATGGCGGGTCAATCTGGAATCCCGGGCCGAGAAGCTGGGTAAGCTCCTCCTGCGCCTCCGCAATGGTCCTTCCAGGCGCGATCGCGATATCGATGCGATCGAACGTCCGGCCGCGGCCGAACATCATCTGCGCGGCGTACACATCCATGATGGCCAGGTTGCCGCCGAACGCGCTCGCCAGCCCCGACGACTTCATGATGCCCCGCACCGTGAATCGGCGGTCGCCGAGCGCAGTCCCGAGCGGGATCTGACCGTTCACCACGAAACCATTCTTTCCGGCAAACTCCTTCGTCAGGATGATCGAATCGGGCTGCGCCAGGAACACGAGCGGGTCGTCGATGACGGCCTCATCCCCCGATTCGAGGTCGTAGTCGCGCAGACTGCGATCGCCAGTCATGTCCACGCCGAGCACCAGGAGGCTGCCTTCGCCCCGGATCCGCGGGTCGACGACCGCTTCGATGACCGGCACTGCGACAGCCACTGACGCCGCGGACTGGACCTTTTCGAGAATCTCTTCGTTGAAGCCGGTCTCTCCTGCGTTGACCTGGAGCTCCGTTTTCCCTGCGATGCGATCGACCGTCTGATTGAATCCGAAGAGCACGCTCTCATTGGCCGCGTGCATGCCGACAAAAACTGCCACACCGAGGACGATGCCGCCGATCGTCAGCATCGTGCGGAGCACATGCTTGCGGAAGTACGGCCAGCTGATCAGGCGAAGAAGAATCATCGGGCGGCTCCCGCGGGCGTGCGCCGGAGGTCTTCGACGATCTGCCCGTCTCGAAGCGTGATCGTGCGGGCACAGCTCTCCGCGACGTTCATATCGTGCGTGACGATCACCACAGTCGACGAAAGACGGACGTGCAGACTCTGAATGAGCGCGAGAATGTCTCGACCGGTCTGCGTGTCGAGATTGCCGGTTGGCTCGTCGGCGAGCAGAATCGGCGGGTAGATCGACAGCGCACGCGCGATCGCGGTGCGCTGACGCTCGCCGCCCGACAATTCCTCCGGCAGGTGCGCGGCCCGGTGACCGAGGTGCACGAGCTCGAGCAGTTCCGCCGCCCGTTCCTCGACCTTCGGGCGGGCCCAGCCGCGCAGGTGCAGCGGCAAACCGACGTTCTCCCGACAGGACAGCGTCGGCAGCAGATTGAAGAACTGAAAGATGAATCCGATCTTGTCTCGACGCACGCGCGTCAAGCCGTCGTCGGTCAATCCGGCGAGCGCCTCACCATCGACCCGCACCTCGCCGGCCGTGGGACGGTCGAGGCCGCCAATGAGATTGAGCAACGTCGACTTTCCCGAGCCCGACGGACCGATGATGGACACCATCTCGCCCCGCGGGATCGACAGTGTGATGTTGGCGAGGGCGGTCACATGGCGCTTGCCGGGGAACTGCTTGGCCACGCGCTCGAGCTCGATGACGTGGTCCATCGGGCACCGCCTTTCAGTCCGATTATGTGAATGGTTTCACAAAATAGTCAAATCTGGTGTGTTTTTGGGCGTTTCAACCGGGAATATCAACGCATCGGCACGATTTGGAATGGACGATACCGCGGGATCCACTCCACACCCGTTGTATCAGGCCCTGGGTCGCACTGCGGACGAGCGGCAAATGGCATATCGCGCAATTTGTGGAACACCGCTGCCAGCCGACCACTTGCAGTTTCTGCGTTGATTAGTAGCGGGGTCAGACAGGGGTCAGACAGGGGTCTGACCCCTCCGCAGTACAATGCTCCTCGTGCCGGCACCTCTTGTGACGGGTGAGGCGTTCACGCCCGCCGAAACGCAGGCGCTCTCACCCTACTTCACCAACACCGATCGACCGGTGTTCGCGCTGACGAACCTCCCCGAGACCGTCAAAGGCGCGCTGTTCGCGCGGTACTCCCGATCGGCCAAGTCGTTGCGGCGGCTGTTCCTCGATGAGTTCATCGGGCAGATTCGCGCACCACAGTCGGTTGATCGTCCCTTCGAGGGAGGAGTCGGCGTCGAACGGGCCGAACGGCTGTATGCGCGGGTCCTCAGCGAGTACGGCGACGATTCGGTCGCGCAGCTCGGCGGGGCTCATCTTGCGTGTGAAGGCGTGTCGAATGTCCTCACGAAAGTGCTCGAGTGGGGGCGCCTGATGGCGTATCTCGAACAGTCGACGCGCTACGTGCCGTACACCGATCGCCCGAACGGCCGGTGGAAATACCACGTGCCGGCCGAGATCGAGCGCTCCGATCTCGCGCGCGAGTTCATCGGCACGATGGACCTGGCGTTCGAAACCTACGCGCGATGGATCCCGGCGATGGAAGCGCACTTTCGATCGAAGTACCCGAAGACACCGGAGGACTCGGACGGCGTGTACCGCTCGGTCATCCGCGCGAAGGCGCTCGACACGCTGCGTGGGCTGCTGCCGGCGGCCACCACGTCGAATGTCGGGCTGTTCGGGACGGGGCAGGCGTTCGAAGCGCTGCTGTTGCGGATGCTCGCCCACCCGCTGAACGAGGTCCGGGCGCACGCGAACCTCATGCTCGCGGAGCTCCGACACGTGATCCCGGCCTTTCTGGCGCGCATCGAGCAACCGGATCGCGGCGGACGGTGGATTCAGTACCTGTCAGAAACGCCACGACTGTTCGAACAGGCCGTCCGGCCCCTGCTCGAGGGCGTCGCGCCGGAGTCGAGCGCCGAGGTGACGCTCACCGAGTTCGATCCGGACGGGGAGCTCAAGGTCGTCGCAGCTGCGCTCTACCCCGTGTCGGCCTTGCCCGATTCGCAGCTGACGGCGCTGGCCAGGGCGATGTGCGTCGAGGAGCGCGCGGCCGTTCTGCGGGCCTACGCTGGAGATCGGGCGAACCGGAGGCACAAGCCGGGCCGCGCGTTCGAGCGCACGCGCTACCGCTTCGACGTGCTTGCCGATTACGGAGCATTCCGGGATCTCCAGCGCCACCGCCTTCTCACGCTCGACTGGCAACCGCTCAGCGCGGGGCATGGGTACGTCGAACCCGCGGCAATCGAAGAAGCCGGCGCGCTGGCCGACTGGCGCACCGTGATGGACCGATCAGCCGACCTTCACGCCGCGCTCGTCGCGCGCGGTCTCGGCGTGGCCGCACCCTACGGCGTCGTGATGGCGTACCGGGTGCGCTTCTACATGGATATGAACGCCCGCGAAGCGATGCACCTCATCGAGCTTCGGACGGCGCCGCAGGGCCATCCGTCCTACCGCCGCATCTGTCAACTGATGCACCGCGCGATCGTCGACGTCGCCGGCCACCGCGCGATTGGAGACGCCATGCGGTTCGTGGATCATTCGGCTGTGGAGCTCGAGCGCCTGCAGTCCGAGCGATCGCTCGAAAGGAAGCGACAGGCCGGGACACAAGCGGCTACTCGTCCTTGATCCAGTAGCGGGAATACTCGTCGAGAAAGGTGAGCGACTCGAACGATCGCATCCGGTCGACAAACAGGATGCCGTCCAGATGATCGGTTTCGTGCTGAATCACGCGGGCGGGATAGTCGTGCACCTGCAGTTCCAGACGCTCCCCGTCCCGATCGAACGCCCGCAGTTTCACATCGAGCGGCCGAGGCACGCGGCCTCTGATGTCGGGGATGCTCAGGCAGCCCTCCCAATCCTCGACGACATCTCCTCCAACCGGGATCACCTCAGGGTTGATGATCGCAATCGCCTTCGCGTCCGCTCCTTCCTCGGACGTATCGAGCATCGCCACGAACACGCGGAGCCCTTCGTGGACCTGTGGGGCCGCGAGCCCGACGCCGTGGTACTCGATCATCGTCTCGATCAGGTCATCGATGAGCTTCTGAACGGACGCGCTCCTGATCTGGGCCCGCTCGAGCGGGCGCGCCACTGCGCGCAGCACGGGATGACCCATGCGTGCGACCTTCAGGATGGACATGGTGACGAATTATACTGGTCGACGCGGCGGGCCCGCCCTCCTCGCACGACGGTGCGTAGCGGCCTCGTCGAAGCTCGTGCCAGCTTCTGGCGGAGGCGGGAAGGCCGCCGCCCGGCTTCCGGTGTCTGAACTGAACCTGCACTCTCACGACGAGTCGCGTGCGTTCCGCTTCTGCCCTCGATGCGGCGCCTCGCTCGAGAGCCGGCTCCTCAAAACGAGTGAACCGCCCCGGCTCGTCTGCACGGTTTGCGGCTTCGTGTTCTACATCGATCCAAAGATTGCCGTCGGCACCATCATTCGCGGCGCATCCGGGCTCATCGTCCTCGTCCGGCGCGCGATCGAGCCCGGGTACGGCAAATGGGTGTTTCCCGGAGGCTACGTCGATCGCGGCGAGCCGCTGACGACAGCAGCCGTCCGGGAAGCGCGGGAAGAGTGCGGGCTCGACGTCCGCCTCGACGGGCTGGTCAACATCTATTCGTACGCCGGCCGAACACCCGTCATCGTGGTCTATGCCGCAACGGCGATCGGCGGCACCCTCTCCGCGGACGATGAGTGTTTGGAAACGGCTGAGTTTGTGCCGGAATCCATTCCGTGGGACGATCTCGCCTTCCAGAGTACGCGTGACGGTCTCCGGGATTACTTGGCCGGCCTTCTGCACCCGGTATCCCTGTAACGCCGTTTTTCTCGGAAAAACCGCAGGACGGTTGTGCGCTGATTACAGAATTGCGCTCACCGCTTCGATAATGTAATCCAGGCGCATGCTGCGCCCTTGAGCGAAGGGTTTCCATTTCCATGAGGACGAATCTCCGTTTCGCCTCCGCCGCGATGCTTGCGGTCTCCATGATGACCGGCGCGTGCACGCAGTTTGAAACCAGCCGGGAGAACCTGAGCCCGTCCGCGGCGTCACCCATTCCGGGCGGCAGCACCACCGGACCGCTCGTCGGCATGTGGACACCGGCAGTGGGGGTGGCGGCGCCAGATCCGTCCAGCTGCGCGAACTTTCAGTGGGAGATTACCGGTCAGTCCGACACCATGGTGCAAGGGAACTTTTCAGCCGAGTGTGGCGGCGGCATCACTATTTCGGCGCAGGTTTCGGGCGTGCTGACAAGTCCCACCACGGTTGTGATCAACGCGACCGGGACCGGCATTATTGGGGGCCTCGGCTGCCCGTTCACGTTGAACAGCATCGCAACGATTTTCGACAACAACAACGCCATCAGGATTCCGTACACGGGCACCACGTGTTTCGGTCCGGTATCTGGCACCGAAACGCTGCGGCGTCCGTCACCGCCTCCGCCCCCGGACCCCGGACCGCCGCCGCCGCCGCCGCCGCCCGGAGAGAACCCGCATCACGTCGGACCAGGCCCGCTGTCGGGCGAACGGGCCGAGCGGGTCGTCTATGCGACAGCCGACGAGTTCTCGGATCTGCTCGCACCGATTGGGAACGTCAATCAAAAGATTGCGAACGCCGAGGAGATGCTGCTGCGCTGCATCTGGCATCTCCAGCATGCCGGCTATCAGTCCGGGCGGCAGCGCAATCCATCCGGGGCGATTTCGACCGACAAGCTGACGATCTTCCTCGACGATCAGCGCTGGCACGCGTTCGACATCATGACGAACTTCGACATCGGGGGCGTCAGCACGCGGATGCTTTTCCTCGAAGTGACCCCGCCGAACCCGCAGGGTAACGGAGGGATTCCCGACTAGCAGCTAGTCGGCCAGGCCTTCGGCCTTTTTCTCGGCTGCCGTGATCTTCCCTCCCGCGGCGACGATCTCCGCTTCCCGATCGATCGGGAGATCGGTGGGCGTCACGAACGTCGCCACGGCGGCGGCGGTGCCTTCAATCTTCAGCTGGCGCATCAGGAACGTGAACCGCTCCTCCAGCGACTGGCCGATGGCGCGGCGGGCGTCCTCGCCAATACTCCACATGCGGCGCTTGAAGGGACCGATCGCCTTCTTGCGCGCCTTGTAGATGAACTGTTCCTCGGTGTCCTTCGGTTTGCGCTCCTCGACCGCGTGCTCGCGCAGCCAGACGTACATCTCGCTCTTGAGGTCGGCCGGGAACTGGGGATGCTCGTACACCATGTTCTGAAAATCGGTTGCGAGATGAATCTCGCACGCGCCGGCGCGCGGAAACGCGTCGAACGCCTCGGGCGGCAGAGTCGACGCACCGTGCTGCACTGCCCCTCCAAGACCATAATCGCGTCGCGCCACGCGCGACAATTCCTCGAGCGTCTTCAGATCGATTTTCACGTCGGTCCGCACGGTGCCATCGGCGTTCACGAATCCGCCGTGGGCCGTCCCGGTCTGCACGCTGATCTTGCTCAGGCCCACCAGGGAGGCGCCCCGGTCCTTCAGTTTTCGGTTGAATCCATCCATGTAAGCGTGCAGCTCGTGAATATCGGAGTTCTTGCCCCCGACCTCTCCAATTTCGCCGCCCACGGACACGGTGACGCCCTGTGGTTCATGCGTTCGGATGAACGCCGCGAAATCGGCGGCGAGCGTGACGTTCACCTCCTGCTGCTCGGCCAGCGTGGCCTTCGTCAGATCCACGAGGGTCGAGGTATCGATATCGATGTTGTAGAAGCCGGCGGTGATCTCCTCTTCGATCAGTCCACGCAGCGTGTCGATTTCCTTGTCGCGATCCGGACTGTTGTACTTCTTGGCGTTCGTCTGGACGTGATCGCCCTGGATGAAAATCGGACCGCGGAAGCCTTCGCGGAGCGCAGCGGCCAGCACGATGGCGGCGTACTCGTGCGGGCGCTGCTCCGTGTACCCGATCTCGGAACGGGCGATTTCGAAAATGAAGGCTCCGGCGTCGAGCTTCTTCGCCGATCGGATCACCGCGCGCGCCGTGTCGTAGGCCATCGCGCGCACGTTGATCGCGGGCACGGTGAATCCGCCGGCGTCGCCGCGGCCCATGGCCATGTACAGGTCATGAATGGAGGTGGGTCGGACGTCCGCCGCCGCCGCAAGGCTGCGGATGATCCATCGCGCCGTCCCGCGCAGTTCCGCATCGGCGCCAAGCGCGGCCGTCCAAGCCAGCCTGTCGACGAGCTCGTGGCTCAGGGCTGCGGCGTCGGTCACACTCACGCGATCGCTGAGGATCGTCGCCGCCGGTTTGACGCCGTCCGTCATCTCTTTCACCGATTCAAACATGTTCATGTCCTCACGGGTTCGATCTCCGCTCGGTGGAGCGCATTACACAATGCCGTGGTACGTAGTGTCCGGCTTTAGCCGGACTTGGCGACGGTCCGCCTGAAGGCGGACACTACAGCACTGTGAAAAGCGCTCTAACGACAGATCGGGACGCCCCGCTCAGCGCGCTTTTGCGCTCCGATGCGGCCTTTTACTCTTCACCGTCACCTGTCAACTGTCAACTCCCTTGACAGCACGGGGAATCTGAAGTCCTCCACCGCACACGCCTTCACCGCCGCGTCAACCAGCTCGTCGACGGCGAGCGCCTGCTCCGCGCCCGCAACCTGGTCGCGACGCGCGCGGGTGAGGGGATGCCTGGGCGTGAACAGCTGGCAGCAGTCCTCGTCCGGGATGTTCGAGATCGGAAGCGTGCCGATGGCTCCTGCCTGCTGGATGATCTCGTCCTTGTCCATGCCCACGAGTGGCCTCAGCACCTCCAGCGTCGACGCCTCGGCGATGACGGTGAGGTTCTCGATCGTCTGAGAGGCGACCTGCCCAATCGCTTCCCCCGTGACCAGTGCGCGCGCGCGCCACTGGCGCGCGAGGCGGTCCGCAATGCGCAGCATCAAGCGGCGATAGATGACCACCCGGAGTCCGGCCGGGACGGCGAGCAGCACTTGCTGCTGGAGCTCTCCAAAGGGGACGAGGATCAGCCGCGTTTCGAGCTGATACCGCGCCAGAAGCGCCGCGATCTCCCGGACTTTCTCCTGAGAGGCACGCGACAGAATGGGATAGCTGTGGAAATGAATCAGCAGCACCGAGCAGCCGCGGCGCATCATGCGGAACGCCGCCACGGGTGAGTCGATGCCCCCCGACAACAGACAGGCGACCCGCCCGCCGGTGCCGGTTGGCAGCCCTCCGGCACCCTGCTCCTTGCCGAAGAAGTAGAACGCCTGTTCGGGCAACATCTCGATGTGGATCGTCAGCGCCGGATGGCTGAGATCCACCCGCCAGCCCTTCGCCTGCTTGATCAGGCCCCCCACTTCCCGATCGATTTGCGGAGACGTGAAGGGAAACCGCTTGTCGGACCTGCGCGCGCTGACGCGGAACGAGTCGGGACGACGATCCCCGAGGTCCCTCACGATCGCCGCGGCCATCGCCCCGAACTCGTGGGGCGCGCGGCCGGCATATGAAAAATTGGCGATGCCAAAGACTCGGCTGACCCGGTCGCTGATTTCCGCCTGGGGTGCCTCGGCGCCCAGCTCGATCTCGATGCGGCCCATGATCGAACGGACGCTTCGCACGTCCAGTCCCCCCAGAGCCTTGCGCAGATTGCGCACCAGGATCTGAATGAACCAGGGCCGATTTCTACCCTTGAGCGCGAGCTCCTTGTAGTGAACGACGATCGCGTTCATGACTGACCCAATGCGAGATGACGCAGGGCCTCGACGGCGGCCCGGTGACCGCTCCTGACAGCGCTTTCGATGGTAGCGGGCAGACCGGTATCGATCCAGTCACCCGCAAGATAGAGCCCCGTCACCGGCGTGAGGGTTCCGGGACGCTCCGGCTGGCCGGGCGCAAGAGAGAACGTGGCCCGCGGCTCGCGGATGACCGTGCCCCTCAGAAGCCGCGCGGACCGGGCGGCGGGCACGGCGTCGACCAGCTCCTCATGGGCCATCGCGACCAGCTCCGGGTTGGCGAGGTCCACGAGGGGCGAGGCTCCGCTCGACACCATAGATAGGTACGACAGTGCGGCACCGGCCACGCCGGACATCGCCTGCTTGTCGAAGACCCACTGCATCGAACGGCCTGGAAGCCCCAGGAACGGCTGATCGATGACCCGACGGTCGAACCAGAGGTTGACGGTGACGATCGGGGACGAGGCGATCGCGCGCGCGCGCGCGAGGATGGGTCGAAGCGCCTGCGCGTCCCCCTCGAACACGTCGCTGATGGCGAACCAGGGCACCGCCGCGATCACCGTCCTCACAGGCCACTGCTGAGCCGCCGTCGACACCGCCCCAAGCGTCGTCCCGTCAATGCGTACGACCGCGGATGCGCCGGTGCGCACCTCGCCGCCGCGCCGCTCGATGAAGGCTCTGGCAGGGTCGGCGTACATGGCATCGAGTGGCCTGGTCGGGAGCAGAATGGCTGCCAGTTGCGCATCCGCACCAAACATCTCCGCGAGGACGCGCGCGAAGACTGGGGCGGCCGCACGCGACGGAGACTGATTGAGCGCCGCGAGCGCCAGGGGCTCCCACAACATTTCCCGCAGCCGCGCGGTCTGTCCGTTGCGGATCAGCCAGTTGTCGACGGTCTCACCAGGGGACGCCGCGATCTTGTGCGGACCGCCCGTGCGATCGTGAAGCTGTCGACGGGCCACCCGAAGGGGCGCGGCCATCCGGAGAATCGACAGGCGATCGCGCCAGGCAAGCGCGTCCCAGTCAAACACGCCGGCAATCAGGTGGAGCGGTGAGGGCAGCTGCGGACACTCCAGCCTGGACTCGCGGCCCGCTCGATCGATCATCGTCATGCCGAGCTGCGGGGACCGTTTGACGCCGTCGAGCGCATCGATATCGGTGAGGAACGAGAGCGTGTCGCTGTAGCAGCCGAGCAACACATGCTGGCCGTTGTCCATCAGTTCACCGGTCTCGCGATCCGCGAACGCGGTCGCGCGGCCACCGAGCCGGCTGCGCGCCTCGAGCACCACCACCCGAGCCCCCTCGCGGGCAAGACGCACGCCTGCGCTCAAACCCGCGAACCCGCCGCCGATCACCGCGCAGTCGAACTCCCGCGCTCCCTTCTGGACGTTTCCTACGACTGCCATATCCACTGTTTCAGCGCGATCAACGCCTGTCGCGGGCGGGGCACGCGCGCGCGCGCCGAGAACACATCGTAGTCGCTGCGCTCAATGCGCCGGAGGGTTTCGAAATAGACCGCTCGCATGATCTCTGCTGCGACGAGCCGCCGGCGATCTTCGGGAGGACGGGCCTCGACAGCCCGGCGGTAGAATTCCCGCGCCCGGCGGCATTCGAACTCAATCACCCGTTTCACCGGATCCGACTGGCGGCCGGCCGCCAGATCTTCAACCTGACATCCAGCCGCCGCCAGGTCTTCGAGCGGCAGATAGACGCGGCCGCGATCCAGATCATCCTTGATGTCGCGCAGAATGTTCGTCAACTGCAGCGCGACACCGAGATTGACCGCGTACTCCGCCGCCCGCGTTCCGCGACAGCCGAAAATCCGGATGCAGATCAGCCCGACCGCCGCCGCCACCCTGCGGCAGTACTCGTAGAGCTCATCAAACGTCTGGTAGCGCGTGGTATCGAGGTCCATGGCCACGCCGTCGATCACATCCTCGAACGCCGGCCGCGGCAGGTCGAACCGCGCAATCAAGGGCTGCAGATGCTCCCCCTGCGGCGTCCGGGGCGTGCCGCCCTCGTAGCACCGCGCCAGTTCGGCGCGCCAGAAACCGACGGCCTCGCGCGCTCCCGTCGTCGCCTCATCGACCGCGTCGTCGACAGCCCGGCAGAAGTCCCAGACGGCGATGATCGCACGCCGCTCGGCCGCCGGCAGGACGAGAAACGCGTAGTAGAAGCTGGTCTTGCGCGCCATCAGGCTGCCAGTGTCCTGTCCCCGTAATTCGTTGCATATATTCCGGAGCGCGGCGCCCAGCTGGCAAGGCGCGACGACCGAGAATATCGGCAATATTTGAAGGAGGAGCAACGCAGCCAGCCGGGATGCCCCGCCCGGAAGATCTGTGTCGAATTACGGGGACAGGACACTAAACGCCTCCCCAGCGTGCTGCGCGCCAGATCAGGCCGGGTACGTCAGCGGAGCCCAGGGTCGGCCGTGTGTCGAGCAGGTTCATGCGCGTCCGTTCCGCGCGATCCAGGATTCGGCGTCCGCCGAGCCACGTCAGCCTCAGCTCGAGCCGCAGCCGGCCGCGGACACCGTCGCACACCGCACGCCCGTCGCGGAAACAATCGCGCGTCACCGTCACGCACGATTGAATGGCGTCGGTCCAGGCCGGCGTCATCCGGCCACTGGACAGATCGCGTTCGCTGGCGCCGCAACGATCCATCACATCACGAGGGACGTACAGCCGTCCGGCCCGCCAGTCGCGCCCGAAGTCCTGCCAGAAGTTCGTCAATTGCAGCGCCGTACACAGCCGGTCCGACGATCGATCGAGCGCCTGGTCGCGGTACCCGGCAATCCGCAGCACGAGCCGGCCGACCGGATTCGCCGACCGCCGGCAGTAGTCGAACACGTCGGGCCATGAGGCGTAGCGAGCCGTCATGGTATCCTGACCGAACGCGCTCAACAGGTCGTCGAAGAGCGAGAGCGGAAGATCGAGCGTTCGAATCGAGTGACCGAGCGCCATGAGCACGGGCGCGTCGCGTCCGGCCGCCGCCTCCTGGCCGTTGCCGCCCGCCGCCTGGTGCAGGCGTTCACGCCACTCATCTAAACGAGACAACCGGGCAGACGCCGGCGCGATCCCCTCGTCCGCGATGTCGTCAGCAATCCTCGCGAACGCGTACACAGCCGCCACGTGCGGCCGCATGGCGGGAGGGAGGCATCGTGACGCCACAGGAAAGTTCTCGTAGTGCGACTGCGCCACGCGCGCACACGCGGCATAGGCGCTCGCAAGCGGCTCGGACCAGCGAGGCACCGGGCAATTGTAGTCCGCCTCAGGATTGCCACCGGCTGGGCCGGCTGACGACCACCAGGAACTGATGCGAGATATCGGCGCGGCGCTCGTCGCGATCGCACTGGTCCTGGTCGCGGCGAGCCTCGCCACGACGCTCAGGGTGTATCGCCGGCGCCGGCAGCACGCCCGCGACGTGGAACGCGCGCTCGGCCGCACGATCATCGCCGAGCTGCCGACGGCCGAGGAGCTCGTGCTGTTCTCCGAAGACGAGGTGCGCTTTCACTATGGTGACCGATCGATCGACAAGGTTCTGATCGCGGCGGTCCGCGTGCTGATCAACGGCGCGCCCATCGCTGCCGCGTTGTCGCGGCGGCATCCGGGAGCCGCCGCGCGGCATCCCACCAGCTTCGATGATCGGCCGGAAGGGATCGCGCGGGATCGCTGGGATGTCGCGATTGAAACCGACGCGGGCACGATGCTGGTGGAGTGCGGCGCGATTCGCGAACGCGTCTCGCAGGAACTGGCGCGGACGGTTTACGAAGCGGTCAAACGGACGATCAACGGCGACGAGGGCGGTCACGAAGCTTCGCCTCGAGCTCCGACGGGGGCTTTAGAAGATGGCTAGGACCACTCCGTCTCCAACACGCCCGCCCGTTGATTGACGACGCGCGCGACGACGAAGAGCAGGTCGGAGAGGCGGTTGATGTAGCGGACGAGGACCGGATCGACCGCAGGCCGAAGCGCGACGATCCGGCGCTCGGCTCTGCGACAGACGGTCCGTGAGAGGTGCAGGGCGGAGCCGGCCGGAGAACCGCCGGGCAGGATGAAGCTGCGGAGGGGCTGCAGCTCCGTCTCGAGCAAGTCGATCAACTGTTCGAGTCGCGTCACTTCGTCGTCGCCGATGACGGCTTTGGTGATGCTCCTCGCCAGCTTCTCCGCGGGATCGGCGAGTTGCGCTCCGAGCGCGAACAAATCGCGCTGAATCTCCAGCAGGGCGTCATCGAGGTCGGTGTCCAGCTCCGAGGCCCGTGTCACCCCGAGCCAGGCATTCAGCTCGTCGACGTCGCCGTAGGCTTCGACACGGGGGTCCGCCTTGCTGACACGGACACCGCCATAGAGCGACGTGTCGCCGGTATCGCCGGTGCGGGTGTAGATTTTCACGGGACAAAGTATAAGAGATGCCTGCAAAGCCGCCTGCGTCGAAGGCCAGGGCCCCCGGAAAGAATGGCAAGAACGGGAAGAAGACGAGGTCGCCCGGGCCGCTGCCAATTCCCGCCGCCTCCGATCGCCGCCGGTTCCGTCAGCGGTTGCTCGCCTGGTACGGCCGCCACGGCCGCGATCTTCCCTGGCGGAACACGAGCGACCCGTACCACATTCTCGTGTCCGAGATCATGCTGCAGCAGACGCAGGTCGATCGCGTGCTGCCAAAGTATGCCGAGTGGCTGGACAAGTATCCATCGTTCGACGCGCTGGCCGTCGCGCCAGAAGCCGACGTGACAGCGACCTGGTATCCGCTCGGCTACAACATCAGGCCAAGGCGCCTGCAGATGATCGCCCGCGAAGCGGTGTCGCGCTACGGGGGCCAGTTGCCCGCCGACGAGGCCACGCTGTTGTCGTTCAAGGGCATCGGCGCGTACACGGCTGGCGCGATCCGCAGCTTTGCGTTCCAGCAGCGCGCGGCCATCCTCGATACCAATGTGGCGCGGGTCCTCTTTCGGGTCTTCGTCGGTGGCGGCGATCACAAGAGTCACGCGATGAAGCGCCACCTGTGGAAGGTCTCCGAGTCGCTGGTGCCCGTCCGGCACGTGTTCGACTTCAATCAGGCGCTCATGGATTTGGGCGCGACCGTCTGCGTCGCGCGGCAGCCGAAATGTCCGGCATGTCCGATGGCGAAGGGCTGCCGATCGTTTCCGCCGAGCGGCCTCAGCGGATGACGACGATCGTCGTGACCGCCGCGGTCATCGAACGGGACGGATCCTTTTTGGTGACCCGGCGGCAGGAGGGCGTGCACCTCGCGGGACAGTGGGAGTTTCCTGGCGGGAAGTGTGATCCCGGCGAGACGCTCGAGGACTGCATCGCGCGCGAGCTCGTCGAGGAGCTGAGCGTGCACGCGACGATCGGTGAGGAAGTACTGGCCACGACCTACGAGTACGAGGATCGACGAGTGGAGCTGCACTTTTTCCGGTGCCGGCTCTCGGGTACGCCCGCGCCTGTGCAGGGGCAGGAAATGCGATGGGTGTCGCCGAACGAGCTCGGCCGCCTGACGTTTCCACCTGCAGACGAAGCGCTCATTCGGCTGCTGTGCTCATGACTCCGGTCTTTCCACAAACGGCAGCGCCGTCACGACTCCGCCGACACCGTTGACCGACACGTGCGTGCCCGGCGCGAGGAAATCGCGATGCAGGTAGGCCAGCGCGATTGGCCGCTCAAGGACCGGCGACATCGAGCCGCTCGTCGTCCGCCCGACTTCCCGGTCGACAGCCTTGACAGGGTCGACAGCGACGACCGTGGCGCCATCCGCCGGCACGATCTCGCCGTCGAAGGTCAACCCGGCGAGTTTGCGCGCGACGCGCCCGTGCCCGCGATGCAGCACACGGATGATGACTTCCTGCCCCACATAGCAGCCCTTGGTCAAGCTGATCGCCCTCGATTCGATGCCGGCTTCGAGTGGAATCGTGTCCTCATCCATATCGCGGCGGAACCTGGGGATGGCCGCCTCGATGCGGAGGGCCTCCGCGACTGCCCGGTCGATGTCCATGGCCCCTGACGCCCGCAGCGCCGCGAGAAGAGCGTCGCTCTGCGAGGCGTCGACCAGAATCTCGAACCCCGGCTCTCCCGTATCGGTCACGCGGAGCACGATCGCCGGCTGTCCCGCGAAGCGCGCTCGCCGGTTGCCATGCTCCGGCAGCGTGACGAGCTCGCTCGCCGGCGCGTCCTCCAGCGCGCTCCCGACGATCCTTGCGGCCTCGGGTCCGACGATCGCGAGGCTGACGAACGTGCCGGTGACATCGCCGAGCTGCACGTCCTCGGAAAAAAGGAACTGATCGAGCTTCGCGACGAGCGTCTCCTTCTCCGCCGCCCCAAGGGCGAGCAGCATGACGTCACCGAGCTCGTACACCCACAGGTCCGTGATCATCCGCCCCTGCGGTGTCAGATAGGCGGCGTAGCATCCTTCACCCGGTTTGAGCGCCGTGATGTCGTTCGTGAGGAGCCCGTGGAGGTACGAGGCGCGGTCGCGACCCGACACGACGATCCGGGCGCGATCGGCTCGATCGATGATGCCGGCGCGCTGGCGCGCGGCGGTGTACGCCTCACGAAAGGCTTCGGGAACCATGATGCTATGCTCAAGTATGCCCTTGTTTCGCCGTCCACCGGTTGAGTGCGCAGGCGTTCTCCCGGTGGGCGTGGCCTGGGCTGCGGTCGTTGTTGCCTGGGCGGCTTGGACATGTTCCTCCATTGTCCTGGCAGCGCCTGTTCGCGTCGCGGCCTTTGACGTTCAAAACCCACAGGCGACCCCGGCAGGGTCGACCTCATCCAATTTCACGATCTTCCTCCGCACGGTCCCGATCGGCAGCGAAACGGTCGCCGTGGATCGCACCGTGGACGGTTGGACAATCACGAGCTCCGGCCGTGCCGATGTGCCGATCGATGTCATCGCCCGTGAGGTGCGCGTCCGCTACACCTCCGACTGGAAGCCAATCGATTTGACGATCGACGCCACGATTCGCGGTCAGGCGATCACAGGGCGTACGACCATCGAGGGAGCGACCGCTCACAACGTATTCACGCAGGCAGGCCAGGCAAGTGAGCGGACCGATCCGATTGCGTCGGATGCTGTGCTGCTCGCCCAGCCGCTTTGGGGTCCCTTCGAGGCGTTGTCGCAGCGGCTCAGGACCACGCCACCAGGCACGACCCTTCCAGCCTACACGCTTGGCACGTCCCTTCCCATCCAGGTAGGCGCGTCTTCCGATGAAACGCTGCAGATGGGCGCGCGGACCACGCGCGCGAGACGAACGGCGATCATTCTGATGGCGAGCAGTGGGCCGGTGACCGCGGACGTCTGGGCAGATGAGAACGGCCGCCTCATGCGCGTGAGCCTACCTGCCCAGAACATCGAAGTGGTCCGCGACGACATCGCGTCGGTCGCGGTCCGCCACGTCGTCGTCTCGCGCCCGGGGGACCAGGAGATCCGGATTCCCGCCAATGGCTTCCGGCTGGCCGGTACGATCTCGAAGCCCGCAAACGCGGGCAACACGCCTCTGCCTGTTGTGATCCTGGTCGGTGGATCAGAGCCGACCGATCGTGATGAAACCGTGTACGGCATCTCCATCTTCGGTCAGCTGGCGGGCGTGCTCGCCGACGCCGGCTTCCAGGTTCTGCGCTACGACAAGCGTGCGGTTGGACAGAGCGGCGGCCGCGCGGAGGCGGCCACCGTCGAGGATTTTGCCGACGATCTGCTCGCGGTGGTGGCGGCGGTGCGTCGCATGCCAGCCGTGGATCGCAGGCGCATCGCGGTGGTTGGCTATGGCGAAGGAGGAGTTGTCGCGCTGCTGGCGGCGGCCGGGCAGAAGGACATCACCGCGCTGGCGCTGCTGTCATCCATGGGCACGACCGGCGCCGAGCTGAACATGTGGCAGGTGACGCACGGCCTCGAGCGGTCGACGCGCACGGCCGCGGAGAAGGACGCGACCGTCGATTTGCAGAAGCGGATTCAGCGCGCCGTCGTGACCGGGTCGGGCTGGGACACCATTGCTCCTCAGTATCGGCAGCAGGCGGACAACCCGTGGTTCAAGAGCTTCCTCACCTTCGACCCCGCGAAAGTGATGACCCGCGTTTCACAGCCCCTGCTCATCGTGCACGGCTTGCTGGATGCGCAAATGCCGCCCTCGAGCGCGGACCGTCTCGAGGAGCTCGGCAGACGAAGGAAGAATGGGTCGGTCGACGTGGCGAGGATACCGGGCGTCAATCATCTGCTCGTGCCGGCGACAACCGGCGAGCCCGATGAATACGGCGCTCTGACGGACAAGCAGATCAGCGCTGTTGTTGGCCGCGCGCTCGTGGACTGGCTGCAGAAGACATTCACCGCGGCGCGCTGACACGGCCGGACTCCGGAACGTTCATGTGGATCCTGCGAAGCTCGGAACCCCGGTCGAGCGTCTTCACGTTCCGCGTTCGCCCTGGTGCCATCAAAACCGTGGGGCGAGCGCCACGCGCCGACTTCATCGTCGAGGCGCCCCTGGTGTCACGGTTTCATTGCCGGATCGAGGCCGGCCAGGACAGCCTGGACGTGATCGACCTCTCCAGCACGAACGGTACATTCGTCAACGACAAGCGGATCGAGCGATCCCGATTGACGAGCGGTGATCGGCTTCGTATCGGTCGGGTCGAGCTGACGATCGAAAAACGCGAGAACGAGAGTACGTCGATCGAGCGCACGTAGAACAAGGACGTGTGGCATGTGTTTCGTGTTTCGTGTTTTCAGGGCGAATCGCATTTGTGAGACGCCGACGGCGAGCGCTGCGGATTACTCCGTCATCAGGAAGGGGTTCGTCCGGCGCTCCTGGCCGATGGTGGTGCTGGGGCCGTGTCCCGGATGGACGCGAGCGGCATCGCCAAACGCAAACAGCACGGTTCGAATCGATTTGATCAGCGTGGCAAGGTCGCCGCCCGGCAGGTCGGTTCGGCCGATCGATCCCGCAAACAGCGTGTCGCCGACGAACAGATCGTCGCCACGCTCTCCCACCTTGCCAATCTGCAGGCAGACCCCGCCGGGGCAGTGTCCTGGCGTGCAGTGCACTCGCGCCTCGTAGTCGCCGAACGGCACGATTTGTCCGGGCGTATAGAACTCGTCCACCGGTGGCAGGGGATCGACGTGAAGCCCGAACATCGCGCCCTGTTCGACGGCCCGCTCGTACAGGAAGAGATCGTCACGGTGCAGGTAGACAGGCGCGCCGAGTGCGCGCTTGGCGGCCGGGACGCCGGTGACGTGATCGACGTGGGCATGGGTGAGCAGAATGGAGCGCACCGTCAGGAGGTTCCGGCCGGCGAACGCCAGCAGTGCGGCCACCTCATCCCCCGGATCAATCACGACGGCCTCTCGCGTCCGCTCGCAGGCGACGACAAAGCCGTTCTTGAAGAATGGTCCAACCGCCTGGGTCTCGACTATCATCTGGGAACCCACATGATTCTGGCCATCGTCGACGATTTGATGTTCAGCTCCAAGATCAAAGCGACGGCAACCCAGCTGGGGGTCCCGCTGACGTTTGCGCGATCCTCAGAGAACGCGCTGGCCGAAATGCGGAAGAACCGTCCCGCGCTCGTCATCTTCGACCTGAACAGCCAGCGGACCGAGCCGCTTGGCACGTTGGCCGCCATGAAGTCCGATCCGGCCCTCACCGATATTCCATCCGTCGGTTTCGTGTCGCATGTGCAAACCGAGCTGATCGAAGCGGCCCGCCAGGCCGGAGTCGGCGAGGTGCTGGCGCGATCGGCATTCACGATGCAGCTGCCCGAGATACTGGCCCGGGGAAAGTGACTCGCGCCGCGCGTGATGGGCGGGGTCATTGCACCTGCATCGCCATCCACACGAGCGCCGCGATCCCGGCCAGGATGACCCCCACCGCCAGCCAGCCGAGCACTGACCTCCGCTGCGATCGCGCCCTCGGCATCGCGTCTCGGATTTCGGCCGTTTCACTGCGAACGCCGAGTATCGCGGACACCGATCGGAGCTCGGCGGCCACCGTCGCCGCCGAGGCATAGCGTGCGTCCAGGCTCTTGGCGAGCATCTTCGCCACGATCGGATCGATCTCGCGTGGGAGGGTGCGGTCGCCGGCGCTCGGACCCGGGACCGTGGACCGCATGATCTGCAGCGTGATCGTTGCGGGCGTCTCGACCGCAAACGGCTGCTTGCCGGTCAACATCTCGAACAGCACGACGCCCAGTGAGAAGACATCCGTCCGGTGGTCGAACGCGCCGCCGAGCGCCTGCTCCGGCGACATGTAGGCGGCGGTTCCAGCCGCCGCGGCCGGGTCCAGCGTTTGGGCAGCCCGTGCGGCCTGCTCCCGCGCGGCGCCGCCCGCCGTCCATGCCGCCAGCCCGACGTCCAGCAGTTTTGCGGCGCCCTTCGACGTGATGATGATGTTGTCCGGCTTCAGATCCTGATGCACCAGGCCCTGCGCATGAATGTCGGCGAGTGCGTCGGCGATCTGAATCGCGTACTCGATGGCTCGGCGCGGGTTCAACGGTCGCCCGGCCACCAGCGCCTTGAGAGTCTCCCCGGTCGCGAACTCGAACACCAGATACGGCTGCCCCTGTTCCTCGCCGATTTCATCCAGCGCGGCAATGTTGGGATGGGAGAGCTTCGCGGCGGCACGCGCATCCTGAAGAAACCGTTCGCGCTGCACGGGATCGCCGGCGATGTCGGGGCGGAGCATCTTGATCGCCACCGTCCGCCCCAGTCGCGTATCGCGGGCGCGATACACGTCGCCGATGCCACCCGTGCCGATGCGATCGAGGATCTTGTAGTGGCCAACCGTCTCGATCATGCGATGGAATTATACTGAGCAACGAGAGGGCGCACGGGCGTTCTCCTCGGACACACACGGTGAATCCCTACAACTCACTCCTCCGCACCAACCGCAACTTCCGCCTTCTGTTCATCGGGCAGACCATCTCCCAGCTCGGTGACTGGTTCAATTCGGTCGCCGTGTACGCCCTGCTGCTGGACCTGACCGGCTCGGCGACCGCGATTGCCTGGATGATGATCGCGCAGTTCATGCCGGTGGCGATCGTCGGCCCGATGGCGGGCGTCGTCGTCGATCGGGTGGATCGCCGGCGGCTGATGATCGGCACCGACCTCGTCCGCGGCGTGCTCGTGCTGGGGCTGCTCCTGGTGCGTCGGGCCGATCAAGTCTGGATCGCGTACGTCGTGATGGCGCTGACCGTTGGAGCCCAGGCCTTCTTCGAGCCGGCGCGCACGGCCACGATTCCCAACCTGACGTCTCGGGAAGAGCTGATGCCGGCCAATGCGCTGTCGAGCGCGGCCTGGTCGTCGATGCTGGCTGTTGGCGCATCGATCGGCGGTCTGGTGACGGCGCTGGCCGGACGCAACGTGGCGTTTGTCCTGAATGCGCTCTCGTTCTTCGCCTCCGCGTATTTCATCGCCCAGACGCGCTATCGTTCCGCACCGCCACCTGCGCCGCCGCTCGTCGGCCTGTCGGCTCTCACCGGGATCCCCGATCTGATGGAGGGGTTCCGATATGTGCGTCAACGGTCGCACGTCGCCGCGCTGATGTTCGTGAAGGCAGGTTGGGGGCTGGCTGGCGGCGTCCTGCTGCTCCTGACGATCTTCGGACAGCGCGTGTTTCCGGTCGGTGGCAGTACGGCGGCCGGTATCGGCGTCCTGTATGGAGCGCGCGGCGTTGGCGCAGCCATGGGACCCGTTGCGCTTCGGTGGATTCTGGGACAGCAGCCGCGAATGCTTCGGCGGACCATCGGGCCCGCGTATTTCCTGGTCGGCATCTTCTATCTCGCGCTGGCCTGGGCACCCACACTCCCCATTGCGGCCTTCTGCGTCTTCTGCGCGCACTTCGGCGGATCGATGCTGTGGGTCTTCAGCACGGTTCTGTTGCAGATGGAAGTGCCCGATCGGTTTCGCGGACGCGTATTCGCCGCCGAGCTCGCGCTGGTCACCCTCCTGTCATCGATATCGAGCTATTGGACCGGCTACGAGCTCGATCGTGCAGGGTGGTCGCCGCGCACGATGTCGGCCGCGCTTGGAGCGCTGTTCTGCGTGCCGGGCACCCTGTGGCTGCTGATTCTCTCGCGGTGGCAGGAATCCGCACCGGTCGGCGAGCCCGCACAGACCGCGTCGGCCGAGGAAGAAGTGCTGGAGGGGCGCGTCGGGTAGGGAGAAAAATAGGGCGGGTGAGGCAGGTAAGGCTGGTGAAGCACGTCTTCCTTACCTGGCCTACCCGGCCCCCGTGGCCCCCGTGGCCCCCGTGGCCCACCCGGGCCTACCTGCCTCACCCGGCCTACCTGCCCCACCCGTCCTACCTGCCCCACCCGTCCTACCTGCCCGTTTTGGAGTTCAGTCCTGCCGCGCTCGCAACTCTTCCATCGCGCTCTGGACCAGCTGTTTGGCGTCCTCCAGCTGCTCTAGCACAAGCGCGATGTCCATCTTCGGCTTCCCCGGAAACCGCTCGCTGCGGCAATAGACGCCGTGCTGCCCGACGAGCGCCAGCGAGTCGGTCAGGAGATCGAGCGCAACGGCGAGACGGCCCCGCGCGCTTCCCATCATCGTTTCGTGACGCTCGAGCGTGTCGCGATGTTTGTCGAATACTGACATACTGGTTCAACTTCGAATTGGGTCATCTGGCCATTGGATCATCGGGGTATTGAGTCATCGGGTCATTGATTGATTGCGCACATTCAATCGACTCGATGATCACATGACCCACTGATCCAATTCAGAGGCGTCGGCCTTCGGCTACTTCCTGGGCCTCGAGGGCCGGATCTCCACGCGGCTTGGCAGGCTCCGCGGATGATGCCGCAGGAGGTCGCGTACCACTTCCGCCACATCCTCCGGTGCGATCTTCCAGTCGGCGCCGCGCGATTCATCGCCGCCTGAGAATCCCGTGGCGACCGAGCCGGGCATCACGTAGCTGACGCGGATGTTGTCGTACCGCACTTCCTGCATGAGCGCTTCGCTGAACGCGTTCAGCCCGGCCTTCGATGCACAGTAGGCGGCCGCCCCCACGAAGGCGTTCTTCCCCGCCAGGCTGCTGATGTTGATGATGAAGCCGCCGCCGCGCTGCCGGAGGCGCGGAATCGCCGCGTGGCACGCGTTGAAGACGCCAGTCAGGTTCGTGTCGACGACTTCGGACCACTGCGCCGGCGTCATATCGGCCACGTCGGCGAAAATCCCGAGGCCGGCATTGTTCACGAGGATATCGAGGCCGCCGAAACGCGCGACCGTCGCGTCGATCACGCGCTCCATGTCGGCGTACTGCCGGACGTCCGCACGAAGCGTCTCCACCGCCCCGGGGCCGGCGCCCTCGATGCGCGCCCGCGCCGCGGAAAGATGGCCCTCATCGCGTCCAGTGACCGTCACGTTGATCCCGTCCGCGACCAGCGCGCGGGCGATCGCCAGGCCGATGCCGCGCGAGCCGCCGGTGACAATGGCTACTTGAGAGGTGGACTGCGTCATAAGGAGACGGCCGTTGCTGAGGGCTGACCTACAATAGCCCACCAATGCTTGACATCGCCATTGTGGGTGCTGGCGAGCTGGGCGGCGCGATCGCGCACGCGCTCGCCCGGTCCGGGATCGCCTCGTCCGTTCGGCTCGTGGACGAGACGGGACAGATTGCGGCAGGCAAGGCGCTCGACATCATGCAGGCGGCGCCGATTCAGGGCTTCACGACGCCCGTGTCCGGCACCAACGACCTCTTCGGGCTGGCCGGCGCGTCGCTCATCGTGATCGCCGACCGCGCCGATCGCGCGAGGGACGCGGAGTGGCAGGGCGACGATGGCGTGTTGCTGATGGGGAGGGTTCGGCAACTGACTCGCGAGAGTCTGATTCTTTGCGCCGGCGCCGCGCAACGGCAGCTCGTCGAGCGTGGCGCGCGCGAGCTTGGAGTTCCCTGGACCAGCCTCTTCGGCTCGGCGCCTGAAGCGTTGGCGAGCGCCATCCGCGCCTGTGTGGCTCTCGAAGCGAACGGATCACCCAAAGATGTCGCGCTCACCGTGCTCGGCACGCCTCCAGGACAGATCGTCGTACCATGGGATCAGGCCACCATTGGCGGTCTGACCCTCATGCGCGCGCTCGATGAGCCCGCCCGCCGGCGATTGCAGGCTCGACTGGCGCCGCTCTGGCCGCCAGGCCCTCGAGCGCTTGCAGCGGCCGCGGTCAAAGCCATTGGAGCCGTGAGCGGAATGTCCAGACAGCTGGTGAGCTGCTTCGTCGCGCCGGATGATTCGAGCGGCCGGCGCACCCGAACCGTTGCCCTGCCGACACGATTGGAACGATCAGGGGTCGCCGCAGCGGAGGCGCCGGCGCTCAGCGCCCACGATCGCGTGGCGCTGGACAATGCCATGCTGTTGTGAGATTCGGGATCGCGGAGCCGATCGAGCCGAATCAGACTCTCAATCTGCGGTTGACGGTTCGATTCCGTCCCGGCTCACCACTCTTTTCATCAGCACTCTCGGACGGCGCCAAGTAGTTGAAAAGTGGTGCCGTTGCGGCGGTTCGATTGAATCGATTTCCGTCGAACGCGATTCCTTCCGGGAAAAACAGCTGCTGCAGCCGCTGCTTGTAGTCGAGCGACGCTTGGACCCACTGGTCTGATGCGCGCGGCAGAATCCGTTCCGCGAACCCCAGGATGCCCTGTACGTCGAGTTCGTCGATCGACTCGGTGTGGTGGTCGATCTGCGCGAGCGTCACCTCCTCGCGGAGCCTATCGCGCTGACGCTCGTAGCTCTTGCTGTCGATCGTCTCCGCGAACAGGAACGCGTCGTCCAGCCGATCGAGCTTCTGCTGAATTGCCTTGACGCGCTTCTCCTGCTCCGCCGTCCGGTCTTTCGCCTCGGCCCGTCGCTGCTCCCAGAGGTAGAGAATCCGGTCCTTGACCAACCGCATGTAGGTAGCTCATCGCACGTCGACTGCTCGTCATCACGTGCGACGGCATCCGGTCCGGAGTCGTTCATGGCCTGCGACCATGGGCCAGAAGCTGCTGCTGCGGGGTGACATCAACCGCTTGTTGACAGCCCATCTGGATAGCCCTACGCTGGCTTCATGGACCTGCATGTGCCGCCAGAACTGGAAGCCAAGCTGAATCGCCTTGCAGCCGAGACCGGCCGCAACGCCGGTCAGGTCGCGTTGGATCTGCTGGCCATCTCGGTCGATCATGATGATTGGTTCCGTCGGGAGGTCGAAAAGGGCCGTCTCTCGGCCCGAGAGGGACGTTTGCTCGACCACGACGAGGTCGCGTCGCGTATCGACCAGCGCTATCGCGGTTGATGCGCGTCCGCTGGACGACGGACGCCGCAGATGATCTCGAGCGTATCTGCGACTACATCGCCCAGAGCCGTCCCGAATCCGCGCGCCGGGTGGCGCAAAGCATCGTCCAAGGTGTCGCGGCCCTTGAAAGCTTTCCGAATCTGGGACGTCCAGGTCGCGTCGAGGGCACCCGCGAACTCGTGTTTGTTCCGCTGCCGTTCGTCGCAATCTATGAAGTGCACGATGATGTGCAGGTGTTACGGATCCTGCATGGCGCGCAGCAATGGCCGCCGACATAGGCCGCGGTCCATCAGGGCGAAACGCGGACATGACCAAGGTCTTCATTGCCGGCTCTCGGCAGCTGTCGCGCCTCAACGCGGACGTAAAGCGGCGCATTGACACCATGGTCGAAAAAGGCTTCACGATCCTGGTTGGCGATGCCAACGGCGCCGACAAAGCTGTTCAACGGTATCTCGCCGACAAGGATTACCGAAACGTCATCGTCCATTGTATGACGGCCAACTGCCGTCACAACGTCGGCGGTTGGCCGACGCAGGAGATCGCGGCACCACCAGGAGCGCGTGGCTTCGCGTACTACTCGGTCAAGGACCGGGCGATGGTAGATGCCGCGGAGTACGGACTCATGCTGTGGGACGGCGAGAGCAAGGGCACGTTGAACAGCGTGATCAACATG
>JAHFUL010000032.1:0-17457 GCA_023265155.1 Acidobacteriota bacterium
CGAGGCGTGCCCCGCCTGCCCCTCGCGCCATCCTGAGCACCGCTTCGGAAGGGATCTGCTGCGCGTCCTTGCCGTGCCTGGCAGTGGCGTAGGGCTCCAGCATGGTGCGACTGACCTCCAGGACTTCGACTTCGTCGACGACCGGCCTCAGCCGGTACTCGGCCCGCTTGCGCAGGCGTCGCCGAAGCTCACGGTCGTAGGAGACCAGCACCTCGTCGATCGAGCGTCCCAGCGGCACGACGGCGTGGATGCACCAGGGGATCCGCAAGGCGCCTCGCAACGGCGCCTCGCTCAGGATGGCGGTGTCGTCGGCGACTGTCAGCGGCAGCGGAACATCGAACAGCGGCACTCGCAGCGAAGGGCCGGTGCGCCAGCAGGTGACGCGGTCCTCGGCCGCCAGCTCCAGTCCCAGCACTTCGCCTATCAACCGCCGGCGCTGCCTGGTCCCGAGATACAAGACCCGGTAAGGCGCGTGACCGGTCGGCGCGAGGCACGCGAGCTCCCAATTCGAGACCCGGGCGCGCGATACCTGTACCGCCAGCACCGATCTGGTACGGTTGAGCAGGCGGCGCGCAGCGGGCGGCACGAGATCACGAAGGGACATCGGGCGACCTGCGACAACGGCTCGGCGTCACAAGTCGTTCATCGTGATCGCGCCCGCATCCGGCACCCAGTGGCCCGCCGAACGGTTCTCGTTGTACCGACGGACCAGCTCGCGCGCCAGCTCTCGTCCGATCTCGCCTCGATCGAAGAACGACTGATAGCTCTCGTCGGGCAGCGCGTGACGGCTCTGCTGACTGGCGCGATAGGCGAGCGATCGAGCCGCCGTGAACCTGGTGGCCGGAAGGGCCGGCTCACTCCCGTCCGACGTTTCTTCCCAGTGGCCAGGATTCGCCCCCATTTCCGACGCGAGCAGCGTCGTCAATTTGGAATCGAGCGCGCCTGAGTCGATCTTCGGGAACGTCACGGTGCCGACCTCGATCTTCTGTGCATCGGTCCAGGGCGCGGTGAGATCGGCAAGCGACGTTTCGCGTTCGCTGACAAATGGAATCCAGTAGAGCTGGAACACCAGGGGACCGGCGCTTTGGCGCGTCCGCCAGTCGTCGGTCAGATGCGTGGGGCTGCGGACGGCGTCGGAACCCGGAAGAGGCGGCGGCGAGGGCACGAACGTGAACTTGCCGAGGACATCGCGCGCGCGCACGATGCCGGTCCAGTACTGCTGAAAGGCGCTCGCCGAGTGCACCGTGCGGCGCGTTTGTCCCGTGACGTGGAGCGCGATCGCCGGCGCACGAAGACCGGCGTGCCTCGTGAGGCTGACGAGCAACCGGGCCTGCGACGCAAACAGCCCCGCGCTTCCGGCGGCATCGGCCGTGGCCTGGAGCAGCGCGATGAATTCCTCGGGCGTGTCGGTCGGCGACGTGGGATCGTTGATCGTGATGAAGTCGACCCGGCGCCCCGCTGGTGTCCGGAAAGCCGCCATGAGCCCCAGAAAATCCGCATCGGTCTCGGCGTGCGGACAGCCAAGTCCGGTCGAGATTCTCCCGATGCCGACGTGCGACGCGCCGCGCTCAAAGATGCCGAGGCCGTCGAGCGCCGGTGGGAGGCGGTCGGCGACCGCCAGCAACACTCTCGAGCCCGCGAGCTGCTGTTGATGAGCGCCTCGATCGGCGTGGGTCAGCAACTCGTGATTCTTTATCAGGGTCTGCTGAATGCCGGGAATCTCGGCGGCCAGTGCCTCGAGTGCGGCTCTCTCTTCCGGCGTCGGATTGAAGAACGTGGACATGGTCGGTCCCTTCATCTCGAGGAGCAGTCCGAAAAGCCCGAGCTCATACTACCGCCTACCGCGGGGCTCTTCGACATGGGCGTGCGCGGGGCGGAATGGGTTTCGCAGCCCCGTCACGCGACTGCGAAGACACGAACAGGGCCGCCTGAGGCGCCCGCATGCTTGGGGCCGCCGATGATCACCATCGCGCCGGCCGGCGGCACGGCCGCGAGATTCGCCAGGAGCTCCACGGCGTACTTCCCGGCTCCCAGCAGGGCAAGATGCGCGACAAACTTGTCGGCCGCGGCCTTGTCGAGGCTCAGCGTATCCACACCGGCGCCCACGATGTCCCGCTGCTGAACGAGAAAGCGGGCGGCCTCTTCACTGAATCCTGGCGCGTGCATCGTTCCTTTTGCATCGCGATTGAGGAAACGGTTCGCATCGCCGATGCGTGCGTCCCATCCCGAATGCATCGCGACGAACGCACCCGCAGGGAGCCGGCCGTGGGCTTTCTCCCACGCGAGCAGATCGTCGACCGTGAGCGTCGTGTCGGCATCCCTCGCGGCGCGCGACTGGATCGATACGACCGCCAGCGGCGCAAAGAACCGGTCGGCCGGCAGCGTGTCGGCCGTGCCGCCCTTCGCGATGAAGTGGACCGGCGCGTCCATGTGCGTCCCCGTGTGCTCGTCGAAGGTCACCTCGTTTGCGAAAAATCCATCCTTGGCGATCGAGAACTTCTGGCGGATTTCGACCGGCTTGAACGCCGGGAACACCGGCAGCTTCGGGCCAAATGTGTGCGTCAGATCGTAGACGTCGCGGAACCCCTTCGCGAGCCTGACGGGCTTCTGCTGCTGACCCAGTCCAGACGCCGGCGCGGCAACCGTTGCGGCTATCGATCCACCGACAGCGGTCAGAAAGCGTCGGCGCGAAAGATTGTCTCGAACCGTTTCAATGATCGACGGTGCACACATGCCGGACCTCCTCGGAGCGAATCATCTGGTCGCCTTCGGGTTCATCGCGGCCACAACCATCCGAGCGTCGTCGCCGGGCCCTAGCGGCCCCTCCCGCGCCGTACGCCGCAATCAGACTGACGATCAGGCAGAAGAACCACTGGATGAGGCTAGTGCTCATCGAGAAGGGCCTGCTCTTCATGACCGTCAGGATGGCCACCGGTCCGTTGTTCGCGACTATCATTGACGGAAAACCTGAGCGAGTAAAGGATGGGCCGACAACCCGACAGCCGCCCCACGATTCAAATTTCCGTAGCCCTGTTCGGTCTCGCCCCACGAGCCTCTTTTTTGGGTTGACGCCGGTCAGCCGTAGGCGTAGCCTCCCAATCGTTTCCTTACGATTTATTGTTCCCGCCCCATTCATCGGCGTGTTGCTTCATACCGGCTGCTCTGGTTCGTCGCATTCCTCTCGCGTAGGAGACTGGCGTCATAACCTAGTTCGTCCGTAGACGCAGTGGCAATTGCGGTGACAAGGAGTGCTTATGACACGCAGCGGAGTACGTGTGATCCTCGCACTAGCCTGCCTCGCGGCATGGCCTGCGGCCGCTCGGGCACAGAGTGCAATCGCCGGAGTGGTCAAAGACACGTCGGGGGGCGTCCTACCTGGCGTGACGGTTGAAGTATCCAGCGACGCCCTCATCGAGAGAACCAGGAGCACGACGACGGACGGTGGCGGGCAGTATCGCATCGTCGATCTGCGCCCAGGGATGTACACCGTCACGTTCACGCTGACCGGTTTCGCCGTGGTGAAGCGCGACGCGTTCCAGTTGCAGTCCGACTTCACAGCGAGCATCAGTGTGGAAATGAAAGTCGGCGCCCTGCAGGAAACGGTCACGGTGACCGGCGCGGCACCTATTGTCGACGTGCAGAGCGCCGCGCACGTGCAGGTGCTCGATCGAGAGTCGATCGACAACATTCCGACGGGCAAGACGATCCAGGGCCTCGGGCAGCTGATTGTCGGCGTGCAGTTGAGCAGCCCTGACGTGGGCGGCTCGGCCGGGGCCCAGCAGACCTACATGTCGGTGCATGGCCAGTCGTCTGCCAACAACACCGTCATGGTGGACGGGATGGTCATCAACGGGCTCCAGGGGAACGGTTCCGTGCAGACGTACTCCAACGACGCTGACTACCAGGAGATGTCGTATCAGACGACCGGCGTCAGCGCCGAGCGCTCGGGCGGCGGCGTCACCTTGAACATGGTGCCGAAAGAAGGGGGCAACCGCTTCAGCGGTTCGTCAGCCGCTCTCTACCGGCCTGGCCAGTTGCAGGGAGACAACTACTCGAACCGGTTCAAGGTCTGGGGCCTGCCCGTGGACAGGAAGGGGGATCCGGCCATCAACCGGATTCATTACATCCGCGACATCACCGGCTCGTTCGGCGGGCCGATCCAAAAAGATAAGGTGTGGTACTTCGTCTCGCTCCGCGATTTCGATCCGGTGAACACCGTCCCGAATACGTTTTTCGACGACGGCTCCCAGGGGGTCGACGACAACTTCATCCGCGATACGCTCGTGCGGCTCACCTACCAGGTGACCCCGCGTCACAAGGTGTCGGCGTATTACGAGCGCGTGTTCAAGTATCGCGCTCACGTGATGGGCGCCTTCACCGACCCGGAAACGGCATCCTTTACCTGGCCGACGCCAAACTACTCGACCGCCGCGGCCAAGTACACGGGGACGCTCAGCAGCCGGCTGCTCCTCGAAGGCGGCTACTCTCAGAACGTGGAGTACTACAGAAACCTCTTCCAGCCGGGGATCGGAAAGGCGCGCGGGACACCCGAGTGGTACACCGTCATTTCACACCTCGCGACCGGCGGCGGCACGGGCGTCGCTCCGGCAGCCACGAGTCAGCAATTTCCGGTGAGCATGGTGTGGCAGGGATCGGCCTCGTACGTGACGGGGTCGCACCACGCGAAGGTCGGCGCGGCCTACAAGCACGGGCGGTTCCTGCACGGCGCCGACTCCAACGGCGATCTCCAGCAGGTCTACCCGACGGGCACCCGGGACGAGAACTACAACAACACTTTCCCGACGACAACGTTGTTGGGCGCCGCGTCGCCCTGCTCGGGGGTTCTGGCGGTCTCCACCTGTTCGGTCACCGTCCGCAACACGCCGCGCCTGTCGCAGGAAAGCCTGATCGCGGACATCGGTCTGTTCGCCCAGGACAGTTTTACGATGAAGCGGTTGACGGTCAGCGCCGGCATCCGCTATGAGACGATCAACTCGCAGGTGGACGAGATGACGCTGCCGGCGGGGCGATTCGTGCCGACCCGGACGCAGCCAGAGCGTCCCAGAATCCCGAACTGGAAGGATTGGGCGCCGCGGTTCCAGGTCGTGTACGACCTGTTCGGCGACTCCAGGACCGCCATCAAGTACTCCATCAATCGATACAACGTGGCGGAAACGACCAGCACGGCGGCGAACTTCAACGGGTTGGGTTCGCAGACCTCCTCCCGCAACTGGACCGATCTCAACATGGACGATATCGCGCAGGGCCAGCGGACGTTCAACGCCGACGGCACGTACACCGATTGCGTCTACCTGACGCCAGGGTGTGAAATCAACCTGAGTGGGACGGCCTCTCAGCTCGCCCTGGTGCCCACATTCGGCGCGGTGACGGAATTCGGGGATTTCACCCAGTACCCGCGGCGGTACCGCTTCGAACAGGGCGTCGAAGTGCAGCACGCGTTACTGCCGCGCGTGTCGCTGACCGCCACGTATTACCACGGGAGCAACAAGAACCTGACCAAGACGGTCAACCGGCTGCGGACCGACGATGGCAACCAGGGCACGCAGTACAGGAAGGTGACCCTCTACAACCCGATCGATGGAACCCCCTACACCTACTACAACTCGCTCGTCACCCTCGCAGGCAGCGGCAACATCACGTACCTCGAGCCGCTGAGCACGAGCAAATACGACAGCTATTCCGGAGAGTTCCGGATGCGGCCGTACGCGGGCTCGCAGATTTCCGGCGGCATTTCGATCGAGCGGTCGCGCAGCAATACCTGTGCGACGTCCTATCCGGGGGCGATCGTGGATCCCAACAGCCTCCGGTTCTGCGACGACTGGAACATGGTGGCGTACGACGGCGGACCGCGGATCGGCAGGCCGTTCACGAAGGACTTCAAGCTGTCGGCGTCCTTCCCGATCGTGTACGGCATCAACCTCGGCTGGTCGTACCAGAACATCGATTCCGGCGGCCTCGCCCCGACCTTCCGGTACGGCACCGCCTTCAGGTATCCGGACGGAACGGCGACCTCGACGATGCTCGGCAAGTCGACTATCGTGCCCGCCTGCCCCACGACGTACGGGTGCGTGCCCGGTGCACCCACCGTGCCGTCGAACTGGGTCGGCGCTGCCGCCGGCACCAACATCGGCACTCAGTTCGCGACCGGTGCGATTCCCGACGAGCGAATCGTCCAACTCGACTTCAAGGCGTCGAAGAACTTCCGGTTCGGCAAGGTCAGCGTGGCGCCGGCGTTTGAAGCATTCAACCTCATGAACATCGACAATATCCGCAGCCGGTTCGATGTGGAATGGGCCAACGCGAACGGCAGCTACTTGACGCCCGACAACATGCTGCAGGGGCGCATCATCGGCTTCGGTATGAACGTGAAGTGGTAGCTCACACGTGTGGGGTCCGGCTGTAGCCGGACCAAGTCTCGAGGGGGCGGGCCGTCCTTTCGGCCCGCCCCTCTTTTTATGATCGGCCGCCGCGGACCAGGCCTTTTTCATTCCACTGGACAGTCCGTAGCGCGGCCCTTTCACCCCTCGACGATCTCGGGGTGCCCTGCGCTTGTCGACGGGCAGGGCCGCGTCCCGCGGGGCCGAGAGCCCCGCGCTACGAGGATCGGAGAACCGCGTTAGGGCGTCGTGGTGTGCCAGAGGTCGAGGTGCACCGTGCCCACGAGGCGATACGAGTAGCCCCACTTGCCTTGCACGAGGTGGGCACGCCCGGACGCCTCCAGCTCGACGGTGGGCGCGACTTGGATGAGGCGCGTCAGCCCTGCCTCGCCGTAGTCGCGCCCGGGGAGAACGTTCCTGCCATCCGGGTACTGCGACTGGTAGTTGGGATCGCCCGCTTCGTGCTTGAACGTATTGCCGTGCCAACCGAGCACGTGCCCGCGCCAGCCGTTCTTCTCCGCCGCGATTCTGACAAACGCCGCATGGCCGAGCACCGTGAGGTCCGGCTGCTGACGATCCGGACGGTCGTAGCTGAAGAGCGCGTACGCCTCGACGGACGCGACGCCGAGCGTGGGCACCTGGTGCCTGATCAGAATGCCAGGACCGTAGCCGAAGCTGTCAGAGACCGGACCGTTGTGGTACTGCTGTCCTCCGTGGTGCACGACATGGAACTGATACAGCAACGCGACGGGTGCCGAAGGCGACTGCTGAACCCGGCCAACGAAACCGCCGTCAAACAGCTCGCGATGTTCCGGCGTGATGACCTTCTGGTAGTCGAACCACACGTCCTGGTTGAAACGTTCGGTGTTGGTGCGCCACTGCACGCCGGCCTCGTACGCGCGGGAGAACCACAGCGTCTCGACCGCCAGGGGCGGCAAGAGCCCATGCGGCGTCGTGCGATCGGGGCCAATCCCCCAGGTTCGGTCGCCGGTTTCAATCGTGCCCATCACGAAGCGGTGACGTTTCGTGCCCATGACGAGCGACACCACCGGCCGTGCCAGCTCGGTGCGATGTTCCGATCCGTCGCGCTCGAGGGCGTACGCTCCCAGCTCGAGCGTCGCGCGGCTGCTGATCTCGATGGCGACTTCTACACGCTGCCAGGATCCGAGGATGGTCTCGCCGGTTCGAAACGGGCTGAAGAACTCGCCGTTGTCGCCGTAGACGACCGAATCGAACGAGACGGTGACAGGCTTTTGAGCCGAGAGCGCGGCCGTCGAGCACACCAGCAACGCTGCAAGCGTCCAGAGCGCCTTCTGGCGCCAGCGTCTGTTAGTCAAGCGTCACGTGACCGATGATCTAGTCTTTACTTCGGCACGCCGACGATGCCCGGTTCGAGCTGGACGCTGGCGCTGTTGAGGAACATCGACACCATCGTGTACTGGCCGACGGTGAAGATGGCGTCCATCATCTGGCGCTCGGTGTACCGGCGCGCCAGCGCGGTCCACGTCGCGTCGGTGATGAACTGGTCGCGGTGCAGTTCGTCCGCGGCGGCGAGCAGCGTGCGATCGAGCTCGCTCCAGCCGGCCGCCTGAGGTCCCCGCGCAATCCGCGCGATCTCCTCCTCGGTGAGCCCGGCGCGTCGCCCGGCCGCCACGTGATGCCCCCAGTCGTAGTCGGCTTTCGACAGGGCCGAGGTCCGCAGGATCAACATCTCCCTGTCGCGCGCGGGCAGCGACGACTCGGCGCTGAGGATGTAGCGCGTGAAGGGCATCCAGTTCCGGCAGAGCTCCTTGTGTCGAAGGCAGGTCTTGAACACGTCGATCGTCTGATCGCCGCGCGCCATCGTACCGAGAGTCTCGCGGTCGGCGTCGGTCCATTCCGACACCGGCAGCGGCAGGATCCGCGCCGCCTTGGTTCGCTGCGCGCGGCCGTCGAATGATGCCGTCACGACAAGCAGCACGACCACCACCAGCCATTTTGCGTTCGTCATGTTCTATCCCTTTAGGCCCCAAGCGATTGAGGAACGGGCCTTCGCGCCGGTTACTTCAACGGTCCGTAGTCTGTCGCGCTCATGAAGACGCTGTCGACCTGCACGTTCACCTGCATCTCGGTCCGGGCTTTCACCCACTCCGGATCGACGTTGAACGCAGCCCACACCGCGTCTCGGGCCGCGCCATCCTTATAGGCAAGCAGGTAAATCAGGGTGTTGGGCTTGGCGACCGGCTGCCAGAACCCGACAACGGTGAAGCCGTGCTTCTTGAACAGCGCCATCGTATGATCGCGAAAACGCGAGTGCAGGAGATCGATCGAGCTGCCCTCTCGCACGGTGTAGGTCCGCAGCTCGAAGCAGCGCGAATCCTTCGCAACGTTTTTGATCTCGAGGTTCGGACCGCACGGCGGAGTCTGCGGCGCAGCGCCCCGGGCGGCCTGGCCGGCCTGAGCGGTCTGGCCGGCAGGCGCGGCCTGGCCGGCTCTGAGGTTTTGCGCGGCCACTCCTGCGATGGTCAACGCCGCAACGACAACTGAGCCGAGCTTCATCCCCATTGATCCTCCCATGAGCGGCTATGGTACCGCTGCACGTTCTCGCCGGAGAGTGGTGCTGCACACTCCGCGTATTCCCGAAATACAACTCGGCATCATACGACACTCCGGAGTCGCCGCCAGAAAATTGTCCGGCGAGCCAACACCGTGAGCATGGGTTTCGACTGGAGGAAGTGAAGCGCCAGCAGGAGCGCGATCTCGCGCGAGGAGCGGGACGCGCTGTCTTTCCGTTCGCCGTCGATCGCAAGTATCCAACGCTTCAACGGACTGGACCTGGCAGTTTGTCTTTCCCGCCGCGCGGATCTGCCGCGATCCACAACGGGGTCCACCTCCTCGCTTTCATCTGCACGAGTCCGTGGTCCAGAAGGAGGTTGTGGAGGCGGTGCGCCGGGCGGGTCTCAACGACGATGAACGACGGGACCGTGACGTGTGATTACGGCGCGGGCCTGGCGGCCGCATGGTAGTAGCCCGTCTTGGATTCAGCGGTAGACGTCCCGGCGGTGGCCGATCTTCACAATCGTGGCGGTCAGCTTGGCGTCGTCGACGGAATAGAGCACTCGGTAGTTGCCTTGGCGGAGGCGATACTTCTCCTGCCCGGAGAGTTTCTCAGTGCCAGCGGGGCGTGGTTCGGAGGCCAGATGCTGGATCCTGCTCGCAATGCGCCTTCGGTCCTTGGGAGGAACGGCCTCGAGTTCCTTCGCAGCGGATGGCTTGATGAGAAGCCTATAACTTGCCACGCCGCTTCAGGTCCTTCAGGACGTCCTCGAAAGCCAGGTTGGGTTCCTTGGCTCTGGCTTCAAAGGTCGCGAGGTCTTCTGCATCCTCGGCCAAGCTGCGGCGAACGGCTGTGTTCACCAAGTCAGACAGACTGTGGTCCGTCTGGACGGCTTTGACGCGAAGGGCTTTGTGCAGGGTCGCGTCGAAGTACACGGTGGCACGCTTAACATCAGCCATGCATTTCATTATGGCGTCATGACTCTAAAACGTCAAGTCGCTATAACGTTGGAAGGCGGGCGGGCTCACAAAGCGCTGGTCCAGGTGCGCGACACGTCCTACAGCTTCCTCCGCGACCAGCCGGTGCCGATGAGCGAGGCGAATCACCGGAACTACGGAGTCTTCGACGCCCACCATCGTGCTCGTGGATCGAGACGGCCTCGTGCGCCTGTACCATCCCGGACGGATGACCGAAGCGGAGCTCGAGGCCGCGATGACCGGGCTGCCTCCGCAGGTCGATCAAACCCGCGCTAGAACGCCCGGCCCACACGCATGTACGCGGCACCTTGCGTGCTGCCGGCGTGGCCCCCGTCCCGTCCCCAAGCCGCGCCAACGGTGACCGTCAGGGGGATGTCGTAACCGACGACGACGTCGGCGCTGAACTCGGCGGCAAGAGACGTCTTGATGTCGCGCGCGACGAAGGCGCTGACCCAGGCCTGGCCGAGGTCGACGCCCGCAGCGGCGGAGATCGTACGAAGAAAGAACGGCCAGGTGCCCACGCCACGCTCGATCCTCGCGAGCGGCCACCGGTAGTCCGCGTTCACGAGCGCGAGATGAGTGCCCGCGAAGCTGTTGGCTCCGAATGCGCGCAGCAGGCTGAAGGCGTCCGAGCCGAACGCGACGACATCGGCGTTGGGGCCGGCGCCGCCGAGCAGAAACGTGTGGCGAACGTCTCCATCCCCTTTCGACATTCCGCCTGACGCGCGTATCGCCAGCACATGCTGCTCGGCAAGCCCGGGCACGTACGCGCGCGCGTCCGCCGAAACAACGTTCGCGTCAGCCGAGGCGCCAAATTCGCGACGGACGATTTCGCCGGTCACACCGACGCGTACGCCCCGCTCCGGGCTGATCGACCGGCCGTAGACATGCGCGGACGAAATCGACCACGCGAGGCGCACCGCCGCACGGTCGATTGCCACGGTCCGATCGAGGAACATAGATGCGTCGCCCGCACGCAGGAACGACACTCGGGTCTCCTGCGAGACGCGCACGCGGACCACGGGCAGGATCACCCCCGCCTCGAACTGCCGGCTCTGGCGCGTCGTGAGCGACGGCCTGCCGTCGTCGTCTGGCAGCCCGCCGAAAAACGACGTCTCACGCGAGGCGGCCGCGTAGAACGTCGGTCGCCAGCGGGCGTAAGCGTAGACGGCCCGCCAGTCTGGCGAGATCGCGCTCACCTGCGGTGCGCCCTCTGGACGAGACAGCGCCCATGATGCAGACACCGAGTAGGCGTGGTATCCAAGCACGTCGGCGCCATCGATGGTCGCACCGAGCCGCACCTGGGTGCTGGTCGAGTCGATTGTTGGCCACCACGACGTCGGCTCGAGCGTGGTCCACGGCGAGTAGTCGCGCGCCTTCAACGAAAAGTCCGCTACCGGCTTCGTCTCAGCGACCGCCTGTGAATCGCCGACGGTCAGCGCCGCGCGCGTCACATCGCCATCTCTCGGAGCCGAGCGATATGGCACACGGAAGAGATCGAATCCGTCCGGTGTGTAGCCCACGTACACGATCGCCGTGCCGTCTGGAGATACGTCCGGCCAGATGGCGCCGCCAGTTGTCGATGTCAGCGGCCGCACCCGGGAGCCGTCGAGATCGATTTCGTAGAGATTGAACGGCCCTTCGTCGAAGTCCGCCGCCGCGACAATCGCGCCGCCATCTCGCCGCCACGTCGGCGTCGCCCACCGCGCGTTCGCATCGGACGCGACCACACGGATCGCCCGCGTCCCGGCTTCCACGACCACGATCTCCGGCTGCAAGCCAGGCCGATGCCGCTCGGCGACGATCGACCGGCCATCAGGTGACCAGCGCGGCGCGTTGAACTGGGTGTCCAGCTCCGATACGACGGTCGTGATCTCGTGCGTCGCGCTCGTCGTGGCGGGTCCGACCTCAACGATCACCAGATTGCGTTGTCCCGGTCGACTCTGGACCGCGACGACCGTTCGTCCGTCCGGCGACACGTCCGGATCGGACAGGCGCGCGTCCTCAGTCAGGCGCACGACACGTCCGCTCGCCCGGTCCAGGGCGTAGAGATCGAAGTAGCGTCCCGGTTCCCGCTGCCGTTCCTCTTGATCGAAGTAGATCGTCTCGGCCCCAGAACCGGTCGTCGATCCCAGATAGCGCGTCGTCAGCTGCTCGGGCGCGGAGCCGTCGAGCACCAATCGATAGAGCGCTGGGAAGGCGCTCGGCGTGCGAATCGAGTAATGGATCTCGGCGGCGCACGTCTGGCATCGAGCTGGCGCAAACCGTGGACCGACGACGACGTACCCATGATGGGTGAGCTGTTCGGCGTCCGGCGCCGCAACAGGAGGGTTCGAGGACAGCAGGCTCTGCTCGTAGTCGCGCCAGAGATCGCCTAGCGAGCGTCCGTAGACGTGGCCGAACGCGAGCGACGCGGTGTAGGGGACACGTCGCGAGGTGTCTCTGGCGAGGGTGGCCAGCGTCTCGAGGCCGTACGCGTCCGCCAGGAAAGCGTGGAAGCCAAGGCCGTAGGCGTACGGCGCGTGACCACCGGGCCAGTCGACCAGGCCACCATTCACACGGTCGATCGGATCCAGACGCGCGCCGCGCGCTGCCTCAGTCACGATCGCCCTGAAATCGCCGGCGTGGAGGCGGCCCTCCCCTGTGATCGCGCTCTCTTCATACGTCGCGAGTCCTTCGATCTGCCAGATCGGTAAGAACACGTTCGGAAACGCGAGCGGGACTCGACCAAAGACGCGACGAACCACGCGCGCCCAACTCTCCGAGCGGTCGAGGTGGACGACGTGCGTGAGCTCGTGCGTGAAGACGAGCCGCAGCCAGTCGACCGTTTTCAGGTAGTCCGACCCAGCCGGCCACGCGGCCGAGATTACGATGGCGTTGCGAGGGAAGAGCGAGACATAGCCGCCGAAGAGGTCCGATTGGTCGACGATGACCACGTGTGTCTGGCGCGGCGGCGGCGTGCCCAGTGGCCGCTCGAGCGCGCGCCAGGTCTCTTCCGCGACAACCGCCAGCCGCTCGGCCAGTCGGTCTTCACCCTGATGGAAGTGGATGATGAAGTGCTCGGTGCGAAGCGTGCGAAATCGATAGGCGGGATCGAAGGTGGAGGCGGCGTCGGCTCGAAGGCCCCAGAGGCACAGGAGGAGCGCACACCCGATTCGACACTGGACAGGACCTGCCGACCTGCCGACGAGACGCACGGGCGATTGTGGCACGACGTCCTACGGATATTTCATCGCGGCACTTTGTTTCCCGCGATGTACACCGCGCTGATCTTCTTCGTGTTCGCGATGTCCGCGAGCGGGTCGGCGTCGAGCACGACGAAATCGGCCCACTTGCCGGCTTCGAGGGTGCCGAGATCCTTGTCCACCTTCCAGCAGCGCGCGGCGTCGCGCGTGGCGGCCATCAGGACCTGCCGCGGCGTGAGACCAGCCTTCGCCATGAGCTCCAGCTCCTTGAGCTCGAAGTAGCCCTGGAACCGGCCGGGCGGGCCGGTGTCGGTGCCCATGGCAATCGTGACGCCGCGGTCGGACAGCGTCTTGAGGTTCCGGCTCGCGACGTCGAGCGCCGTCTTGTAGCGTTGGGCGCTCGCGCTCCGCCTCATCGCCTCCTGCTGCGCGGGCTCCTTCAGCTGATTCACAAGCTGCATGTCGGCATGCGCGAGGAACAACGGGTCGGCGAAGAAATCGGGGGTCGACTCATAGACAAACGTCGAGACTTCCCGCATCAGCGTCGGGCAGAGGCAGATGCCGCGGGACTTCAGCAGACCGATCACCTCGGGACTGATGGCCGCGTCGCGCACGCTGTGTGCGATGAAGTCGGCGCCCGCGTCGAGCACCCCTTTCGCGTCGGCGAGATAGAAGATGTGCACGGCCACGCGCAGGCCGCGCTTGTGCGCCTCGTCGATCACCGCCCGGTACACCTCGGGCGGCATCTTGGGCGTGGTGCCAAGAGTGTCGTCGACGCGGATCTTGATCAAATCCACCTTCATCGCCTGAGTCGCGGCGACCTGCTCGCGCGCCTCGGCGGGCGTGTTGGGCGCCAGCACAGGCCCGGCCACGAAGATGCGCGTGCGGGTCAGGGCCGGCGTGCTCTGGCTGTCGCGGGCGGCAAAGTGCGGCGCTTCCTCCCCACCCAGGCTGAAGACCGTCGTCACCCCGTAGGCTGCGTACGTTTTCAGATCGCGATCCGGGACGTTGACGTGTCCGTGCGCGTTGATGAGCCCGGGGATGACCGTCTTGCCCGCCAGCGCCACCCGCTCGGCGCCCGCCGGCACCGCGACGCTCGATGCCGGACCCGCGGCCACGACGCGGCCGTCGCGCACGACGATGGTCGCGCTGGCGATCGGCGCCCGATCGGTGCCGTCGATCAGGCGTGCGCCGGTGAACGCCCTGACTGGCGCGGGCACCTGGGCACCAGGACCGGTGAGCAGACCGGCCGTGGCGAGGACAGAGATCGTGAACAGGTGTAGGACTCTTCTCATCGCAGCAGTAGTGTCCGCCTTCAGCCGAGCCGAGGCAAGGCCGCCCTTGGGCGGACGGGGGCAAGTCCGGGCGAAGCCACCTTAGTGTGGTCACGGTGAGCGCCCTCGAAGGAGCGGGCTCGCCGAGCTCTTGCCGTACCTCGTGCCTGAGCGGACCGTGGCGCTCCTCGGATCGTCCGGCGTCGGCAAGTCCACGATCGTCAATCGGCTCCTGGGAGAAGAGCGAATCAGGGTTGGAGCCATTCGCGAAGCCGATGGCAAAGGGCGCCACACGACGACATCGCGAAAGCTCGTGGAGCTTCCCGGCGGCGCCCTGCTGATCGATACACCAGGCCTGCGCGAACTGCAGCTGTGGGCGAGCGAGTCGTCGGTCGACTCGGCATTCGAGGACATCGCCGGGCTTGCGCGCTCGTGCCGATTCACCGACTGTGGACACGCCGGCGAGCCTGGGTGCGCGGTCGCTGAAGCCGTCGCGGCCGCGAGACTCGACCAAGGCCGGCTCGAGAGCTATCGACGGCTGATGCGCGAGGCGGCATTCGAAAAGCGAAAGCGAAACACGGCCGCTGCCGCCGAGCACAAGCGACGTTGGAAGCAGGCCCACCGGGCGCAGCGATCGGTGCAGAAGGAGAAGGATCATCGATAGAAGTCGATTCGAAACGAGGTAACATCCGTTGTTCAATTTCCTCCGTTCCCCGAGGAACCGACCGATGCCCATGGACACTCCCAAGTGCCCCGTCTGCGGCACGGAGTCGCTCGTCACCGTCATCTCCAAGAGTCACGAAGGTGGGCTGCGTCAGTTCTGCAAGGAATGCGAACGACGGCGCCTCTGGCAAGAGCGAAGCGGCGTGCGCCAGATCGCCAGCGGCTCGGTCAGGCTGCTCGTCTACGCTGGCGTCCTCCTGGCCTTGCTGACGCTTACGGTCGACCGCCTCTCCATCAGTGGCGGGACCGGCTTCGGCTGGTGGCAGATCACGGGCACGGAACTGGGCATGCTGAGCCTCATCCTGAGCTTTTTCGTCGGGCGCGGCCTGCTCGGCATGGCCGGGCTCTTCCTGCTGGTACTGTCGCTCGCCGCCGACCTTCTGCACGTGGGGCATGCGCCCGGCATGGGCTGGCGCAATCAGACGGCATTGGGCCTTGCCATTCTGCTAATCGCCGGAGGCATGCTCTGGCAACTCATCCTGAGGAAGCGGGCGCGATTGGACGAGAACAAAGGCGCCCGGCATTGAAGACCGTTGATCTGACTGTGTCAGACTAGAGCTGTCTCACAAACGCGGCGCAGCCACGAAAGTACGAAATCACGAAGCAGGACATTGGGCATTTGTTTCGTGTTTTCGTGGCGAATCGGCTCTATGAGATAACTTCAGCATTCGTCAACGACCAGCTTCAGAGTTTCATGGCGAGGGTGCGACCGATGAAGCGAGCTATTGCGATCGGAGTCACGGCGCTTGGTCTCGGCCTCCTCAGCGGACTTGCCGGCTCGGCACAGAGTCCGGCTGCCAGCGTGCCCAAGTTCGCGGTCGATCCGTCCTGGCCGAAACCGCTGCCGAACAACTGGGTCGTGGGCCAGGTCGCCGGTGTCGCCGTCGATTCCCGGGATCACGTCTGGATCCTCCACCGGCCTGCGACACTTGCTGGCGGGAGAGGCGCGAACGCCGCTCCCCCCAAGCCTGGGGTCCCGGCGCCACCGGTCATCGAGCTCGACGCCGCCGGCACCATGCTGCAAGCCTGGGGAGGCCCAGGGGCCGGCTACGAGTGGCCGGCGAACGAGCACGGCCTGTCGGTGGACAGCAGGAACAACGTCTGGGTCACGGGCGGAGGCGCAAAAGATGCGCACGTGCTCAAGTTCAGCAGCGCCGGCAAGTTCCTGCTGCAGATCGGCAAGCAAGGACAGATCGGCAGCAACAACGACCCGACGGGCCTCGACAGACCGACTGGTGCCGTCGTCGATCCGAAGACAAACGAGGTTTATGTCACCGACGGCGAAGTTGGCGGAAGCCATCGCCGCGTGATCGTGTTCGACGCCGATACGGGCGCGTACAAGCGACACTGGGGCGCGTACGGCGAGAAGCCGATCGACGGCCCGGCCACGCCGTACGACCCTAACGCGCCGATCTCGCGGCAGTTCGGCACCGCGACACACTGCGTCCGAATCTCCAGGGACGACCTCGTGTACATCTGCGATCGCAGCAACAACCGGATTCAGGTCTTCCGCAAGAACGGCACCTTCGTCAAAGAGGGGTTCGTCGAAAAGCAGACGCTCGGCCTCGGGTCCATCTGGGATCTCGAACTGTCGCCCGATGAGAAGTTCGTGTACGTCGGCGACGGGGTAAACAACAAGATCTGGATCCTGCTCAGGGATTCGTTACAGGTCGTCGGATCATTCGCCGAGGGCGGTAGTGGTCCCGGGCAGTTGAGCGGCGTCAACGCCGTCGCGCGCGACTCGAAGGGGAACCTTTACACCGCCGAGGCCGCGAACGGGAGCCGCGCGCAGAAGTTTGCATTCAAGGGTTTCTGACCAGCCCGTCTCGCTTGCATCTCGCGAATGCAGCAGGGACGGCGTGTTCGAGCAGGCCGCTCGTGGACGTCCAGCTCAGAAACGCGTCGTAGTGCCCTATGTTCTCCCGTTTCTCCGATCCTCGGTGTGAACCCGTTCGTCCGATCGTCTGTTCATCACGTCATAAAATTTCAGAGGAGGTCGTTGAGCACATAGGCTTGTGTCCATGTTTGTGGCTCAGGCGCCGTCGTTCGCTCAGGTGAGATGTTTCTCGTGCGGACCGCTCTCCTGGCAGGTCTGATCCTGTCGTCCGCAGCGCCCGCCCGCGCTCAGGCACCGTTCGAGGTCATCCATCACTTCGGCGGCCGACAGGATCCTGATCGGCACGATGATGAGCTTCCAATGGGCAGTTGGGAAGATCGGCCTGTGCCGGCAGACTACGACGGGGACGGCAAGTCGGACATGGCGGTGTTCCGGGCATCGAACGGCGTGTGGTACGTGATGCACTCGCTGACCGGGACGCCGTCAGCCGTCCAGTGGGGGAACGGCGCGGACATCCCGATCTTCAC
>JAHFUL010000032.1:17557-27017 GCA_023265155.1 Acidobacteriota bacterium
CTTGTCGAGGCGTGCGTCTACCCTGTCGAACTTGGCATCCACCTTCTCGAACCGGCCATTCATTTCTTCCCGCAACGTGTTGACCTGTCGCTGCGTTTCCGCATGACCCTCAGCGATCACTTTTACGTGAGCAATCGTTTCTTCGTTCAGGATGCGCGCCTGACGCCTCGCTCCTTCGTCACCTGCCCGAACCTCCTCCCTCACGGCAGAAAATCCACTTCGCATCTCCTCGCGAAGGTGAAGAACCTGCTCTTCGACGGCGCCGACCCGCGCGGGTAACTCGCTCAGTCCTTCCACGGTCCGCTCCAGGATTTCCACGCGTTTTTCGAGAAATCGCGGCTGCATCACTCCTCCGTCGGATCGAACGAGCTGCCTGCGTCACGCAGGCCGACTCAGATCCGATACGTGGAGTCTGCCAACCACGTGCCATCGTCCTGAATGAATCGAACGTCCCTCGCGAGCGACCTCGAGGATCTTCAACAAACTCAGGGTCGCGGACGACGATAGCATCGTCGTCAGTTTTTGGCACCCTCCGACTCAGTATTTCATCGCCTTTCGCTTTTTGCCGACTCGGCCAGGATGTCTGCGAGCCGGCTTGAACGGTGATTGTTCAGAAGTCGCGTACGAGTACCACCGCACGACCGCATCGGGGTTATAGATACCTTCTAGCGACCGGGAGGTGGTGGTGTGGCACCTCGACCCGCTCCGGCCCCTCGGCCACCTTGTGCCGTCGCTGCCCCTGGTGCCGGCGTCGCCGTTGGTGCCGGCGTCGGAAGATTCTTCAGCAGCAACGGGTACACGTAGCCGGCGGGCAGCACCCGGTCGGGATCCGGCCGTACGCTCAAGTACGTGACGTGATCGGTAATCTGACTCCACCCATGGGCCACTTTGTTCGGGATGATGATGATGTCCCCCTCCCTCACGACACGGCTATAGGCGCCCGCACCAGCCGTTCCGCCACCGCTCGGGCCATTCATCACGTTCGGGACGCCCTGACCCGCTCTCTTGTTGTCGATCACGCCCCCGGTTGTGAGGATGCCCGACCCTGAGGTGATGATGTAGGTCTCGGGTGTGTAGTCATGGTAGAGCACCGAGATCGGGTCGCCAGGTTTGTCGTTCGTCGGACCCCGATACACGATACCGATCCCCATGTTGTACTTACCCATGTCGACCACACGAAGCTGCCGGTCGGGTGGGTTTGGCGGGGCGTTCTTCAGCACATAGTCGATGTCGGCCTTCGTGATGTCGAAGGCCACGGTCGGCGCCTCGCCGCCCTGCGCCAACGGAGCGCTCTGCGACACCGGGAACGTGAGCAGGACGAACAGGACGCTCGCGACGACTCTCTTCATGATCTTCCTCCTCTTGCCGGGGGTTTCGTCGGCCGGTGGGATCCGCACTCTCATACCTCGTCTCGCCGGAACGGTCATCAAAGCCGGTTCGCCGCGGGCTGCCGGTGAAGCACCGTCCAGCCATTCTTTTCGAACAGAACCGTGTAGCCCCGCCTTCGTCGCTCCTCCAGCAGCGCTCGGAGCTCATCGAAATTCGCTGCTGGCCACGGGTTCAGCGGCGATGCCGCGACGACGTAGTCGGCATCTGGCGCTCGCGCGTCCAGGACAAAGATAGACCGGCGCTGGCTCATGTGGGGCACGATCGAGGCCTGCGCGACGATTGACGCGTCGGCCGGGATCAGCCCCAGAACGGTGCGACCTGGCTCCTCGAATGTCGCAAGCCGGTAGTGATCCGGAACGAAGAGCTGCCAATGCGGCTGATGACCCGGAAGGATGGACGACAGCAGGACGGCGGCCGCCGCCACCGCCGTCACCACATGGGGTGCTGCACCGAGCCGCCGCGAGATTCTCGACAGGCCGTCGGCGGCGCTCATGGCCACGATCGGAGCGATCGGTGCGGAGTAGTGAAATATCGTGCCCCAATGCGTCTCGTTTGCCGAGAGCAGGCGCTCCAGGGCGAGCGGTACGATCAGGACGGCCAGCGGCGAAGCGAGGGAGAGCAAGCCGAAGGGCAGCAGCCAGAGCAAGGCCGTTCTCACCTTGACCGCGGGCGTCACCAGCGTGATCGGCAGGAGCCAGGGGCGCGCGAGGAAGCCCTCATACGCTGACGTGTACCCGTAGCCGTGCGCGTCATTGAGAGCGGGCACCACGATCCCGACGACAAGCGCAAAGGCCGCGATGCTGGACGCGATCAGAATGCCGCCCCGCCGCCGCTCACCGATCAGGATCAGATACACACCGAAGCCGCCGGCGAGCGGGATGAGGTCCTCCTTGATCAGCGCGATGGTCGCGACCGCGATCCAGAAGACACGCCATCGACCTCGATCCATCACGAGAATGGCGGAGGCGATGGCAAGGGGCGCGAACGCCATCTCGTGGACGTCGAAGTCGGCGGTCCGCTGGATCCCCCAGTAGAACCCATACGCCACAGCCATCGCACAGGCAGGCTCGAACGGGAGCCGGGACCGGATGAAGAGAAAAACCGGCACGATGGACGCGGCCAGAAGCGCCGCTTGCGCGACAATCAACGTTTCGGCGTGCGGCGCAATCCAGTAGAGCGGCGCGAAGAGCGCGATGACCGGAGAGAAGTGATCGCCCAGGAGGTTGTTGAAGCCCCTGATTGTGCTGGCCGGCGCCTCGAACCGGCTCAGATGCCAGACCGCCTGGTCGAAGATGCCGAGGTCGTAGGCGCCGCTGTCGAAGCGCCAGTGACGGAAGAGGCCGTTGAGCGCGTACGCGCCACCGAAGAAGAGAGTGACGGCACTGAGTGCGAGCCTCTCGGTGCGATTCACGACAGCGGGTCGCACGACAAGAGGGCCGTCCTGCTCGACAGCGTCCTCTGTGCCGAGAGCCGACCGCTTCATTGCCCGGCGAGTCTATCAGACGGAGATCGTGTGGGTTTCCGCCCCACACGCCCGTTCAATCAGCGTTTCACGGTCCGACGACCTTGTGCAAGTAGTCCACGATTTTCGTGCGCTCAACGTTATCCAACCGCGGAGCGGTCCTGTCGATGAGACCCACAAACGCCTGGAGCTCTTTGGCGTTGGCTGGAAAGCCGATGTTGGTTCCGTCGGGCATGGCGTTCGAATCCGCGATCTTTTTGCCCGCCGCATCGACGAACACGTAAAACGGCAGCCCGGATTTTGCGCCGCCCCAGTTGTTCATCGCTTCCTGCGCTCCGGCGTTCTCCAGCGCCTTCTTGTCATCGCGCTCCTGGACGGTCAGGTTCACGAGGACGTAGTTGTCCGCGATGATCTGTTTGACCTCCGGCGCATGAACGAATGCCTCGAAGTTCCTGCACCAGACGCACCACGAGGCGCCAAACTCGATCAGCACGATCTTGCGTTCGGCCTGCGCCGTCTCGAGCGCTGCCGACATCAACACGTCGGCCCGCGGCGCGATCTGGTTGGGGGCCTGCGCCACAACCCCATGTCCCAACATGAGCGCGAACAAAGCGGCACACGACACTGTCATGGCAGTCTGCTTTACGTCTCCGCTCCGCATGTGACCCTCCACGTACGCCCCTCGTAGTCCCACGTGATTCTGTCGAGGGCGTATCAGAGTCTATTTGCTCACGACGACCGCTACGTCCTCGAATGTGGAGAGGCCTCCGTCGTGAGCCAGCGAGCGCAGGACGAATGTTCCTGGTTCGCTGAACGTCGCCCGCACCACCCACTTCCCGGCCGGGGGAACGGGCGGGTTCACCCAACCCGCGGACCACGGCGAGTTGCCACCGTCGCGCGTGTCTTCCCAGACCTTCGACTGGGGCGGATCGAAAATGACTGTCTTGCCAGGGCCGCGGTACACGAACCACGAAAGCCGCAAACCGTTCGCGGACTGAGGCAGCATGTAATTGCCGCCCAGAGTGGCCGGCATGTTTCGGGGATTCGGCTTGCCATCGTCAGTGGCGATGGCTGCGAGCACGAGCGGCTCCCCAACTTTGACGGTGCGGCTTTTCTGGCCCTCGATCGCGAGCACCGGGGCCTGGTTGCCGACCATGTCCGGCGTCGTGCTCAGGGCGCCACCGGCGCCGATGTTGGACATGATCACGGTGTCGTCGAGCACGTAGTCGGGCTTGAGGGTCGCGTACACCTTTTCCGTCCTGCCGCGGCTGGTGAGCGACCACACCAGTTCCTTGCTGCCGAAATCCTTCGGTACGTGAATCCTGAACGTGAAGCGGTTACGCCGCGGGAAGAAGTACGTCGGCTGTCCTTGATCGGGTCCACCGGGCTCGATGTTGTTGCCCGGGCCGATCGGCACGTGGACTTCTTCGTCCCAGCTTCGGTTCAGATACCCGAGCACCAGGTTGAAGGACCCGTCCGGATTGGGCTCCCATCCTTCGTACACAGGCGCGATGTTCTGGCTCGTGGGTGCAACCTGCCCGCTGGCAGCTGGAAGCATGGCGAACGCCGCGCCCACGGCGAGCAATGCCACACACCACGCCCGGGTGAATCGCCCTGGCCGCGAGGCGACCGCTCCCACTAGCGCCCCGCCGGAGCGGCTAATGCAGCTCGCGGCATCGGCCTGGTGAACGCGCACAGCGGGCATCCGACGACGGTCTGGCCCTGGGTGAGCTTCAGTTGCTCACGCCGGTGCGCCATTTCTTCCTGGAACTTGTCGTCGGTCAGCGTGACGGCCTGCATGATCAGGATGTTCATGTTGTCGATGGAACGATGCCCGAGTCCCGACCAGTTCCTCGGATCGACGACGTTGCGATTGGCCGGGGTGTTGTCGTAGTAGCCGGTGACGCGCAGGATCGTGCCGCGCGGCAGCAGCGGCGCCGCGTCGTCTTCATACTGGTAGGAGCGCACCCAGCTGTGGTCGTAACCGGAGCAGCTGAGCGTTTCCATCTTCGCGCCCCAGATCGCGTCCAGGCACATCCTCACGCCGGCGGCGTGCATGTGCGGCTCGTAGACGGTGATCTTCGTTGGCTGCTGGAGCGTGAGAAAGGCTTCGATCTTCTGGCCCGACTCCATGCCGCGGATGTCGATGTCGCCGGTGCCCATGAACAGCGTGCGCTCCTGCATCTTCGGCTGGTACCCCTTGGGATGGAACTTGAAGCCGACCTCGAGGTACCCCGTGGTGTCTTTGCCATTCGCGTGCACGTGCACGTTCGGGAAGCCCACGCGCGACCCGGCCTTCAGCAGCTTGCCCGCGTCAGGGTTGAACACGTCGGCGTTGCGGCCCACTTCGTGAATGGGCCATCCGCCGCCGCCGATGGCTGCTGCTCCCTCGCCATCGGGTCCGACCACGTTCATGATCGCATGGTGGAAGATGAAGAGTCCGCCGACCGTGGTCCGTCCGGTCTTCCCTCGTGAATCGTTGACTTCCCTGATCTCCACGGCCGAGACATAGCGATCTTCGGTCAGCCCCGAGTTGCCGTAACCGGCAGCGCCCCACCAATCCGGGCTCACGGCCTTCAAGTGCACCGGCGGGGTCGCGACGACCAGATCGGGTGTCCCAATCTGCCAGGCGGCGGTGTCGGCGAAGCTCAGCGCTGCCGGCATATCGGTGGGATTGCCGCGTGGAGCGCCGTTGTCGGCCCATGCGGCGATCGTGGCGATCTCCTGGTCGCTCAATGACACGTCCTTCTTGTACCGCTGAATGCCGAGATCCTTCTCGATGTACCACGGCGGCATCACGCCCTGCCGGTTGCGGATGGCGGTCCGCCGCTTGATGGAGGCCGCATACGGCCGCACGTCCTCGTAGGTGATGAGCGACATCGGCGCGAGCGAATCGGGCCGATGGCAGTTCTGGCAGCTGCGCTGGAGGAGGGGCGCGATGTCCTTGGTGAACGTCACCTGGCCCGGCGCGCCCTGGCCTGCCAGGTGCGCGGGAGCCATCGTCACGGCGACGACCACAATAGGGGTCAGTCCCAGCGCCGCGAACCTCAAACGTGCGTTCCATCTGCCGGTCATCATGCTGCTCCTCGCGCCCATGCTAGCGTTCGGGCTGTGGAAAACCTTGGGTAGATTCTATCGGCAATCGGCCGAAACTCGAAACAAGTCCGGTTCCGACCTCGACGAGCCTCGCCATCGCGGCGTCCACGCCGCCCCGGTGAAGACGGCACGCCGGCGAGCGCCAAACCCCATTTCAACGGCACAGAGCGCGCCCATCAGCATCGGCTCGTTGAAATCGCCCGGGTGGCCGATGCGGAACGCACGGCCCTTCAGCCGGCCCAGCCCGGCGCCGAGCGTCACGTTGAACCGCTGTTTCACGAGCGAGCGAAAGGCCTCGGCATCGTGCCCGTCAGGCATCATCAATGCGGTGACCACGGCGCCGTGCTCCTTGGACCCCGCCCGCCCGCTGAAGAGCCCCAGACACAGCGCAGGTGAGCGGTGCCAGACGGTCACAGGGCGGATTGCGAATGGCCCTTCCGCCGTGTTCAAAGCGCGACCGGTCTGGTGTCGGTGGGCGCCGAGGTGAACGAGCACACCTCCGGCATGGCGATCCGTCGTGTCGCCATCACGACCAGGGATCGGAGACGGTGCGGGCGTCGTCCAGGGGACACGCGCCGAGTGCCCACCATGCAGAACGCCAATCTGATACGCAGTTCCATACCCGCGTCGCTGACTCGTGCAGTGTGGTGCGTCGTGGGCCGGCTTGCGCTGCGGGAGTTGGAGCAGCGCGAGGTCGTACTGCTTACGAATCAGCTGATGCGAGAACGTTGACCCCGGTCAGGTGAAAGTACCTCGCCGCCTGGAGCATATGGCGGTCGTTGGTGTACACCTCTCCAAAGCCGTGTTCCTCAGCGCAGGCCAAGTGCAGCGCGTCTCCGACTCGGGCGAACACCTGACCCGGCACGTGGAGGACAGCGTCGCGGGCTTTCTCAATGAGGGCAGACGTCACTCCAAACCAGTGCCAGACACCGTCTTCCTCATCCTGCTCGAAATCCTTCAAGACGGCCGTTGCCTCACGGCGCGTCACATGGTGTTCCCTGAGGTGCCGCTTCACGATCGACGCGAACTCGAGTCGAGCCAGCTCGCAGGACCCGAGTCCGTCGGCACCGTACGCCACGTGGCGGACCCGATCCGCGCCCGGCTCGTTGAGATAGCACTTCGCGATGTAAGCCGCATCGAAGTAAATCACCGATCCTCTCGCAATTCGGATTGGTACACGGCGGAATCCACCGGAACCTTCGATCGCTTGCCGATCGCGACTTCGCGGTTGGGGAGAGGCCGGCCGGCCACGGACGCATCAAATGGCTGAAGCGCTGCAACGCGACGACCGCGATCGGTGACCACGATGGCGCCACGACTGGCCGCATGACGAACCCAGCGGCCAGTCTCCAGATGCAGTTCGCGGATGGAAATCGTCTTCATGTGCACATTGTGGCACAAGTCTGAATCGTGTGAAGGCGAGGTGATTCATCAAGAGTAGCTGCGCGGCGTGCTCCCACATGGGCACTCCTGCTTACTTCGAGACGTTCACTTTCGGAACAGATAGAGCGCCCACCCGAGCGTCTCCCGACCCCAGCGCAGATAGGTGTCTCTTGACTTGCGGCACCGCTCGAGCACCGCTTCGCGATCCGGATCATGCGGATTGGCGCTCGCCCAGGTGTCGGCGGCGCGCCATTGGAGAGCCTCATAACGGTCCCAGTCATCCCCATTGCTGATCATCGAGTAGAGAGGCGTCAGACCGAGTTCGATTCCGGTTTGGACATTCTGGAAGTGAGTTCCGAACGTTTCACGGAGGACTTCCTCCGCCGTTAGGTATTCCTCCTCCGGCTCTCGCTGCCAGAACGGCTCGCCGACGAGTATCTGCCCTCGCGGTTTTGCCCAGCGCATCAGGGCCAGCAGCGTTCCGCGATGTCCTCGCCAGATCCAGCTCGCCCCCAGGCAGCTCACGAGATCGAACGAATCAGGGCTGCCGTCGTAGTTTGCACCATCGATCTCGCGAAGATCGATTCTGGCGCTCGGGACGCGTTCCGCCGCGCGCTTGCGAGCTTCCAGAACGAAGGGCGGCGACAGGTCAGCGCCGACTCCCGAGCAGCGATAGCGTTCCACCAGGCGGATCAGAAACTCGGCCTTCCCGCACGCAATGTCCAGCACGCGCCCTCCATCGGGCAGCGCAAGGAGCTCGATCATCTCCTGCAGTTTCACGATACTGGTCGGGTTGCAGAGAACATGATCGTGATGCGTGATATCGAAATACTTCCACCTGTCCATGGACATCCCTCATCCCTCAACGACGCGGCGGAATTGGTCTCGGGCCTACAGCAATCAACAGGAATGTTAGCCCCGGCCCCGGTCCCAACGCCGTCCGACATGGTTGCGGCCGGCGGCGGCCGGTGCTGGGATGAGCCGCCGCGGCTGAAGCCGAGCCGTGGCGCGGCTGTGCGACCATCGTAGGAGTTCGACGAATCGCATCTGGGGAAGACGCTGCATGCATTGGCCGCGAACATCGGCTCCCACACCCAATACGACCTCGGGAGCCGAGCCGTTGATGAACGTATCCTCGACGAGCGCGTGCTCTCCGATGACGATCCCGTCCGTCTTGAAATACCAGCCCGCGATCAGGTTGACGCCGGAAATGTGGACGTACGGCACTCCAAATCCGCGTATCGCAAAACTCGGCAGATCGGCGACGGTGATGCCGGAAATCCCCACCTGATACGGCACGTCGTTCTGCGGTCGAAACGCCATGCCTCCGTCCAACCTGATACGCGTGCCGGCGTCGAACTCGAGCGGACCAAGACCCTGGCCAGACAGGACCCCGCGCCCGGCAATTTGCAGCCTGCGAAATTGGGGCTGCGGCCGGCCATTTGTCCCACCACGTACGATCCAGTCGACAGGTACACGCGCTGGCGGGGCTGGAGCGTTAACGGCGCATCGAGCACGTGCAGGCCTGGCATGAAGTAGAGCGTCCGTGCCGAGGCGTATCCGGACACCGCCTGGCCCGCGTGGTGTCCCGGCGTAATCCGTTCGACACCGGGCTCGTCGCGAGCCGGCTCACCGCTCGGCATCGCGCTGGCGTACAGGAAGCGGGGATTCACCTCGTCGCCGTTGATGATCAGGGCGAGCTTGGTCGGCTGCGTCAACTTGAAGCGAAACCGAATTGACCGCATACACAAGCCGGCGCAATACTTACACATGCGCACGAATATCGACATCGACGACCGGCTGATGGCTCAGGCCATGCGCGCGAGTGGCAGGCCGACCAAACGCGCCGTGGTCGAAGAAGCCCTCGAGTTGCTGATCCGCACAAAGCTAAGCTAGCGAGAAATTCCTGCGATTCGTGCCATCGCTGCATCTACGCCACCCGGTGAAGACGGCACGGCAGCGAGCGCGAGGCCCATCTCAACGGCACACAACGCTCCCATCAGCATCGGCTCGTTGAAATCGCCCAGGTGGCCGATGCGGAACGCACGGCCCTTCAGCCGGCCGAGCCCCGCGCCGAGCGTCACGTTGAACCGCTGTTTCACGAGCGAGCGAAGGGCCTCGGCATCGTGC
>JAHFUL010000033.1:0-4535 GCA_023265155.1 Acidobacteriota bacterium
CCGGCGTGCGTGAGCCGGTCGAGATCATTCGCGACAAGTGGGGCGTCACGCACATCTACGCCAGGAACCAGGACGACATGTTCTTCGCGCAGGGCTACGTGATGGGTCAGGACCGGTTGTGGCAGCTCTACATGTGGCGAATGGACCATGAGGGACGTCTGGCGGAAATCCTCGGGCCCGCCGCGTTCGAGCGCGACAAGCAGGTGCGACTCGCGATGTACCGCGGTCCATTCGACGACAAGGAGTGGACGAGCTATCACCCCGATGGTAAACGGATCTTCACCGCGTGGACCAACGGCCTCAACGCCTATATCGCGCAGAACGCGAACAACCTGCCCGTGGAATTCAAGCTGACCGGTCTCACGCCGGAACCTTGGAAGCCGGAAACGCCGCTGCTTCGCGTCGGCGGGGCGAGTGACGGCGGCGAGATTTCGCTCGCGCGGCTCGTCGCGCGCGTCGGCGTGAAGGAGGCCACGCGTCAGCGGATGCCGGATCCCTGGAGCGAGCTCGTGGTTCCCGAAGGGCTCGACCTCAGCCTGATTGGGGACGATGTGCTGGCCGGGCGCGGCGGCCGGGGTGGGCTCCCCAAACCGCAAATCGTCGCCCCGTACAGCGCGCTCTTCAGATCGGCTGAGTATGTCGGCGACCTTGTCCAGGACGTGAATCCCGATCCGGGCAGCAACAACTGGGTGATCAGCGGCAAATACACCACGACGGGAAAGCCGCTCGTGGCGAACGACCCGCATCGCGAGGTGGGCAATCCGTCGCTCCGCTACATTGTCCATCTCGTCTCACCGGGCTGGAACATCATCGGCGCCCAGGAAGCGCCGTTTGTCGGTGTGGCGCTCGGTCACAACGAGCGCGTCGCGTGGGGCCTCACGATAGCGGGCAACGATCAGACCGACACCTTCGTCGAAGAGATCAACCCGGCGAACCCGAACGAGATGAAGTACAACAACGCCTGGGAGCCGCTCAAGATCGTTCGCGAGGAGATCAAGATCAAGGGCGAGGCGCCCCGGACCGTTGAGATCAAGATCAGCCGTCACGGTCCGATTCTTTACGAGGACACCAGGAACCATCGGGCGTACGCGATGCGCTCGGCGTTCCAGGAACCGGGAACGGCGTCCTACATCGGCGGTCTGCGTCTCTCCCAGGCGACCGATTGCAAGGAGTTCCTGGACCGCGCGATGTACTGGAAGGCGCCGACCGAGAACCTGATTTGCGGCGACGTCGACGGTAACATCTCGATCCAAAGCTCGGCGCTCACGCCGAACCGCCGCGGCTGGGACGGCCGGTTGCCCGTGCCCGGGACCGGCAAGTACGAGTGGGACGGTTTCCGCACGGAACTGCCTCGCCGGCTGAACCCGCAGGCGGGTTACATTGCGACGGCCAACAACAACATCAATACGACGGGCTATTGGCCGCCGGTCACCTTCAAGACACTCAATTCGATCCCGTTCGATCGCATCACGCGCATCGAATACGTGCTGAACAACACGTTCGCCAGCAACAAGAAGTTCACCATCGAGGATTCCGAAAAGCTGCAGCACGATGCGTACATGCTGCAGGCCTCCTACGACCAGGACGTCTTCAAGGGATGGACGGGCAAGGCGCCCGACACGGAACGAGCTCGCAACATGGTCGCCGCGTGGGACGCGGTGCTGGACAAGAACAGCGCGGCCGCCGCCATCTACTCGACGTGGCGGCAGCAGGCCGATCGGAAGGCGTACGATTTCGATCTGACGCTCGACGAGCGGCGCCCGCTGGTGGAGTCCGGACTGGTCAAAGCCATCGCCCGACTCACCGAGACGCAGGGCGCGGACTGGTCCCAGTGGCGCTGGGGGCGCATGCACACCCAGGCGTTCGCCCATCCATTCGTGAAGGCGTACGACCAGCCAACGATTGAGCGCAGCGGCGGCACCGGCTCACCGTTCGCCGGCGGCGCAAGCTATCGCGAAATCATGGATGCCGCGGATTGGGATCGGTCCGTCGTCACCAACGTGCCCGGACAGTCAGGCCAGCCCGAGAGCGAGTTCTACGGGAACCTGCTGCCGCTCTGGGACAGGGGAGAGTACTTCCCGATGCTCTACAGCCGGGCGAAGGTCGATCAGAATAGCGCGCACAAAATGAACCTGAGGCCATCGACCAGCACCGGCGGCGGCGGTGCCCGGTAAGCAATGCTTGTAATCCGGAGTTGAAGGAGAACGCTGAGGCCGGGCCCCGATTGGCCGCGCTATTCAAGAAACCCCCGACCTGACCCGAGGTTCTGGGCTCGGTTGCGGAGCGGGACGATGAGATCTGGCCTGTCGGTAATCAGTCCATCGACGCCCCATTCGAGCATTCGACGCGCCACCTCCTCGTCATCCACGGTCCACACCTGCACGCCCAGGCCGGCGCGGTGAGCGTCGGCGACGAAGCGGGGCGAGACAACGGTCGTGCGTCCGGCGAATTCAGGAACTTGATAGCCGTCGTACGACACTCTCGAGACCGGCCATCGACACCGCGATCGATACAGGGCCCAGCGCACTTCTTCGCGCGCGGCGCTCGTGGCAATCGCCGGATCGAGCGCGCGCACGGCCCGGAGGACGCGCCAACCGAAGGCCCCCAGGCAGGTGCGATCCACCGCGTCGGACCCGCGAACCACATCGACGACCTCGCGGGCACATTCGGGATGATTGACCTTCATCTCGATGATGACCCGTCGGCCGGGATAGCGATCGAGCACCGACCGGAGGGTCGGGATGCCGATGCCGCATCCGCGAAAGGGCCAGCCGCGTTCGGGCCCGAAATGATGCCCGGCGTCGGCCCGCTCCAGCTCGCTGGCGCTGAAAGCCGCGACGTCACCCCGAAGGTTCGTCGTCCGTTCGAGCCGGCTGTCGTGGTGAACAACGACGACACCATCCCTGGACACCCTGACGTCAAGCTCAAGACCGTCGGCGCCGAGCGCCAGGCCGTTTTCAAACGCGGCGATTGTGTTCTCCGGGGCGAGGGCGCTCCCTCCGCGATGCGCAAACACCAGCGGCCGCCTGGTGTCGAAGAATGGATGGGGCACGCGGCTATGAGTCTATCTTGATAGAATCGGTGGATGTCCGCTTCCATTCAAACGCTTGGCGAGCTGCGCCAGCGATTCGGTACCGCCTCCCGGCCGGTCAAGCAGGAAATCCGCGACAACCTGGTTCGGAAGCTTCAAGCCGACGAACCGTTGTTCCCCGGCATCATTGGATATGGCGAAACCGTCATCCCGCAGCTCGTCAATGCCATCCTCTCGCGTCATAACTTCATCCTGCTCGGCCTTCGCGGACAGGCGAAGAGCCGGATCCTCCGCGGACTGATCGATCTGCTCGACGAGTGGGTGGCGGTCGTCCCAGGCTGCGAGATCCACGACGATCCGCTCGCACCGATCTGCGGAGCGTGCCGGGAGCGCGTCGCGCGCGACGGGGACCACATGCCGATCGCCTGGATGCCGCGCGAGGCGCGATACGTCGAGAAGCTCGCAACGCCCGACGTGACCATCGCCGACATGCTGGGCGACATCGATCCCATCAAGGCGGCCCAGGCGGGCCTCAATCTCGCCGACGAATTGACGATGCACTACGGACTGCTGCCACGGGCGAACCGGGGCATCTTCGCGATCAACGAGCTGCCCGATCTGGCTGGCAAGATTCAGGTGGGACTGTTCAACATCCTGCAGGAGGGCGATGTTCAGATCAAGGGGTATCCGCTCCGGCTGAAGCTGGACGTCATGCTGGTGTTCACCGCGAACCCCGAGGACTACACGGCGCGCGGCAAGATCATCACACCGCTCAAGGATCGCATCGGGTCGGAAATCCGGACCCACTATCCCAGCACGCGCGACGACGGCATGGCCATCACGGCGCAGGAAGCCTGGACGGAGCGGACGGGCGGCCTCGACGTGGCGATCCCGATGTATCTGCGGGAAGTGGTCGAAGAGGTCGCGTTCCAAGCGCGTGTCGATCGGAAAATCGACAAGCGCTCGGGCGTCAGCCAGCGACTGCCGATTACGACACTCGAGCTCGTCGTCTCGAACGCCGAGCGCCGGGCGCTGATCAATGGAGAGAAGATTGTGGTGCCGCGCGTCACCGACCTCTACAGCGCGCTCCCCTCGATCACGGGGAAGTTCGAGCTGGAATACGAAGGCGAGCTGCGCGGAGCCGAACAGGTGGCGCGCGACCTCATCCGATCGGCGGTGGGCACCGTCTTCACGGGAGTGTTCGACGGCGTCGATACGAAAACGGTCGTGGAGTGGTTCGACCTCGGCGGCTCGTTGCCGCTGAGCGACGCCACCTCGGCCGCCGATATCATCGCGCAGACGCGCAGCGTGCAGGGATTGCGTGAGCTGGCGGAACGCGCGGGTGTGGCCCCCGGCGTTGCCGCCCCGGTGATGGCGTCCGCGATCGACTTCGTGCTCGAAGGGCTGTACGCGCAGAAGAAGATCAGCCGCAGCGAGGAACGCGGCTATTCCGCTGGGACGGAGACAACGTCGAGACGAGGGCCCAAGCGCGAGGACGCGGCGC
>JAHFUL010000033.1:4635-26982 GCA_023265155.1 Acidobacteriota bacterium
AGGTTCACTGGCGACGCGCTGGACGATCTCGATCTCGAGGATCTCGTGGCGAAGTTGTCGGATCTGCTGCTGTCGAGCGGGTTCGGGAATCCGTATGGCGCGCAGTCGTCCACCGATGACGATCGGACCATGCAGGCGCTGCACGATGCGATTCTGGACGCGCTGTTCAACGGCGGCGTGCTGCCTGAGGAAACGATCGAGCGGCTGCTCGGCGATCCGGCTGACGGCGATCAGGCCGACGCCCGGTCACAATTGGAAGAACTGATTCAGCAGATCATCGAGCGGATGGGCCAGGAAGGCTACATCAGCATGCCGCCGGATCTGGAAGGCGAGCGGGAGCGGCGCGGCGGGCGCGGAAAAGGCGCTGAGGAGGCCCCGGTCCGCTTCGAAGTGACCGACAAGGCGCTCGACTTTCTCGGATACCGGGCGCTGCGAGACCTCCTCGGATCGCTCGGCAAGAGCAGCTACGGCCGCCACGACACGCGCGAGCACGCGACGGGGGTCGAGACAGCTGGCGCCCCCAAGCCGTACGAGTTTGGCGACACGCTGAATCTGGATGCCACGAGCACGCTGCTGAACGCCGTCCAGCGTGAAGCACGGGAGGAAGCCACGGCCCTCGCCCTTGGCTCGCCAGAGCGCGGCGGCGACCAACCGCCAACCGCCAGCCGCCAAGCTCCAGGATCTCGAAGAATTCACGTCACGCACAAAGACCTGATGGTCGTGCAGGGCGAATACCAGAGCTCGTGCGCGACCGTGCTGATGCTCGACTGCAGCCACAGCATGATCCTGTATGGCGAAGATCGGTTCACGCCGGCCAAGCGCGTCGCGCTGGCGCTCGCGCAGCTGATCAAGACGCAGTATCCCGGGGACGCCCTCAAGTGCGTCCTCTTCCACGACTCGGCCGAGGAAATCCCGTTGGTCGAGCTCGGCCGGGTGCGGGTGGGGCCGTACTACACCAACACGCGTGAAGGCCTGCGCCTCTCCCGCCGGATTCTGGATCGCCAGCGGAAGGACATGAAGCAAATCATCATGATCACTGACGGCAAGCCGTCCGCGCTGACGCAACCCGACGGCCGCATCTACAAGAACGCCTTCGGCCTCGATCCGTTCATCGTCGCGGAGACCTGTGCCGAGGTGGCCTCGTGCCGCAAGAGCGGCATCATGATCAACACGTTCATGCTGGCGAGGGACTACGACCTCGTCAGTTTCGTGCGGCGCGTGGCGGCTATCTGCAAAGGCAAGGCGTACTTCACGACGCCCTACACGCTCGGCGAGTACGTGCTGATGGACTACATGGACAAGAAGACGAAGACCATTCACTGATGTCCGACCTCCTTCCGCTGTTCCCCCTCCCAAATGTCGTGCTCTTTCCGAATGTCTTCCTGCCGCTGCACATTTTCGAGCCTCGGTACCGGGAGCTCGTGGCAGACGCGGCGAGGGGCGACCGCTTGATCGGAATGGTGCTCCTGCGCCCCGGCTGGGAGTCGGGCTATCAGGGGTGCCCGCCGGTATTTCCGATCGGCTGCAGCGGCGTGATGACCCACGTCGAGAAGCTCGACGATGGCAGGTACAACATCGTGCTGCGGGGGCTCGAACGGTTTCGCATCATCGAGGAGAACCACCAGCGCTCCTACAGGCGCGCGGTCGTCGAGTCGCTCGCGGAGGAGAGTCCCGCGGCCGAGGATCGCGCGGTGCTGATGAATCAGCGGGCGAAGCTCGAAGCGCTTCTTGCAGCGGTCGTCGAGAAGGGCGGAGGGGCTGGCGCGCCCGGAGGTCAGGCGGGGCGGCCCGAGTCGAGCGCCACCTATGCCAGGACAGCCGCCGCGATGACCGACGAAGATCTGGTGCACGCGCTCGCGCAGTATCTGGACCTCGAGCCGCTGGAGAAGCAGGCCCTGCTCCAGCACGACGGCATCCGGAAGCGGGCCGAATCGCTCGTCGAGCTGCTGGAGATGAAGATCCTGATCGCGCGGATGCCCGGCCTTCCCAACGTGGCGCACTAAAGCGCTTCGGACCGCCTGGCGATGACCTCCACGATCTTCTCGCCATGGAAACGCCCGTTCTCGATGAAGATGTTGCCGGTATCCATGCCGGCCACCGCCCCGCCGGCGACGAACAGTCCCGGTACGCTCGTCTCGAACGTCTCGGGATTGAGGCACGGCGCACGGCGGTCGGTCAGCTCGATGCCAGCCTTCGCCATCAGATCCCAGTCGGCGTGATAGCCGATGAGCAGGAAGACGGCATCGGCCGGCAACTCGATATCGCCCTCGGGCTCGAGCGTAGACTCTTGCCCTTGGCCTGATGGTGCCGTCACAGCGGAGGGTGCCGCCGTCACGGCGGATGGCGCCGTCCCAGCGGAGGGTGCCGCCGTCACCACGATCGACGTCGGACGAATCTCCTTCACGCACGTGTTGAACCGGGCGGCGATCGAGCCTTCCTTGATCCGGTTCTCGATGTCCGGTCTCACCCAGTATTTGATCGATGGCTTGAGCTCCGCGCGCCGGTGCACAAGCGTCACGTGCGCGCCTGCCCGGTGCATTTCCAGCGCCGACTCGGCCGCTGAATTGCCGCCACCAACGATGACGACACGCTGGCGGTAGTAAGGATGCGGCTCGCCATAATAGTGATGCACGTGCGGCAGGTCCTCGCCGGGCACGTTGAGCATGTTCGGACGGTCGTAGTACCCAATTGCGAGGAGGACGTTGCGCGCGTGACGGACCCGCCGGACGCCGCGCGCCGATCGCGTCTCGATGGCAAACACGGCGGGCCCATCATTCACCGCAGAGCTTGCGGACAGCGCAGATTCTGTCTCGAAAGCCTTCTGCAAACTCTTCGGGCTCTGCGAGCTCTGCGGTTGATCGTCGTGATCGGGCTCACACGTGACCGACAGGACCGTCTCGCCAAACGAGACCTGCAGATCGAACTTGTCCCTCACACGGCGGTAGTAGCGCAGCGCTTCCGCCCGCGTTGGCTTGTCGTAGGGTGTGATGAACGGAATGCCGCCGATTTCCAGCAGCTCCGGCGTCGTGAAGAACACCATCTGGGGCGGGAAGTGGTAGATGGAATTGACGAGTGAGCCCTTCTCGAGGACCTGATAATCGAGGCCGCGCTCTTTCGCCGCAATGGCCGCCGACAGACCGGACGGCCCCGCACCCACAATGATGAGATCGCGCACCGGCATATCCGGTGATGCTACCGTACGGTCCGCCGGGCCGGGCCGACCGTTCGTCGGGAGTACGGAGCCGTTCGTCGGAAACCCGCCGGTTGTCCGTCCAGTCGCGACTATCGTCATCGGCAGGAGGTTTCGCATGACATCAATCAGCACCGCAGCGACAACGCGAAAGATACGGCGGGAGATCGGGCTTGGTACCCTGCTCGCGATCCTGGTCTTTGGCCCGACCCTCATGGTCAGTGGCCAGAGCCGCACAGCGCCACCGACAGCCGGATTCCCCGATCTGGTGGGAGCCCTCAGGAACACGCCAGGCTGCATCGGGGTCGAGACAGCACAGACTGCAAGCGGCAAACAGGTGATCTTCGCCTGGTTTGAAAACAAGAAGGCCGTTCTCAACTGGTACTACAGCGACGTCCACCGTTCCGCGGTCAAGATGTTCGCTCCGGGCGCGCCGGCTCGCACACCGATGGCCGACATCCCCGACGATGGCAATCCGGTGCTGGCGATCGCCTCTCTCACGCTGGTCAACGCCCCGCCAACCGCTGCAATGCCATTGCCGGTCTCGCAGATCTCGATCGAGCTGTATCGGCCGCTGCCAGGCGGCCTCTCGGCCGGGGGCACCTTCGCACCCGCCGGACTGAACGTGCCAGGAATGATGAAAGCCGCAGTCCCTGGGGCAGCGGCAGGCAGCAAGTAGACTCAAGACCCGCAGATGCGCAAACAGTTCCAGTTCTGGGCGGGCATTGTCGCGGTGAACGCCGCCGCGGCGGTGCTCGCCCAAATCCTCTTTGGGGGAGCCAGCGGTCGCATCTGGCCCGGCTTCATCGGGGACTGCAGCGCGACCTTCGTGTTTTCCTTCTGCTGCTCGTCGCTCTGCCTGTTGACCATGCCTCACGTGGTGCCACCCGTCGCGCGCCGGTTCGTCTTCCCTCTCAACTGGGCGGTCATCATCATCGCGCTCGCCGGCTTTGCCACGATCGGCAACCTTGCCGCCGTGCTCATCCTGACCGGCGTGGGTTACTTCGACAGCTCCAATTTTTCGTCCTCGTTCATCGGCTCGCTGAAGGTGTCGGTGATAGCCACGCTCTTGTTCGGCAGCTTTCGCACCGCCACCGAGACGCTGCGCACGCGTCTCGACGCGACGACACTCGCGCTCCGCACCAAAGAGCGCGATGAAGCGGAAGCGCGGCGCGTAGCCACCGAGGCTCGACTCGCCTCGCTCGAATCGCGCGTGCAGCCGCATTTTCTCTTCAACACCCTGAATTCGATTTCGGCCCTGATCCCCACCGATCCCGCCGGCGCTGAACGCATGACCGGCCAGCTGGCGTCGCTCATGCGGTCGTCGCTCAACGCCGATCCGACGGCGCTCGTCCGATTGGATGAGGAGCTGGATGTCGTGCGAACCTATCTCGACATCGAGCGCGTGCGGTTTGGCGATCGCCTCCGGTACACCGTTGATGTCCCGCCTCACCTTGACGCCGTCGAACTGCCGCGTCTGTCGCTGCAGACACTCGTCGAGAACAGCGTCAAATACGCCGTCGCACCGCGGCGTGAGGGCGGCTCGATCGCGATCAGCGCGTCCTCATGCGGCAGCGGAGTGCGCCTGACAATCGAAGACGACGGACCCGGATTCGCCGCCGCCGATCTTCCGGAAGGCCATGGTCTCGCGCTGCTGCGAGCAAGGCTCGAGATGACGTTTGGCGATCAGGCGACATTGGCTCTCAACAGCCAGCCCGGGCGAACGACGGCGACAGTTGAAATTGCAGAGTGCAGATTGCAGAATGCAGACTGATTGAACCAATGCCTGTGCAGTCTGCCATCTGCAACCTGCAGCTCCCGGCGCGAACGTGATGTTGCGCGCGTATGTCGTGGACGACGAGCGGCTGGCGGTCGAGCGCATGATCCGACTGCTCCAGGCCACCGATCGCGTCCGGATCGCCGGCAGCACGACCGACCCCGAAGCGGCGCTGTCTTTCCTCCGGGCGCACGAGGTCGATCTGCTCTTCCTCGACATCCAGATGCCCGGCCTCACCGGGTTCGAGCTGCTCGGACGGCTCGACCGCGATATCCCGGTCATCTTCACGACGGCGTACGACCGCTACGCCATTCAGGCGTTCTCGGTGAACTCGGTGGACTACCTGCTGAAACCGATCGAAGCGGACCGGCTCGATCGCGCGCTCGACAAGATGATGCGACGGATGTCGTCGCTCGGGCCTCCGGTCGGGCCTCCGGCGGGGAAGGAACCGCCACCAACAGATGTCCGCGCGCTCGCGCGGGAGCTGGCGGCACAGCTCAGACCCGGAGCCAGGCTCGAGCGGATTGCCTCACGGGTCGGAGAACGGACGACGCTCTTCGAGGCCACACGGGTGACCCACTTCTTCTCGAAGGATAAGCTGACGTTCGCCGTGGTGAATGGCCGCGAGCACGTCGTGGATCTGACGCTCGGCGATCTCGAAGAGCGGCTGGAGTCTCGCCGCTTCGTTCGCATTCATCGAGCCACGATCGTCAACCTCGCGTTCGTGCAGGAGCTCTATCCAGGCGTGGACGGTGGCACGCTCGTCCGTCTCAGGGACGACAGACAGAGCGAGCTCATCGTCGCGCGGGACCGTGTCCGAGCGTTGAAGGACCGCCTCGGAATCTGACCGCTACTTCTTGGCGGCGGTGCCGTCGAGCATGAACTGGCCGTCCGCGAAGTCGAAGCTGACGGTCATCTTGTCGGCAGCCGGGGTCAGGGTGATCTTCACGGGGACGGAATTGCCCTGAATGTCCATCGTGTACTTGAGGACGAGGGCTTCCCCCGCCTTGGCGACATCGGTGATGGCCTGGGCGTCGGGCGCAATATCCGACGTGATCGAGCCGACGACCTTGCCGGCGTCGGCCTTCAGCGTAAGGTTCATGGTCATCGCGCCCTGCGGAGTCTCCATCCCGAGCGCCCAGCCCCCCATGAACTTGGCCGCGTCCTCGGGCTTGACCTGCGCCGCCGCGGCGATCGGGAGCATCATCACCGCAACCGCCGCGAGCACCAGAACCAACGTTTTGTGAAGCTTCAACATCTTTTCTTCCTTTTCCTTAGCAGGCCTAACTGTACTCAAGCCTAACCCGTGTAAGGACGAAAGCCAACTGGCAAAGGTTCCCGGTCCCTCCGGTATGATGGCTGGCTATGGACCGGACGTTCATGTTTGTCGCCGCGCTGGCCGGCTTTGTCGGCGTGGCGCTCGGCGCCTTCGGCGCGCACGTCCTGAAAGCGCGCCTTTCCACCGATATGCTGGCGGTTTTCGAGACCGGCGTCCGCTACCACCTGATTCATGCCGTCGCGATCCTGGCGACCGCCGCCCTGATGGGGCGAGCCAGCGGCCGCCTGCTGGCGGCCGCCGGATGGCTCTTCAGCGGTGGCATCGTGCTGTTTTCAGGGAGTCTGTACGTGCTGGCGCTCACCGGCATCACGCTCTTTGGGGCGATCACCCCACTTGGCGGACTGGCGTTCCTGGCCGGGTGGGCGTGTCTATTGATTGCAGCGCTCTGACACGCCCGAGCGCCCGGACACGCCCGACCGCCCGAACGGCCGAACGCCCGAACTGAAGTTCGGGCCTACACCTTCGGGCCTACACCTTCGGGCCTACACCTTCGGGCCTACACCTTCGGGCCTACACCTTCGGGCCTACACCTTCGGGCCTACACCTTCGGGCCTGGGTTCGAGACCCGAGACCCCTCTCTACAAACCGCGGGCGCGCCCCCGGGTAGGCGGCGTTGCCGGAGTGGGGGGAGCCGGCCGGTATTCGATCATCACGTTGCTCACAATGGCGATGGGACGGCCGATCGAGGAGTACGTCGCCGGACCGTCCGCGCGTTCGATGGTGACTTTTTCGCCAAGCAGACTCACCTGATTCTCGGCTTCAGCAACCATGATCACGACCTGTTGCGCGCCGGTCGGTGCGACGGCCTTGAGCCCGCCCGGCCCCGGACCCCCGCCGATGCGATCGAACAAATCGGCCGCTGTTCTGAACTCGCTCTGAATCGCGGCGCGGCTGATGAGCGTGTTGTCGGAGGTCAGCGCTCCAATCGTCGCGGTATAGCGCGCAAACACGCGCCTGGGCTGTGCCGGCTCCTCTGAGTAAATGTGGCGATTGTGGAGATCGAACGACAGCGTGACCGGCCCGACGTGCGCCGGCAGAAAGATGAGAACGCCCTCCGCCGGAAGGCGTCCGGTCAGGACGTCACAGAAGCTGCGCTTGGTCGTCACGCCCAGGCCGAGCGGCGCGGGACAGGTCATCTGCGGCGCTTCTTTTTTCAGCGGGGCGGCGGTTGGCGTGGCGGGCCGCCGGGCCGGGGTCGCACCGCCGCGCCGCTGCGCAGGCCCGGCCGCCACCGCACTCAGGTGACCGATCACCAACAGGGCGGCGACGAATGGTCTCGGTTTCAGTCTTCGCCGACGCATGCCAGTCCACCGGAGGGCGCGGTCTGCACCGTGGCGGCCGCACTTCTCAGTTTGATCAATTCGAGAAACTCCATCCGCGTCCGGGCATTGTTGCGGAAAGCGCCGTGCATCGCGCTCGTCACCGCGAAGGAATTCTGCTTCTCGACCCCGCGCATCGACATGCACAGGTGGGTGGCTTCCATGACGACAGCCACACCAACAGGGGCGATCCTGTCGCGCAACACGTCGGCAATCTGATTGGTGAGGCGCTCCTGGACCTGAAGCCGACGGCTGAAGACGTCCACGAGCCGCGGGATCTTGCTGAGTCCAATCACCCGGGTGCTCGGGATGTAGGCGATGTGGCACTTGCCGAAGAACGGCAGCAGATGATGCTCGCACAGACTGTAGAAGTCGATGTCCTTGACGATCACCATCTCGCTATAATCGACCACGAACAGCGCGTTGTTCAACACCTGGTCGATATCGGCTTCATATCCGCTCGTCAGAAACTTGAGAGCTTTCTCCACGCGCTTCGGCGTATCGACCAGCCCTTCGCGGCCCGGATTCTCGCCGAGCTCCTCGAGCAGCGTCCTGATCAGCTCCTGCATGGCTCTATTCTATATCTGCGTGTTTGGTTCCATTACGGCGGCGCCGGCCTTCGGACAAGACGCGGATGCGCTGTACGCGGACCGCGCCAATCCCGCCAGCGCCGAACGCGCCGCCGTCATCTGGACGGCGGAACTGGCGGAGCATCCGCGGTCGTTCGACGCGGCGTCGAAGCTCGCGCGCGCCTGCTACTGGCTCGGCGGCCACGCCGCCGGGCAGGACCGGCGAAAATTCCTCGAGCGAGGGATCGACGCCGGACGGAAAGCCGTCTCGCTCGAGCCCTCGCGGCCGGAAGGGCACTTCTGGATCGCCGCCAACATGGGCGCGCTTGCGGAATCCTTCGGCCTCTCACAGGGACTCAAGTACCGGGGGGCCATCAAGAGCGAGCTCGAGACAGTCCTTCGCCTCGATCCGGGCTTCATGGCCGGTTCGGCGAACCGGGCGCTCGGCCGGTGGTACTTCAGGGTGCCGCGGCTGTTCGGCGGCAGCAACAAGCGTGCGGAAGAACATCTCAGAGCGTCGTTGAAATACGACGAGCACAGCACGATCACGCACTTCTTCCTCGCCGAGGTGCTCGTCGACGAGCGACGCAAGGATGAGGCGCGCCGCGAACTGCAGCAGGTTCTTGACGCGCCGTTCAACCCGGAATGGGCGGCCGAAGACCAGGACTTCAAACAGCGGGCGCGCGCACTGCTCGCCAGGCTTTGAGTTGCGGGCCGGACCTGTAGGTGGACCTTACCTGCGGGCCGGACCTTCTGAGGTCCGGCATTCAATAGCTATAGAAGCCGCGGCCCGACTTGCGGCCCAGACGTCCCGCCAGGACCATCCGTTTGAGGAGCGGCGGAGGCGCGTAGGCGGGCTCGCGAAACTCCGCGAACATGATGTTCGCGATGTAATACGTCGTGTCGAGGCCGACGAAATCGACGAGCGTGAACGGTCCCATCGGGTAGCCGCAGCCCAGTTTCATCCCCTTGTCGATGTCTTCGAGCGTGCCGAGGCCGTTCTCGTACGCCCGGATCGCGTCGAGCAGATACGGCACCAGCAGACGATTCACGATGAAGCCCGGGCGATCGGGCGCGCTGATCGGCTCCTTCCCCAGTGACTGCGCGAACGCGAACGTCGTCTGGAACGTTTCATCGCTCGTCGTGAGCGCGCGGATGACCTCCACGAGTCTCATCAGCGGAACCGGACTGAAGAAATGCAGGCCGCCGAACCGATCCGGGCGTCTGGTGGCCGCCGCGAGCTCGGTGATGCAGAGCGACGAGGTGTTCGAGAGCACGATCGTGTGCTCGGGCGCGACGGACTCGAGGGCCGCGTACGTCGTCCGCTTCTCGTCGAGGTCTTCGACAATCGCCTCGATCACGACGTCGCACGCCGCCATCTCGTCGAACCTCGTCGTCCCCGAAAGCTGACCGAGCGTCGCCGTCCGGGCGGCCTCGGTGACCTTGCCTTTGCTGACGCCCTCGTCCAGAAATTTGCGGATTCGGCCGAGACCCCTTTCGAGCACCGGCTCGTTCACCTCGCGAACGATCGTCTTGTATCCCGCTGCCGCGCAAATCTGGGCGATGCCCGATCCCATCAGCCCGCATCCCAGTACACCGACGGTTCGAATCTCCATGCGTGTATTCTCACATCAGCTTGCCGAATCTCGATACTCGTCGCGCAGGACTTCAGCCCTGCCGTGGCGGTTGCAGGTACTCGTAGCGCAGGACTTCAGTCCTGCTGACACGGCAGACCTCAAGGTCTGCGCTACGAGTACTGCGAATTACGATCGGCCGGCCATGATCACTCGGGCAATGTAGTCGCCGGTCTCCCGCGTCCCCAGGGCTCCGCCGATGTCCATCGTCCCCTGACGGGCGACGACCGCCTCGCGCACGGCGCGTTCGATCGCGGAGGCTGCGTCACCTAGACCGAGGTACTCGAGCATCAGCGCCGCGGACAAGATCGCACCGACAGGGTTCGCGACGTTCTTTCCGGCCAGGAGCGGCGCAGAGCCGTGGACGGGCTCGAACATCGACGTTCGTCCCGGATGCAGATTCCCTGACGCCGCGAGCCCAAGCCCGCCCTGAAGCCCCGCACCGAGATCGGTGATGATGTCGCCGAACAGATTGTTGGTCACGATCACGTCGAACTGAGACGGATCCTGCACCATCAGCAACACGAGGGCGTCGATGTAGAGATGCCGTGCGTCGATCTCGGGATACTGCGCCGAAAGGTCCCTGAACACCCGCTGCCACAGGGCATGACCCTGAGGCATCGCATTGCTCTTGTCGGCCATGCAGACTCGCAGCCCGCCATTCGCTCTTGCGAATTCGAAGGCATGCTGCACGATGCGATGGACTCCCTTGTAGGTATTGATTTCTTCCTGAACGGCAATCTCCTGGTCCGTGTCTGGCTTGAAGCGGCCGCCAACGCCGACGTACAGACCCTCAGTGTTCTCGCGGAAGACCACGAAGTTGACGTCGGACGGCGCTTTCCCTTTCAGCGGGCACAGCCGCTCGTCCAGGAGCCGCACGGGCCGATAGTTGACGAACAGATCGAGCTCGAAGCGAGTGCCGAGCAGGATGTCGCGCGCATGTCGATTGTCGGGAACGCGCGGATCGCCAAGCGCTCCCACAAGAATCGCGTCGAAGCCTCGAAGCAGCTCATAGCCATCCGATGGAATCGTGACGCCGCTCTCGAGGAAATGGGTGGCACTCCAGGGCAGCGTCTCGAAGTCCAACGGGTGACCAAAGACGAGTCCCGCGGCGCGCGTGATCTTTACCGCCTCAGCGGTCACCTCGACACCAATTCCGTCCCCGGGAATGACCGCAATCCGCATCGGCTGCAAGCGATGACATTGTACGGGCTTGGCTCATTCTGCGGTCACTGCGCGACGAAACGCGAGGCGCAGGTCTGGAAATCCGTCTATTCCACGTCTTCCAGGCTCGTCGGCTGTGGCACGATTCCTGGGGCTACGGGGGCGTCCGAGGAGACGGACCAACGATGCTGACGAACAGGGCGACAGCCCCAGAAGGTGGTAATCGTGAACGGCCGTGAGACCCTCGAGTTTCTCAAGACGGTGCTCGAAGCCGGTCACTACGACATCGTGTTCGTCGAATCGTCCGGGCGCGCCTACTCCCAAGTCCGCTATCTAGATGAATTGACCGTGCTATAGTCGCGCCGGATGGCGACATCGGACGACGGCAGTCGGTCCGGGGCTCCCCTGCAGCCACCAGAGTACAGCAAAAAGCGCGACGGGGAGCGTGTGGAGATCCTGGGTGAGCTCCGCGGCGAGGTGATGGTCTTCCAGCCGATGGTGATCAAGGAAATCAGCCGCCTCGGCGCGCAAGTCGAAACGGCCTTTCCTCTTCACGTCGATTCCCTTCACGATGTCCGACTCGCGCTCGGCGATCGATCGGTCGTGCTGAAGGGGCGCGTCGCCCATTGCAGCATTTCCGACATGGATCAGGAGCTGGTCACGTATCGCTCGGGTCTCGAGTTCGTCGAGCCGTCGGACCGGGTGTTCCTCGTGATTTCCGAGTTCATCGATGCCATCAGAGACGGACGGCGGGCCGAGTGAGGTCGGCGCACTGCCGGGCTGGTGGCCGCGGTGGTCAATGCAGGAGCAGACGTCCTGGGCTATTTTATTTTGAGGTGCTGGAGGTAGTCGCCCGATTCGATGCGCGGCGCCCGGCCGAGCGGCGCGTTATAGAAATAGACCCAGACCGGTGCCACGCGTCCGTCCTCAAAAGTCAACGGAGTGACGCCCCGGGTGTAGAGGCTGGTGTCGGGCTCGCTGGCGCTGTAGCCCTCGATTTCGTCGAGCTCCCTCAGCACGGCGTCCGAATCGAGCATCTGGTGGACTTCGCCCCAGACGCGCGCATCATCCGCGGGGATCGCCGCCGGATAGATTCCCAAGTCGAACAGGGTCGCGTGAATCCAGCCGTGGCCCACCGGCCTGAGCTGCCGATCGAGCTGCATCCGGCCAGGCCGCCTGAAGCCGCTCATCAATGTGCCGTAGAAAAACACCAGATCTGTCATGGGGACTACTAGCGACATCCGTCAGCTAGTAGTTACGGCGGGAGGACCGATTCTATTTACTTGGCGTCTGGCGTGCTTTTCGGCCTGTTTTGCATGATTCCAGCGGCCGATCCGAGCATGTCCACCAGTGGTCCCGGCACATCGTAGGCCAGCGAGACGGTTGTTCCGGTGCCGCCGAGCGACAGCGACTCCACCAGCACCTTCAATTCCGGTTGCGAGGCGATTTGGAGCCTGGCCAGCGCAATAAAGCCCCGAACGACCTCCCGGAGGTCATCCGCTGACTGCTGGTCGCGCGCGTCGGCCCGCAACATCCCGCGTACACCGGTATCGACCTCCGCGTTCGCGGCAAACCAGGTAATGGCCGGCAACCGGCTCGAAAGACCGGCCGGCAGGCGCGCCTGGGACGCCAGGGCATCGAACCGGCCGACGGCCCAGGCGTCGCCGCCGTCGAACGATCGCACCAGGCGCATCAATTCAACGTTCCCGGTCACGCCCGGCCCGGAGGTCTTCTGATCGATGGCGGCTCGAATCAGCGATCGACTCCCGAGGGCGACCTTGCCGGGCGCCACGAACGCGACCGAAAAGGTGTCGGCGGAGCTCAATGCAGGGGACTGGTCGGTGGAAGGCCTGGAAGTGTCACTCGCGACAATCAGCCGCGCTCCGTTGTACTCCTCGACGTGAGCGCCCGCCTGGCGCATCAGTCCTTCGATCCTCGACGTATCGAAGCGGCCTTGAGCGACAACGAGCACGGAAGCCGGCATCTGGGCGCCACGGGAAGGTGCGAGGCAGGCGAGAACTTCATCGATATCGTTCTCGATGTTGATGCCGGTGCGATCCTCGATTTCCTGTTGCCCCTGCCCGGCAATCGGCAAGGCGTTGCGAACTTTCCGGCGCAGTTCCGAGTCCATGACGTCGCGTACATTGGCGTAAGCCACCAGCTGGGCATCGCTTGGCAGGATTTTGAGGTCTTCGATGCCGGCCTGCTGGGAGAGCACGCCCCCTGGGATCCCGACGTAGTAAGCCACCAGCCCGGTGCCGACGCCGACGAACATCACCAGCAGCGAAGTAATCACGAAATAGCGGGTTCTGGTGGTCATGGAGTGCCTCGGGCTTGTATACGAACGAGGCTGGTGCCACGTTCCAACTGGACTGTCTCGCCCGACCTGAAGGTCGGGCCTACGAATTCAAGGTCTCGCCCGACCTGAAGGTCGCGCCTACGAAATTCAAGGTCTCGCCCGAGCTGTCAGGTCGGGCCTACGAATTCAAGGTCTCGCCCGACCTGAAGGTCGGGCCTACGAATTCAAGGTCTCGCCCGACCTGAAGGTCGCGCCTACGAAATTCAAGGTCTCGCCGAGATGTCAGGTCGGGCCTACGAATTCAAGGTCTCGCCCGAGCTGTCAGGTCGGGCCTACGAATTCAAGGCCTCGCCCGACCTGAAGGTCGGCCTACGAATTCAAGGCCTCGCCCGACCTGAAGGTCGGGCCTCCGAATTCAAGGTCTCGGCCGACCTGAAGGGCGGGCCTACGAATTCAAGGCCTCGCCCGATCTGAAGATGGGGCCTACGAATTCAAGGCCTCGCCCGACCTGAAGGGCGGGCCTACGAATTCAAGGCCTCGCCGACCTGAAGGTCGGGGCCTACGAAATTCAAGGTCTTGCCCGACCTGAAGGTCGCGCCTACGAATTCAAGGGCCTCGCTCTACTGATCGAGCACGAATTCGCGGGTCTGGGTGGCACGACTCGCCAGCCAAAGAGCAACCAGGGTAATCCCGGCGAGTGACGCCAGGCTGGTCTCGAGCGGTGGGATCTCGTTGAACAGCTGCAGGATGCCGCCCACCACGGATTCCTCGTTCGGCATCGCGTGGGGCACGAGCGCCTGGAGATAAAAGGCGATGGTTGCGTGCTTCAGGTACCCCGGAAAGATCAGCACCCCGGGCTCCCACCCGAACGTGAAGACGAGACCGACGACGAGCGGCCGCTTGAAAGTGGCGCCGACGAGCGCGAAAAGCGCGCCGTACGCCGCCAGCCCCACCGCGAGCATTCCAAGGTCCGACAGAAGCGACGGAAACTGTTCACCGATGCTGCCGCCTCCGAGGGGAGTGACGATGAAGTAGACGATCACCGCCGAGGGAAGGACCAGCAGAATCGTGCAGAGGAGATACGCCAGGTACTTGCCGACCAGCACGGCGCCACGCGGGATCGGTCTCGTGAACAGATACGTGATCGTCTTGTCTTCGACTTCGTCGGCAATCAGCGACGTGCCGTAGAAAGCGCCGAGCACCGGAATGATGAAGCGGAGATACAAGAGCCAGATGATCAGACCGAAGATGGCGGTCCCGCTCATGCGCGCACCGTTGACCATGGGGAGCTGAGCCGGCGTCAACAACAGGATCACGCGAATGCCGAGCGCCAGCCCCACCGGGCCGCCAGCCAGGAGCGCGAGAAACACAGAGCGGCGCGACCACAGCATCTGACCGAGCGACAGGTCGAAAATGCGGAGGGCCGAAGTGATCATCGACGGCTTGGTCACGATTTCACCAGGTATTCGAATACCGCCTGGAGGTTGTCGTCGGGCGAGGTGACCTCGTGAATCGCTCCCAGCTCGCCCGACGCCGCAAGCGCGGTCAACCGCGCATAGAACGTATCGGGACGCGCGGTTTGAACGATCACGGCCCCATCTTCGAACTTCATGCTCAGCACATCGTCCTCGGAGAGGAAGGCGCGCGCGAGCGCCCGCGTCTGGTCGGCCTTCACGTACACCGTGTGCGGGTGCTCGTCGATCAGGTCGCGAATCTGGTGGATGTTCCCTTCAGCGAGGATCCGGCCCTGATTGACGAGCAGGATGTTCGAGGTCATCGACTCGATCTCGTGGAGGATGTGGCTCGACACCAGAACGCTCTTGCCCGATCGGCCCCATTCCTTGATGAGCCGGATCGTCTTGCGGCGCGCAATCGGGTCCATGCCCCCCAGCGGCTCGTCGAGAATCAGCAGTTCCGGGTCGTGCGCGAGCGCCTGAGCCATTTTCACCCGTTGCCGCATGCCCTTGCTGTACGCGCCAATCTTCTTGCCTGCCGCGTCGGCCAGATCGACGTAGTCCAGCGCGCGGTTCGCCATCGCCGCCGCTTCTGCCTCGGTCGCGCCGTTCAGGCGCACGAGCGCGGTGACCCATTCGAGGCCGGTCATCCGGTCGTAGAACGCATCCTGTTCCGGGCAGAAACCGATCCGGAAGTAGAGCGATGGGTTTCCCCAGATGGGCTCGCCGAGGACCGTGACCGCGCCCTTGCTCGCCTTCAGCTGACCGGTCACGAGCTTCATGAACGTCGACTTGCCCGCGCCGTTCGGACCCAGCAGGCCGGTGATTCCCGGAGGCACGGTCAGCGTCACGTCGTTCAGGCCGATGACCTGGCCGTACCACTTGGACACATGGTCGGCGGCAATGATGGCCGCCATCAGGTGACAATCTCCACACCCCGCACGCGTCGCTCCAGCACCACTGCCGAGGCAAGGATGAGACCGGCAAGCACCGTCAGCGAAACCGGCCAGGGTGTCTTGTACTGCAGCGGCACGCGGAAGATCGCAGAGCCAACCTGTGTCATGTTGGCCGGGAGCGACACCCAGGCGACGTTCGTATCGCCGGTGACCTGCCGCAACACGCCGTAGATGGCCTGGCTCATGAAGATCACCGCGGCGTAGAGAATCGCGACATACCGGCTGCTCTTCGACAGTGACGAGAGCGCCAGCATCGTCGACGAGAACGTCAGCGCCTGAATGACGGAGAAGAGCGTGATGGCAGGCAAGAGATGGAGGTTTTCACGGAAGAACGTCAGCTCGCCGGTAAACAGGATCTGCAGAACGAGCAGCATCAGCCCCGGCACGCCCGTGACCAGCAGCAGAAAGCCCATCAGAATCGCCAGCTTGCCGAACATGTACTCGACCCTGGTGAGCGGCTTGGACAGGTAGATCTGGAGTGCATTGGCGCGGCGATCGTTGGCGATGAGACCGGCGCCGACGTAGACCGTGATGAAAAAGACCCAGATGCTCTGCTGCTCGAGGAAATCCTTGAATGTGGCCGGCGTCACCTGTACGAGCGCGGCCGCCTGCGGCACGCTGGTCGATATGTAGATCTGCACTGCGCGAACGAAGAACGGGAGCCACGAGAGCAGCAGCAAGCCGATGAACGCGCGCTTGGAGAACATGGTCCGTACGCCGGCGCGCGCGATGACCGCCCACCGCCGTCCGGGCGCGGACCGCTGCCCGCCGTAGTGCCGATAGCCCTGGTCGTGGATGGGCACGGGCTAATCCTCCCCCACGGCCCTGGCAAACACGTCTTCCAGGGTCGGCACGCTCGGCCGCAGATGGCGGATCTGCACACGCTCGGCGGCGGCGATAGCGAAAATGTCGCGTGCGCCGCCCTCGCCAGGCACGAAGACACGCATCACGTCGTCTTCGGTGGCGTGGCACTCGAGCCCCGCGAGACGCATGCGCTCCAGGAACGAATCAAATGTGACCGGCGTGCGGGCGCCAACCGACGTGCCGGCGGCAGCCGACATGCCGGCGATAGGTGACATGCCGGCGGCAGCCGGTATTTTAAAGCGCAGCTCGAAGACCCGCCCCTGCGGCCCCTTGAGACCCGCAATCGGCCCCGCGGTCGCGATCTGCCCCTTGTCCATCACCACCACGTGATTGCAGGTGTATTCGATGTCGGGCAGCAGATGCGACGAGACAATGACGTTGACGTTCTTGGCCAGCGCGAGATCGCGGACGAGATCGAGCATCTCGTCGCGCCCCTTCGGATCCATGCCATTGGTCGGCTCGTCCAGGAACACAAGATCGGGATCGTGCACCAGCGCCTGCGCCAGTTTGATCCGCTGCTTCATGCCTGACGAGTAGGTCTCGACGTTGCGATACCGCGCCTCGCCGAGGCCGACGTAAAACAGAACTTCGTGGGCGCGCTGCAGGGCGTCAACGCGAGGCAGACCAGCCAGCTCGCCGCAGTAGGAGACGAAGGAGACCGCGTTCATTCCGGGAATGTGGGAATCGGTTTCCGGCATGTAGCCGACGCGCGCCCGAATCTGCAACGCGGCGTGGGCGACATCCAGGCCGAGAACGCGCATCCGCCCGCGGCTCGGGACGATCAACCCGAGAAGCGATTTGATCATCGAGCTCTTGCCGGCGCCATTTGGCCCGAGCAGTCCCACCGCTCCGCCCGGAAAGACCGTCGACACGTCGCGCAGGGCCGCCTGGCTTCCGTACATGACGGTGACGTTTTCGAGGGAGACGACCGGATCGAGCTCGGGCACCGAAGGGATTATACGGATGCCGGAGGCAATAAGGTCCCGCGCAGGCCCAAGGCATCGGCCTGCTCGCGCATCGAAGCGATGACGTTCGCAATGTGCTGATCGAGCGGCAGCCCCAGCAGCTCCGCGCCCGCCCGGAGGTCCTCGCGCTTCACGCCGCGTGCGAACGCCTTGTCTTTCATGCGTTTGACGACGGAAAACGGCTCGAGGTCCATCACGCTCTTGCTTGGGCGCACGAGCGCCGCCGCGGTGAGGAAACCGGCCATCTCATCGCAGGCGAACAGTGTTTTTTCGAGAAGGCTTTCGCGTGCGACACCACTGTAGTCGGCATGCGACAGGATCGCGCGGATCACCCACTCCGGATAGCCTCGTTCCCGAAGGATCTCGCTGCCCCGGAACGGATGATCATCAGCGCTCGGCCAGCGCTCGTAGTCGAAATCATGAAGAAGGGCGACGACGCCCCAGTCGTTCTCGTCCTCGCTGAACTTCCGCGCGTAGCCGCGTACGGCGGCTTCGACCCCCAGCGCGTGCTTGAGCAGGCTCTCGCCCTTGGTGTACTCGGTGAGAAGCTTCCAGGCATCGTCGCGAACGAGGTTCATGGGGGTCGGAAATCGCCTATTTCCCCCGCTTGTTGCGCGTGTGCACGGTGACGCCCTTCCGGTTGACCCTGACGGAAATGGACCGCAGGTCCTTCTTGGACGTCGCTGGCTCGTACCCAAGCAGATAGTACTGGCTCAAATCGCCGTACACCTGCTCCACCGCCGGGACGAAATTTGATGTGCCTCCAAAGGCCTCGCCGCCGGTTCGTTCGATGAGCCCGCCGCCCCCCAGCGTGAACCGGCCAGGAATCGCCGCGTACACCACCGCATTGGCACGACCGGCAGCGCTCATCGCATCGACCCAGGTGGAATATTGATCGCGAGGCGCCGTGGACTCCCGCTCGTCAGGGAGGCAGACCGCAGGGGAGCCGATGCAGACGATGGCCTTGCGGCGGTGCGGCAGCGTCTCCGCCCAATGGTTCGACAATTTCACGACCAGCCGCAGCATGTCCTCGGTGGTTTCGTTCTCGAAGAAGGGAATCGCGCCCGACTGAAACGCCGCGATTCGCGACAGGGCGACCTGGCGATCCTTGCTCACTTCGTCGTCGGTCTTGTGAAGCCGCACGACAGAGACAGTGTCGCCCGACCGCGCATTGGCCACGAAGACATTGGCAATCTGCTGCATGGCCTGCGTGCCAGCCATCGGCACCCCCGCGTCGTCCAGCACGATCACGATCTCGCGTCCATCGCCTTGAGCCGTCGAACCACGCGCCACGACCGACGTGAAGGTTTTCAGCTCCACTTTCTTGCCATCGTCCTGGACCTGGAACTCATCCTGACGAAGGTCGGTAAGGATTCCGGTCTTGTCGGTGACCGACACGTCGAGCTCGACCATCGCATGCGAACCGGGCGCCGGCGTCTGTTTCGCGACAGGTGCCGCCGTGATGAGTAGTACCCCCGCAAGCCCGGCGATGAAAAAACGAGCCATGATGTCCTCTTCTCAAGGTGCCATTACCTGCCCGGGACCCTTTGCGCGGACTACCTTAGAAGTTCCTTACGGATAACTCAAGCGCTTTGTGGATCACCGCGATGACTCTGGCGGTGACTCGGTACGTGGGGAGGTCTGCGGCCTGTACCCAGCGGGCATCGGCCGCGTCCGACCCGTGGACCAGCGGCCGATCGTCGCGGCATGTGCAGAGGTAGTCGATGATGACGTAGTGGTATTCGACGCGACCGTCCGTCACACGATGGACGCGATCCACCACCTCGACGACCGGCCCGACGTCGATGTCGAGCCCCGTTTCCTCCAGCACCTCCCGCGCGACCGCGTCCTCGAGGGTCTCGCCGAGCTCCACCACGCCTCCCGGCAGGCTCCACTCCCCTTGAAGGGGCGGCTGCCCGCGCTTCACCAGCACGACGCGATCGCCATCGAGAATGACGGCGCCGACCCCAACGACCGGACGGTCGGGAAAGCTTCTCAATCAGATTCCCAGAACCTTCACGATGACGCGCTTCTTTCGCTGTCCGTCGAATTCTGCGTAGAACACCTGCTCCCACGGACCGAGATCCAATGTCCCGCCGGTGATGGGGAGCGTCACCTGATGTCCCATGATGGTCCGCTTCAAGTGCGCGTCGGCGTTGTCCTCGCCGGTCTGGTGGTGGTGATAGTCGAGTCCCGCCGGCGCCAGTTTCTCGAGCCACACCTGGAAGTCGTGGACGAGGCCGTTTTCCCAGTCGTTCACGAAGACACCCGACGTGATGTGCATCGCCGACACGAGCACGGTGCCTTCCGTCACGCCGCTCTTCTTCACGATCGCCGACACGTGGTCCGTGATGCGGATGAATTCCTGGTGCGTTCTGGTATTGAACCACAAGTAGTCGGTGAAGACGATCATCGGAAAAGTTCAAGGTGTGGGGTTCAAGGTTCCAGCGGAAGAGCGGCGTCGGCATTGATGTCAAGGGGTGAAGTGATGCCTGCGCGAAACCTGCGCAGACCGGCCGCAGCGATCATCGCCGCGTTGTCGGTCGAGAGCTCGAGACTCGGGACGAACGTTGGAAGCTCGCGCGCCCTCCCGCGTTCCTCGAGCGCCTCACGCAGCCGGCTGTTGGCGGAGACCCCGCCCGCAATGCCGAGGCTCTTTGCCTGGTGGCGACGCACGGCGTCCAACGAGCGGTCGATGAGCGCGTTGACGACAATCCGCTGAAAGGTGGCACAGATGTCCTTGATCTCGGCATCGGAGAGGCTGCTGCCCTCAGGCCTGCCCTTCACATACCTCAGAACGGCCGTCTTCAGGCCGCTGAAGCTGAAATCAAGATCGCCCTGCCGCTCCGGCGCGTTGCGATCGGCGTGCGTGAGGCGCGTGGTGGGAAGAGCGATAGCCCGATCGTTGCCCTGGCGGGCCAGTCGATCGATGACGGGCCCGCCCGGATAGCCAAGGCCGAGCAGCTTCGCCACCTTGTCGTACGCCTCTCCTGCCGCGTCGTCGCGCGTGCGGCCGAGCAGGTGATACTGCCCCGGCTCGCTCACAAGATAGAGGCTCGTATGGCCTCCCGAGGCGACGAGCACGACCGCGGGGAGTGGCAGCTCCCCGTTCTGCAGGACGAGCGACTCGATGTGGCCCGCGAGGTGATGCACCGCTATCAGCGGAAGTCCTGCGGCCACTGACGCCGCCTTGGCGAAGGCCACGCCAACGAGCAACGAGCCGACGAGGCCCGGCCCCTGCGTGACCGCAACAGCCCCAAGGTCCTTCCACGCCACGTGCGCCTCTCCGAGCGCCTGCTCGACGACGCCGCAGATGTCGCGGATGTGCTGCCGCGACGCCAGTTCGGGTACGACGCCGCCCCATTCCCGATGGATCGGTATCTGCGAGGCGATGACATTGGAACGGACGGTCCACGGACGCGCGGGGTCACCCGTCTCTTCGACGACCGCAGCCGCCGTCTCGTCGCAGGAGGTTTCGATGCCGAGCATGAGCATGTGCAGGTCAACTCAACGCGGATGGGTCTCGTAGCGTTGCACTCGGCCGTCTAAACGAGCGCACCAACGTGAGGCTGGAATGCGCGCTTCAGCGACTCCGCGTACGGGGCGCGGAGGATGCCCCGCTCAGTAATGATGCCGGCAATGAACGCGTGTGGTGTGACATCGAAGGCCGGATTCCACACACGGGCGCCGTCTGGAGCGAGCTGCGAACCGGCGACATGGGTCACCTCCCTGGCACTCCGCTCTTCAATGGGAATGTGGGCGCCATCGGGCGTGCGCAGATCGATCGTCGAGAGCGGCGCGGCGACATAGAACGGGATCTCGTGCTCGCGCGCGAGGACGGCCACCCCGTAGGTTCCAATCTTGTTGGCCGTATCTCCATTGGCCGCGATGCGATCGGCGCCAACCACGACGAAGTTCACGCGACCTTGAGACATGAGCGCGCCCGCCATGTTGTCGGTGATGACGGTGGTGTCGATTCCGTCGTGCATCAACTCCCAGGCCGTGAGGCGTGCGCCCTGCAGGAACGGCCGCGTCTCGTCCGCGAAGACGGCGACGCGCTTGCCGGCCTCCACGGCGGCGCGCACGACGCCGAGCGCCGTGCCGTACCCCGCTGTGGCCAGAGCTCCCGCGTTGCAGTGCGTGAGGATGTGCGCATCGAGGGGGACGACCTCGGCCCCGAACGCCCCCATCGCGCGGCAGCTCGCGACATCTTCGTCATGGATCGCCTCCGCCTCGCAATCGAGGCGCGCCTTGATCTCGTCCACGCCCTCGCCCGCCTCCGCCGCCGCCGCAAACGACCGCTTCATGCGTTCGATGGCCCAGAACAAGTTGACGGCGGTCGGACGCGTGGCGGCCATCATTTCGCAGATCTTGTAGAACTCGGAGGCGAACTTCTGGGTCCCGGTCGCCGTGCTCCGGCGCATGCCGATTGCAATGCCCATGGCCGCCGCGACACCGATCGCCGGTGCACCGCGAATCACCATCGTGTTGATCGCGCGGGCCACGTGTGCGGCGCTCTTGCAGCGCACATAGACCTCCTGCACGGGCAGCTTGCGCTGGTCGATCATGATGATGACGTCGCCGTCGCGTGCAATGGTAGGAAGCATGCTCAATTGTAAGGGGAACCCCGCCCTAGCCTCCAGGCGGCGTCTCCACGATAATCACGATGATGGGGTGATGGAGGGACGGGATGATGGGGTGATGGAGTGACGGGGTGATGGGGTGATGGGTGATGGAGTGATGGGGTGATGGGGTGATGGGGTGATGGGGTGACGGGGTGATGGAGTGACAGGGTGACGGCGTGAACCAGCCAGCTG
>JAHFUL010000034.1:0-7818 GCA_023265155.1 Acidobacteriota bacterium
GAGTCGCTCCGGACGGCAGCCGCATTTATGTCAGTAACGAAGCATTGAGCACGCTCGACATCGTCGACGCGAAGACGCTCAAGGTGAGCAAACGGGTTCCCCTGAGCGGCCATCCGAACAACATGGCGGTCGGTAAAGATGGGAAGCGCGTGTTTGTCGGGATTGCCCAAGGGCCCGGCGGCGTCGACGTGATTGATACCGCCTCGATGACGAGGATCAAGACGATTCCCACCAAAGGGACGATCCACAATGCGTACGTCACGCCGGACGGTAAGTACGTCGTGGCGGGCTCCATCCCTGGCAAGACGATCAATGTCGCCGATACCAACACGTTGGAGCCAGTGTGGGACGTTGAACTGGAACTGGGGATCCGCCCGATGACATTCTCCGCCAATCCCGATGGCTCCACGAAGTGGATCTTCGCTCAGTTGAGCGGGCTCAATGGATTTGCGGTTGTGGATTTCGCCACGCACAAGCAAATCAATCTCATCAAGAATCCGCCCCTGCCGCCAGGACGCTCCGAGGTACGGGAGGGCTCGGATCCGTCTCATGGCATGGCCGTCACTCCCGATCAAAAAACACTGGTGGTCTGCAGCAGGTTGAACAACGCCCTCTACACTTTCTCGCTGCCCGACTTGAAAGTGACGGGAACCGTATTTCTCAAGGGGGCAGGCGCCGCCTGGTTGACGTTGACTCCGGACGGCAAGGTCGCCTACGTTGCGGAACCGGTGACCGATACGGTCGCAGTGGTGGACATCGTCGCGCAGAAGCAAATTGCCACCATTCCGGTCGGATACGTGCCGAAGCGGAATGCCACCGGCACGATCGCGCAGTAGGCAATCCGAAGGTCGACTCGCCCGCAGGTCGCCGAGCCTCAAACTTGGCGACCTGCGATTTCCTCCCGAAATCTTCGTCCGCAAGTTCCAGCGACTCGTCCGCCCGAACGTCGGAATGTTTCGCCTCGAGTCGCGCGCTCGATGATGCGCCGGCGTCCGCACGACGCTCGTCGAGCTCACCGCGTCGTGAGGTGAGCACAGCACATCGGGCACCGAGATGTGCTGGCTCAATCCTTGGCGAAGCGCATTCTTCTGTCCGAGGGCGGCCTCAGCTCGAGGTGGGAGCTCTATGACTTGTGCGCGATCGTCGCCACGGTGCCGAAGCTTGCTGATTTCCGGCGGCGCCAGGATCTCGATAGATGACGCGCCACGTTCGATTCTGCGTGATAATCTCCGCTCGTCGTGCTGTACCTAAATCTTTGGGGTGCATGCATGCCGGGTTTCTTGATCCCTGGATAAGATCCACACACGATCCCTGGAGGAGAAACTATGAGAGTTGGGCTCGCCGTTGCATTGGCGTTCGCTTCGCTCGTGCTCGTTCCGACGGTCGTGGCGGGGCAGCAGACCACCGCCGGGGTCATCGCCGGTCAAGTCCGTGATGCGACGGGCGGCGTGCTGCCCGGCGTCACGGTGGAGGCCGCGAGCCCGGCGCTGATCGAGAAGGTCCGCAGCGCGGTAACCGACGACAGCGGCCAGTATCGCGTCGTTGAGCTGCGGCCTGGCGAATATGCCGTCACGTTCACATTGGCCGGCTTCGGAAAGTTCGTGCGTGAAAAGGTGCAGCTGACGTCGGGGTTTACCGCCACCGTGAACGCCGAAATGAAGGTCGGCGACATCGCGGAAACGATTACGGTATCGGGAGCCTCCCCCATCGTCGACGTCCAGAACGTGACGCAGCAGTCGGTCCTCGGTCGCACGGTACTGGAAGCGCTGCCGTCTGGCCGGAACTATGCCGCCATTGGCAAACTGGTACCGGGCATCGACAGTTCGGGAAACACCGGCGGGACCGACGTCGGCGGCGCACAAGGACGCGACGCGACCAAGCTGATCATTCACGGCAGCTTGACCGCCGATTTCAAGCTGCTGATCGATGGCATGCCGCAAATGACCTGGATCGCGGACGGTAGCGTCGGCCCGCCGCCCGCGGACAATCTCGCCGAGGAGATCAACATCCAGTACTCGGCCTTGCCGGCGGAAGTGGAAACCGGCGGCGTGCTCTTCAACATGGTGCCCAAAACGGGAGGCAACACGGTTCGGGCCACCTTCTTCGGTAACGCGGCGAGTCGCAGCATGCAGGTCGATAACTCGACGCCGACCTTGCGCGCGCAGGGGATCCCGTCAGGCAACAACGTCGATTACATCACCGACGTGAATCCGTCGATTGGCGGTCCGATTCAGCACGATCGGCTGTGGTTTTTCGTCACCTACCGCGACTTCCGTCCGTACCGATATTCGACCATGTACTTCGACACGAACCCCACGGACTTTGCGTTCACGCCCGACAGCAGCAAGGACCCTGCGTATGACGCGAAGCCGCAGCGGAACTTGAACGGCCGGATCACGTGGCAAGTCACGCCGCGGAACCGATTGAATCTGGGCCTCGAGTTCGCGAAGGTCACCAGCTATAACTTCTTTGTCGGCTCGAACGCTGGCACCCTCAACGCGCCGGAGGCCACAGCCAACACCACGATCCGGAACAAGCCGATCGTGCAACTCGGCTGGACGGCGCCGCTCAACAATCGGCTCTTGATCGATGTCGGTGGGCAAGTCTACCGGGGCCGCTGGGTCGGTATCCCGCAGTACGACATCTCCGTGGCGCCGGGGGCGATTGAGCTTGGGACCAGCACCAATTTTCGTTCGGCGTCGGGACTTGGCAGTACCGGATATACCGACATCCCGTTCTGGCACGACTTCCTGCGCGGCGCGATGTCGTACACCACCGGTTCGCATGCGGTCAAGATCGGCGGCAACCTCTGGCACGGAGGGGTCAACACCATCGGCAACAGCCAGGGGCTCTCAGGCGGCGTTGGATACTTCCTCCGGTTGTTGAATGGAGTACCAAACGGCGTGACCTACCGGGTGGATCCGCTGGCCGTGGAAAACCGCTTCGTCAAAGGAGATGTTTTTGCGCAGGATCAGTGGACCTTTCGTCGCTTGACGGTTAACTACGGCGTGCGCATCGACACGATCGACACGGGGTACCCGGCGCAGCACGAGCTGGCCACGGCCTATTTTCCCGCGCGCGACTTTGCCGCGGGGAGCGTGGTCCGGTGGCGGGATTGGTCGCCGCGGTTGGGCGTGTCGTACGACCTGTTCGGGAATGGCAAGACGGCGCTCAAGGCCAGCGATAGTCGTTACGTGAACTGGGAGGCCACGACCATCACGAACTCGGCGAACCCTGCGCAAGCCAGTGGGGGCTCGCTGCAGCGAACGTGGAACGACAACCTGGTGTGCCCGATCTGCATCGCGGGTGATTTCATTCCCCAGGGCGATCCGACGAATCCGGTCGCCAACGGCGAGCTCACCGGTCCGAGCCCGAACGCGAGTTGGGGCCAACCGGTCTTCACCACGCGCTACGACCCGACATGGTCGCAGGGCGGGTGGGGCGTCCGCGGCTACAACTGGGAGCGGTCCGTGAGCGTCCAGCAGGAACTGCGGTCCAACGTGTCGGTGAACGTCGGGTACTTCTATCGGACCTACGGTAATTTCTCGATCACCGACAATGCGGCCACGACCGCCGCCGACTACGATGCCTTCTGCGTGACAGGGCCGGCCGACCCGCGCTTGCCGAACGGCGGGAACAATCCGATTTGCGGGCTCTACGATGTCAAACCCACGGCCGTCTCCAAAGTCGACAACGTGGTCACCTACGCGAGCAACTACGGCAAGGTCGAACAGAACTACAAAGGCGTCGATGTGGCGGTGAACCTGCGGCTGCCGAAGGCCCGGCTGCAGGGCGGCCTCAACACCGGGCGGGAACTCTATGACTTCTGTAACACCATCGCTAGGGTGCCTGAGCGTCTGATTTCGGGCAGCACCAAAGTGCCGGCCGATCAATGCCATCAGGAGCAGCCGTTCCTGACGCAGATGAAGCTAATCGGATCGTACCAATTGCCATGGGCGCTGAGTGTCTCCGCCGCATATCAGAACAGCTACAACACCACGTCGACCGCCCCCAACCTCAATGCAGGCCAACCCCGGATGGGCATCGGGGCGAACTGGGTGGCCACCAATGCAGTGATCGCGCCTGGGCTCAATCGCAACCTCTCGGCGGGCCCCAACGCGAACGCGACCATCAACGTGGTCGAGCCCGGCACGCGGTGGGGGGATCGTCTGCAGCAGCTCGATCTCCGATTCGACCGGACCTTCAAAGTCAGGCGAGCGTCGTTCAGAGCGATGCTCGACGTTTACAATACGTTGAACGTGAATACCACTGTTGCTCTCAACAACACGTATGGAACCAATGGCGCCGCGTGGTTGACGCCAACAGCCATTCTCCCGGCGCGGCTCTTGAAGCTCGGGATCCAGATCGATTACTAGGAATGCACAACCCGCGGATGTCCGGTCCGATATGACCTCGAATTCGAGGCGTGTCGGCGGTACGCGACAAAGAGAGCGTCCCGGCCAACTGGTTGCCCCTGGCACTCGATTGTCGATCCGGCGAATTGGATGGCCGTCTGCCGACCGGCTTGAAGATGTGTTGAAGATAATTGTTGCGCCGCCTTGGTGTTGCGTGATAATCGCGCACGTCAGACTGCGGCTGCGAGGCGGATGGATGGCGTTTCGAACGTCGGGAACGCCGCGTCACACGTCGGTGAGTCATCACGTGACGTTTCTGTGATGGCGCCGTCGGCGTCCAGCGCCTCAGGCTCCACGCAACAGTGGCGATTTTCGCGTTCGCGCATCGGTCGTTCGGCGCCCAAAACACCGGTCATCGAGTTGCCGAAGGAGGGAGTATGAGAGCGCGTGTCGCCGTCTGCTGGGCCGTACTCACGCTCGTTGCGGGCGCCGTCTCCGCGCAGCAAACCAATGGGGTGATCGCCGGTCAAGTTCGTGATGCGACCGGCGGCGTCCTGCCAGGCGTCACGGTGGAAGTGGCGAGCCCGGCGCTGATCGAACGGGTACGCAGCGTCGTCACGGGTGATGATGGGCAGTACCGGATCGTCGAGCTGCGGCCGGGCGCGTATACCGTCACGTTCACGTTGCCCGGTTTCGGCAAGCTGGTGCGGGAGAACGTGCAAATCACGACGGGGTTTACCGCCACCGTGAATGGAGAGCTCAAGGTCGGCGATCTCGCGGAAACGATTACGGTGTCGGGAGCCTCTCCAGTTGTCGACCTCCAGAACGTGACGCAGCAGTCGGTCCTGCCCAAGACGACGCTCGAGGCGATCCCGACCGGCCGGAACTATACGGCGGTCGGCAAACTGATTCCCGGCATCGACAGTACGGGGAACTCCGGCGGGCACGACGTCGGCGGTGCGACCGGGCGCGACGCGACGAAGTTGATCTATCACGGCAGTGCGACCAACGCGTTCAAGCTGATGATCGACGGGATGCCGCAAATGACCTGGATCGCGGACGGCAGCATCGGCGTCCAGCCTTCGGAGAACCTGGCAGAGGAAATCAACCTGCAGTATTCGGCCTTGCCGGCGGAAGCGGAAACGGGCGGCGTGCTCTTCAACATGGTGCCGAAAACGGGAGGCAACACGTTTCGGGGCAACGTCTTCGGCAACTTCGCGACGAAAGCGATGCAGGCCAATAACGTGACCGATGCCTTGCGGGCGCAAGGTCTCCCGAAAGCCGGGGACATCGATTACATCGTGGATGTTGCCCCATCGTTCGGCGGTCCGATCCAGCGCGACAAGCTCTGGTTCTTTGTGACCTACCGCGATTTCCGTCCCTACCAATTCTCGACCATGTTCTATGACCTGAACAGGACAGACTATGTGTACACCCCCGATACGACCAAAGACCCCGCGCTCGACGCGAAGCCGCAGAAGAGCGTGAACAGCCGCGTCACGTGGCAAGCCACGCCGCGGAATCGGGTCAGTCTGGGCCTCGAGCTCTCAAAGATCATCACGTACAACTACTTCGTGGGTGGCAAGGGAGGCGCTACCCTGTACGCGGCGGAGGCCGTCACCGACACGGCTATTGTGAACAAGCCGGTCGTGCAGCTGGGCTGGACGGCACCCTTGAGTAGCAAGCTTTTGATCGATGTCGGGGGGCAGGTCTTGCGGGGGCGCTGGTGGGGCGGCCCGAATGAATTCGCCACGGCGCCGCCGGCCTTCGAGCTCGGGAACAACACCAATTTCCGGTCGGCGCCGGCACTCGGGGCTGTCGGCTATGTCGATCTCCCGTTCTGGCACGACTACTTCCGCGCCGCGGTGTCGTACACAACTGGCGCGCATGCTATCAAGGTCGGCGGGAACCTGTGGCACGGAGGGCTCAGCACGATTGGGGACAGTCAGGGCATGGGCCCCTACGTTCTCCGATTGTTGAATGGAGTGCCGAGCGCCGTGACCTACCGCGTGGATCCGAATTCCGTAGAAACGCGTTTCCTCAAGGGCGACATCTTTGCACAGGATCAATGGACCGTCCGACGTTTGACGGTCAACTACGGCCTGCGCCTCGACACGCAGGACTCCGGGTATCCGGCGCAGCACGAGGTCGCGACGAACTACTTCCCCGCGCGCGATTTTCCGGCGGGGACGGTGATGAAGTGGCGGGATGTCTCTCCGCGGCTGGGCGTCGCCTACGACCTGTTCGGGAACGGCAAGACGGCGGTCAAGGCCAGCGTCAGTCGCTACGTCGAGTGGGATGCCACGGCCTTGGCAAACGCTGTGAATCCGGCGCAAACGAGCGGGGGCAACCTGCAGCGATCCTGGAACGACAACTTGGTGTGTCCGACTTGCATCCCTGGCGATTTCATTCCCCAGGGCGATCCGACCAACCCGCAAGTGAACGGCGAAATCGGCGTGAGCCCGAACGCGAGATGGGGAACCCCGGTCCTCCCGTCGCGGTACGATCCGGCGTGGTCGCAGGGCTGGGGTAAGCGCGGCTACAACTGGGAGCGCTCGGTAAGCGTGCAACAGGAGCTCCTGTCCAACGTGTCGGTGAACTTTGGGTACTTCTATAGGGCGTACGGCAACTTCGCGGTCAGCGACAACGCGGCGACCACGGCCGGTGATTACGATAGCTTCTGCATCACCGGGCCAAGCGATCCGCGGCTGCCCGGCGGCGGAGGGCAACGGATTTGCGGGCTTTACGATGTGAAACCCACGGCCGTCTCACTGCTCGACAACGTGCGCACGAGCGCGAACAATTACGGCGGCATTCATCAGAACTATAAAGGCTTCGACGTGACGATGAACCTGCGGCTCCCGAAGGCCGTGCTGCAGGGCGGCCTCAATTCGGGGCGCGAACTGTATGACTTCTGCGGCGTCGTCGACAAGCTGCCTGAAATGCTGATCTCCGGCAGTACCAAGACGCCGGCGGGCCAATGTCGTCAGGTGCAGCCGTTCCTGACCCAGGTGAAGTTCCTCGGATCGTATCAGTTGCCCTGGGCCCTGAGCTTCGCCGCGACGTATCAGAACTCCTATAACTCGACCTCGCTCGCCCCCAACGTCAATCCAGGACAGCCCCGGATGGGGATCGGGGCGAGCTACGTGGCGACCAATGCGGTGATCGCCCCGTCGCTCTTACGCAACCTCTCGGCGGGCCCCACCGCCAATGCGACCATCAACGTGGTAACGCCCGGCACGCTGTGGGGGGATCGCCTGCAGCAGGTCGATCTGCGGTTCGGCCGTACGTTCAAGACCGGGCCTGCTTCGATTAAGGCCATGATCGACCTGTACAATTCCTTCAACACGAGCGTCGTCGTCGCGTACAACAACGCGTACGGAACCAACGGCGCCGCGTGGTTGACGCCGGTGGCCATTCTCCCGGCACGGTTGGTAAAGCTCGGGGTTCAGATCGATTTCTA